>JAGOJH010000082.1 GCA_017995215.1 Thermoclostridium sp.
CATTTTTGTTTCTCCATGTGCAAGGATTTGATTACAAAATCGTAGTTTTCCTTTCATTATTATATCACAAAAATGCCTTAAAACCTAGTGTTTTCAATGTTTTTATCGTTTTTCAGTAGACCCTAATATAAGTTTATCTTTGATCCAACGGCACATAATCCATTCTGTCCCGCACGTTTTTGTAAGCAGGACGGATGATGCGCCCGCCGTTGATGTTTTCTTCGATGATATGCGCACAGAAGCCGACGGCTCTGGCAATCGCGAACAATGGTGTGTACAGGTCAACGGGTATATTCAGCATGTCGTACACAAACCCGGAATAGAAGTCCACATTGGCACAAATAGGCCTGTTTGTGTTTTTGAGTTCATTCAGAACAGTAGGCCCAAGCCTTTCAATGCTTTCATAAAGATGATATTCTTCCAGCCTACCCTTGTCCTTTGCCAGCTGGCTGGCTTTCTTCTTCAAAAGGACACATCTTGGGTCGGATATTGTATAAACAGCATGCCCCAAACCATAAATCAGGCCAGAATGATCATAGGCGTCCTTTTTAAAGATTTTCACCAGATAATCGCGAACCTCTGAATCGTTGTCCCAATGCTTTACTTCATGTTTGATTTCATCCATCATTTCCATGACCTTCAGGTTGGCACCACCGTGCTTGGGTCCCTTTAAAGAGCCCAGTGCTGAAGCAATAGCAGAATAGATATCGGTGCCGGTTGATGCGACAACATGGCTTGTGAATGTGGAATTGTTACCGCCGCCGTGCTCTGCGTGAAGGATCATACAGATATCCAGTGTGGAGGCTTCCAGATGGGTATATTGACAGTCAGGGCGGCTGAGGCACAGAATGTTCTCGGCAGTGCTTAATTCAGGCCGGGGCCTGTGGATAAACAGGCTCTTCCCCAAATAATAGTGAGCCTTTGCCTGGTACGCATATGCTGCCATCAAGGGAATGCTGGAAATGATATCAACGCTTTGCCGGAACAGATTACGTACGCTGTTATCTTCCGGATTGGAGTCGTAAGAGTAGGCCACCAAAATGGAGCGTGCCAGCTTGTTCATGATATTGCTGCTGGGTGCCTTCATGATCATGTCACGCACAAAGCCCTCGGGAAGTGTGCGGTGATGCGCAAGCACACTATTGAACTCTTCAAGCTGCGCTTTGTTTGGAAGTTCACCAAACAACAGAAGGTAAGCGCATTCCTCAAAGCCAAACCGGTCTTCCCGGATGCATGCATCAACGAGATCGTTCACATCTACTCCACGATATATAAGCTTCCCTTCCTTTGGAACCTTTTTACCATCCACCCAATCATAGGATTGGACATCACCGATTTCGGTAAGACCCACTACCACACCGGTGCCGTCTTCGTTGCGAAGGCCTCGCTTCACATTGTATTTGGTAAACAATTCAGGGCTGTAATAGCTGTCTTTATCGATCTTTTGTGCGGATCGCTCGTAGTATTGCTCCAGCTGCTCTGTTGTAAAGTCATGTTCCATAGGAATTTCCCCCTTCTATTCATTACCTGGTGCCTTGTCCTTTTCGGCCAGGCTGATTTTTTCAATATAATCGGTTGCATTTCTTATATGCTGCTCGGTTAAAATTTCCGCCAACTCGCGGTCTTTGTCACGGATAGCATCATAGATAGCTTTGTGCTCTTCATAGGTTTTCTTCGCCCGCTCGGGATTGGACAGAGAAAGGTTGCGGACATGCTTTACATAATGATGAAAAGCTTTCAGTGTTTTAATCAGCAATCTGCTGCCGCTTGCCTGGTATATTGCCTCGTGGAATCGGGAATCAAGTGCTGAGATTTGGGCCGCATCACCCTTTTCAGTGTAAAACTTCTCAAGCTCCAGCGTTTCCTCCAACACCTTTAAAAGCTCGGTTGTTATGTTTTCTGTTGCTCTTCTTGCGGTCATACCTTCAATCATCGAGCGGATTTGATAAATATCTCGAATGTCCTCTTTTGAAAAACCACGAACCACAACCCCACGGTTTGGCGTGTAGATGACAAGCCCCTCCAATTCAAGCTGGCGGAAGGCTTCTCGGATGGGTGTGCGGCTGACGCCCATGTCTTCAGAAAGCTTCAATTCGTTCAGGCACTCGCCCTGTTTGTATTGACCGGTTAAGATTGCGTTTTCCAGTTGTTCAAAAACCTTTCCGTGAAGCGAATGGACGGCCTCGGTATCCTTACGTTCAATCTTCTCCATTTGTCATCCCTTTTTCTTGCCTGTGATTTTCGTTTTTTTCATTGTATACAATTATACAAATCATGTCAATAGGTTTCTGAAACTTTTGCGATGGAAACTTTCATATCAAAACCCCAAAAATTCTTAATGGTTCGATATAAAACTACAAAACTATGTTTAAATATTATGTAAAACGTCAAAAAGTATATAACAAAGCATCATTTTTGATGAACATCCACACAACCAGGTGCAATAAACCTCAATGAAACTTTCATTTTAACAAATTTCACAGCAGATAAATTAATCGTCATCTTCCCATGACCCTGTATTGACGAAACATGATCAAGAACAATAAAAGGCTCCGATTTGGAGCCTCTTTCTTTTCTTGTTGAAATGCTGTTTACTGGTTCACCTCGGGGTACTTGAATGCACCCACCGCAAGCAGTCCAATCACAGCGGCAATGCATAAGTTTATCACATTCAACGCTATCATTGAGATGGCGGCGCTTATCTGTGCGTCAAGCATAACTGCCACCACGATAATCCCCGGAACAATCAAAAGCATGGATAGCATCACCTTCAGGTAAGTGCCCAGGATTTTTGAATGAAGCTTTCCGAATATCCGCTGGGAAAAGATGTCCAGAAAGCTATACAGAGCATTGATGATCACATAAGCAATAACACAAAGCAAACAGACCAGGGGTGATGAACCAAAAATAACTGCACAGGCAGTAAACAAAATCAACCCATCCACAAGATGCTTGAGCGTTTCTGCCGCAACACAGAACAGAAGCTTTTTGAAGGGGTTGTCCGGTATTAGGTAAATATAGGGTTGTTGCAGTTCCTTTCCCCACCTTCCCTGAAAAGCAATCAGAAAAGCAATATAAACACAAACTCCCAGTGCAATAACAGCCGAAGCATCGGGGTCTTCACCCGAAATGGGGATAAAGTATGCTGCCATCAGCGGTAATACTGTCATATAAATCGTTCTGAAATTGAAAAGAAAGAACCCCTTTTTACGGTATTCAAGAAGGTGCTTTTGATAGATCGCACCTGCCCCATTCATTGAAAACCTGAACTCAACCTTCTTAACCTTTTTCTTCTTATCATCGCGCAGATCATAGATGTTGACCTTTTGCCCCTTGCGGGAGGCCTCCCAGATTTTTTCGATCTTTTCAGCCGAGCTCGCAGCGTCTTCATAATAGTCAATTCCCGCAGTTTTCATGGCATATCGGCCTGCAAACACTGAAGCAACAAGGATTGCTGCAAGGGGCCAGAAAAAGTCAAATGTAAAACCCGTTGTGGCGCTTGCGAATAAATGACGATACCATCCGAGCGCGGGAACATACTTGACAAAGTCGGCTGATAGTGCCGATATAAGCCCGTTCAACGGATTTTCAGATTGGAGCATCGAATAAATGATCCAAATGAAGTACGCCCCAAGCAAAACATATAGGATAGTCTTAAAAGTAATTTTCGCCTTTTGCTTGTTTCGGAAGGCGATATATATAAACATACTGAACAGAGTAGGTGTTACTAAAATGGCAAGCCAGGCAACCACATAAATAGCCATTCCCTCAATAGTAAAATCAAAGAAGGTCTTTAGCATCGGTGCCTGAAAAAGCATGATGATTCCGGTATATAACGCAACACCGGTTTGTCGCAGCTGGCTGTATAACAGTATTCTTCCAGGCGAAACAGGAGAGGTGAAAATGAGATTGACGTCTGCACTTCGCAGGTTCAATCCCAACGAGTTTATGCTCTGAAACAGTGTAGGGATTATGGTTAAGAGAGCCAATGTTGTTGTAATGGCAATGTAAATATCCTGTGTTAGCTTAATCCCTTCTTCTTCTTCGGAACCTAAACCAATAAAACTGAGCGCCATCAGCCCGATCATGAATAAATAACCGATCAGAGCCCCGGGTTTCTTGAAAAGCTGCTTGATACCGTTTTTCACCGATTTGATCAGGATTAACAACAGGGGCTTCATTCATCCACCCCCGTCACCTCAAAGAACATCTCTTCAAGAGTTTTGCCGGCATTCTCCATCTCTTCCCTTTTTATATCCCGGAGAACGGAAGCGTTTTTCATAATCAGAACCCTGTCCCACAGCCCGTTGATGCTGTCAATGATGTGGGTGCTGATGAGCACCGCGCAGCCTGTTTCCTTCAGCTCCAGAATAAGCTTTTTCAGCTCCTTGATCGCCTTCGGATCGAGTCCCACCATGGGCTCATCGAGAAGCAGAAGCTTTGGGCGGATGATCGCAGCACAGCAAATACTAAGCTTTTGCTGCATTCCCTTTGAAAGCTCTTTACCCACCTTATCCAGCTTGTCCTCTAAATCGAAGCGCTGAAACAATTCATTCATTTCCGCTTCGTAATCTTTAATTCCATAGGCGCTGGCAATAAAATCAATGTGCTCCCGGATGGTCAGCAGTTCAAAAACCGCAGGGGTTTCGGGTACATATCCAAATAGCCGTCGAGCCTCTTTATTATTTAATGAATACCCGCCAATGGTGACACTTCCTCCATAGCGAAGCAGCCCGCAGATGCATTTGATGGTAGTGCTTTTTCCTGCCCCATTCGGGCCCATGATAGCGCACACCTCTCCGCCGTTCACTTCAAAAGAAAGATTCTCCACTGCCGTCACTTTACCATACTTTTTTGTTAATGATGAAACCTTTAGCATGCCGTCCTCCAAAAAGAAATTTCGTTGTAATCCTATCAGAGATGACAGCATCATGTCAATACATGGATATCACGGTATTACAGCCTGGCATATTATCTGTTACTCCTGTGAAACCTGCCCAGGTTTCGTGTCTTTTGGCGACACCTGAGTCGTGTGAGAATGTTCATCACATCTATCACCACTGCAAGGATCTCCTCTTTGTATGGTAGTACAATTATTCACATCCAGCGCTCATCCTCTGTACTATTGTTAGGCAGGTGGTTTTTATTTCTTCTTCCCCATTTCATGAAGCTTGCTTACTTCACTGGTGGGCAGCTCATGCTCCCCGCCAAGCAAATGGGACATCAGAAGAACCTTTGCGATGCTTTCAGCGGACTCCAGTTTGAAAAAGGCCTCATACAGGTCTTTTCCAACGGCAACAATTCCATGGTTCGCCAAAAGAACCACATCATGATCGAACAGATGATTTTTCAAATCATTACAGATATCGGGTGTTGAAGGTGTTCCATACTTCACAAGAGGAATTTCCCCGAACAGGACGATCATTTCCGGATATGCTTTTGTTGCAATGGGTTTATTAGCCACTGCAAACGCTGTTGCATAAGGGGTATGCGCATGTATTACCGCACCGATGTCCTTGCGGATGGAGTATGCTTCAAGATGCAGCAGAATTTCTGAAGAAGGATTTCGATTTCCCTTTGTAGCCTTTCCCTGCATATCGGTTTCGACCAGCATGTCTTCTTTGAGAAAACCCTTGCAGATTTGGCTGGGAGTAATGAGCAGCCCGTCTCCGATTCTAACCGAAAGGTTTCCTTCAAAGGCATTGACCATTCCCTTGTCATACATTAGCTTTGAAAGGTCAAGGATTTCCTGGTAACATTGCTTCATTTCTTTTCTCCTGTTTTGCTGGAAATCAAGGGGCTGCTTTAATTCAACAACTGGCTGTTATCATTCCCAGAGTAGCAAATTTGATTTATACTTTACTGGTGTAAATCCTTCGCTCATTCAGGGTGGCGTGTTGAGCCTGATTACCAGTTACCCTGCTTACATTTATTTTTCCTTCAAGCTTTGAATGCTCTTTGCAAATGGAGGATACAGCACTCCTTTTTCCGTAATGATAGCTGTAATATACCGATTCGGAGTGACATCAAAGGCCGGGTTTCTTACGTTTACCCCATCCGGGGCAAGCTGAATTTCACGGATATGAGTGACCTCCCGTTGGCTGCGTTCTTCAATGGGTATTTCCTGACCGCTGCTGATTTGGAAATCAATCGTTGATACCGGTGCTGCGATATAAAATGGAATATTGTTTTCCTTTGCCAGAACCGCCACACTATAGGTACCGATCTTATTGGCAGTGTCGCCATTGGAAGCGATTCTGTCCGCCCCTGTGATGCAGCATTGAATCTGCCCGATATGCATAAAATACCCGGCCATATTATCGCAGATCAGCGTTACAGGGATGTCGTCCTCCATCAGCTCATAGGCTGTAAGCCTTGCCCCCTGGAGATATGGACGGGTTTCGTCGGCAAAAACCTTTACCTGTTTCCCGGCTTCATGGGCTGCCCGAATCACGCCAAGAGCCGTACCGTAATCACAGGTTGCAAGGCTGCCGGCGTTGCAATGAGTGAGGATTGTATCACCATGATGAATCAATTGACTGCCGTATTCACCGATTTTCCGATTGCTTTGCACATCTTCATCGTCCATTTTCTGTGCTTCCAGCAGTGTAATTGCTTTTATTTCTTCAATGCTTTTATCTTGATTGGTCAGCGCTTTATTCACCAACCGGTCAACGGCCCAAAACAGGTTAACAGCCGTCGGCCTGGTGCTTTTCATTTCATTGGCGATGTGCGCAAGTTCTTTGAAAAAAGCTTCCTTATCCTTCTGGTTTATGGCATTCATTCCGATGACGATTCCGTAAGCCGCTGTAACACCAATCGCTGGTGCCCCCCTCACGATCATATCCTTTATGGCTTTTGCTACCTGATCATAAGATGAATATTCGTGCCAGATGGTTTCTCTCGGAAGCCTTGTCTGATCAATCAACCTGAGTTTATTATCTTTAAAATATAAAGGCCGCATCAATAACCTCCAGTTAATACAAAGGTAGCGTTGGACTCATCGCACCCCTTCAGGTTTTTCTCGTCTTATCCGCTTTTCTTGCATTATGTTTTTTGTTCTTCACAATAATTCCAACCCTATCGTATCATAATTCTTTTTTCTATGAAAGAGATTACGCATTCGTTTCCATACCGCTCTGATTTTATTAAACGTTCATTAAGATTTTTAATTTTTAATCAAATTCTAATCGGATTCATCAATTTGTTGATTGACATTATTAATACGATGAATATAATTGAATTACAGCTCGAATATATTGATTTATTGAAAAATAAAAATCAAAATTTTTAACATATTCAAAAGTCTCAGGAGGTGAGTGGATGAAACATGAAGTCCTCGGAAAATGCCCTGTTTGCAGCAATGAGCTGCAGATCACCGAAGTCCATTGCCATCATTGTGAAACTACAATACAAGGTGAATTTGAACTGTGTAAGTTCTGCAAGCTAACTGGGCCGCAAAAGTACTTTATCGAGGTATTTATAAAGAGCAGAGGCAGCATCAAGGAAATTGAAAAAGAGCTGGGAATATCCTACCCCACCGTCCGAAACAAGCTGGATGAAGTGATTAGTGCTTTGGGGTACCAGGTTGAACAGCCAAAAAACTTGTGAACCGTAAAGACGTGTTGGAAAAGCTGGGCTTTGGAGAAATCAGCAAGGATGAAGCCTTAAGACTGCTAAATGATTCATCTGAATGCTAATTAATTGATTGTTATCGGTTTGCAATGAACCAACAGAACTATTGACATAGAAGCGTCGCGGTTAAGCCATACGAAAACACGCCGCATAGAAACGAGTATTCATTGACATGGAGGATTTTGATATGAGAAATATTTCAGAAGAAAGAATGCAGATATTAAAAATGATTGAAGTTGGCAAAATTTCTGCACAGGAAGGTCTGGAGCTTATGAATGCGCTGGATCAGCCACCTGCCGAAGAAAACCTCGGTACTGCAGCACGCGCAAAGTGGATAAAGATTCGCGTGATGACGATGGATGACAGAGTAAAGACGAAAGTAAATCTTCCCATATCTCTTGTAGATATCGGTCTGAAGTTTGGTGCTGCCAATGCTCCGCAAATGATGGAATACGGGCTTGATAAGATCGATATCAAGGCATTGGTGGAAGCCGTTAAGAACGGCGCTCAGGGCAAAATCGCAGAGATTGAAGATGAGGAACGTCAGGAAAAGGTTGAAATATATGCTGAATAACTTCTTTTAGAAGGCATAGTTATACAGGGAATTCTTTCATAGAGATTGACTATTTTGAAGAATAGTCCCTTATGTAAACCTATTTTCGAATAGAACCCGGTGTCTGATGGCACCGGGTTTTTGCATGTCGTTTCACATTTTGCGAGATATAAATGTGGATGTACCGAAGGCAGTGATGTGCGGAGTATCTATTTATAGTTTAAACTCCAGTACCAAACCGTCAATTGATGATGCGCCTCTACCCTAATTCAATTTCACCTGAAATTACTTTTTTCTGTACCAGTAATGGTAAATTTCTTTATAACCCAGCTTTGTATATAAACATTCTGCCGGTTCATTGCCAACGACAACCTGTAAGTAAGAGTTTTGTACTCCCTTTTCCTTTGCCTTTGTCAGAATTCCATTCATGATATCCAGCCCAAATCCATTCCTGCGATAATGCTTGGATACCACTATATCAAAGATACCGACAAATCCCCTTTCCATCACTCCAAAGCCGCATCCAACGATTTTATCTTCCACGGTTTTTGCCACACAGACAACTTCTGAACGAATATTCTCAAGAATCTGTTTCGCCGCTGTTTGCTGCTTTTCATCGGTCAGGCCGGAGCATTGAAAAAAGCTGTCTATCCAGTTTTCAGTAAACTTCTCGTCGAGGATTACATCCTTCGGCTTACAGGTAGTATAATGGTTTAGGTCTAAAAGCCTTACTGCAGTTTCGTCCAGTTTTTGATAGCTTTTACGCTCAAGAATGTCATCCAGCCCTTGCGGGTTGCTCTTTTCCGTCAGCTTGAAAACTGTAGGAAGGCCCCATGCCGCATACATCTGCTCGCAAAAGCTAATCTTTTCTTCAGCGCAAATCGTAGATTCGTAAATGGGTAAAATCGAATTGGATCTTTTCGTGTATCCATCGGCAAACCGCATTACCCAGCCATCGTAAAAGCAGGTTTGCAATGCCGGCCACGCATTCATTGATAATTCCTCAATCTGCTGTATCATTATACTCTCCTCACTTTCCAAGCCATACAAGGGTTTCACCGGAACCAGGAACGAACAGGGTATCTGTCATAACATCCTTCTCAAGCACTATAAGGCCCTTTTGGTATTCTTCCTCGGGTATCAGATGAAACATGGAATACCCTTTTGCCCGCACAAGGTCTACAAAATCAGATTGCACTTTGGTGACGCCCCCTTCCTTGGTATCGGTTCTGATATGGGAGAATCCGGCTTTTACAGCGTAACTAATAATAACAGGGATATCCGGATAACGATGTTTATCTGCAATGGCGGTAGTGGGAAAATACTTGACGTAAAACCTTCTGTCTATTTGCTCATGAGATTCTGTTACAATGCAAAGATGGCCTTCCTTCTTTAAAACTCTGAAGATCTCCCTGAACATTACGCCCAAATCAGGAATGTGATGAATGACATCCGTCATGTAAACAAAGTCAAAGAAGCTATCTTCAAACGGGATGTGCTCGTGATTTCCCTTCGCAAAAACCACACTGCTATTTTTGGCAGCTGCCTTCTCTCTCATTCCATCTGAAGGCTCTACTCCAAATACTTGCGCATGGGTTGCTTTTTGAAATGTGTCGGCATAATTACCGGTTCCACATCCAAAGTCCAACACCTTTGTTGCCTTAGTAATGGGCAGGCTCTGAACAAATATACTGATCGTGCTTTGATTTGCATATCTTACGGAATCGTAGCTTTTTGAGATTTTTTCGTAATCTATTCCCATATGCACACCTCCATAAAAGAATATGCATAATTATACATCGCAATGCATATTCATGCAATACCCTTTTCTGAAGATCGGATAATTTTTTTGATTAGGAAGCCCGTTGATATGCCGTAAGCACTTAACCGAGCAGGGTACTTAAGCCCCCTGCCACCAAAAATAGCTATTTCCGGTATTTTGAAATAGGTATCAATATCATCATAGCTTTTTTCTCTTTTACGAATGCCTTATTGTGGTGAGACTGTAAATGCATCATTTCTTATTAACGATCTCTTCCGGCCATTTTTTACTGATATTTTCCTCCCCCTGGTAATAATCTACTGCGGTTTCAGCTTGAAAGATATCTCTATAGGGCAGAACGTTAATTTTACCTGAATCAGGATAATCACATACGTCCAAACCCAGATCCGTTCGTATGTCGAGAAACTGGCAGGGCTTATCGGTATGATTATACACTTGGTGCGCCCCTTCAGGCCCCATTTCAAAAAACACAATATCTCCTTGTGACAATACCCTGTATTCCTCGGGGGTTCTGAGCGTTACACTGCCCGAAAGGATGACAAACATTTCTTCAGCATTTCTGTGTGAATGATAGGGATAGGAGAATTTCCCGGGATCGAGCGAACGGATATTAAACTTCAGGACTTTAGATTTTGTCAGCTCGGACAAATCAGGGCTGGTATGCCAGCAAAATTCGGGGATTGGTGATTTACGCTGTTCAAAAGACATGTTGTTCGTGTTAAAAATTCTGGGCATGATCGTTTCCTCCCGCATTACACTTTTACTTACATCGTTCTTCTCACTCAGTACATGTGGTTTTTAGCATATTATACTACTTCTGCGTAATCACTACAAAACTCATTTTAGAAGAACGTAATTCTGTATGTTACAGATAAGAAAGCAAATTCAAGCTTGTTGCTCGCTCATGCGTCCCGGTTGTGTTACAATTGCGTCGACTGCTTCTGTTGCTATGGAGAATACAAGCATGTTGGTCATGAAACTAAGAAGCAGAAACAAAAATTATCCCTGGTCATTCATCATGAGAAAGAAAGTATTGACATCGTAAAGCAATCTGTTTAAAATGCAAAATAATCTGTATTGACTAAGGCAACTTATCCGAGCAATACTGAGAATAAGCAGACGAAATGTACCCATGCTGTTGAATAACAGCATTACTGTAAGGGGGTATACCATGTACACGTTATCTGAACAGTTAAAAAAAGAGTTATTAGCGGCAGGGGCATCGCTGGTTGGGTTTGCTGATATCAGTGAACTTCCGGTGGAACAAACAATGGGTAATAAATTCGCCATCTCAGTTGCGGTGGCGCTAGACACGGCTATTATCAACGAAATCGGAAATGGTCCTACAAAAAGGTATTATGATGAATATTGCCGTTTGAACAATCTTCTTGACGATCTCGATTTAAAGGCTTCTGAGATAATTAAAGAAGCAGGATTCAATGCTTTTCCAAAAACAAGAGAGAATGTCAGTATAAATTATGGTGATCGGTCTACCATTCTTCCTCACAAAACGGTCGCAACAAGAGCGGGGCTTGGCTGGATAGGTAAATGTGCTTTATTGGTTACTGAGGAATTTGGTTCTGCCATCAGAATCTCATCGGTTCTAACGGATGCACCGCTGGAGGTTCATTGCCCCATCAATGAGTCACGTTGTGGAACATGTAACCTTTGTGTAAGGAATTGTCCTGCCGAAGCCCTCAGCGGAGATTTGTGGTTTGCCGGCAAAGAGCGTAAGTCATTTTATGATGCATTCGCTTGCAGAAAGAAAGCACTTGAAAGAGCATGGAAAGTTTCACCCGGTGAAACACATTGCGGTTTGTGTATCCTTGTTTGCCCGAAAACCAGAAAATACATAAAGTCGTCTGGTATTGATTATGATTTCCCAAGTGTTGATATGGCTGCAAAAAGTGACCTGGAAGAAATTCTTCAGCTTCAAAAGCTGGTATATCAGGAAAATGCAATAAGGTGCAACGATTTTTCCATTCCACCACTGACGCAAACCCTTGAAGAGCTTAAGAAGGAAGCAGAAGGTTCAATCATCCTAAAGATAGTTGAAGACAGAATGATTGTTGGTTCGGTAAGAGCTTTCGAAAAGGATGGAAGCTGTTATATCGGCAGACTGATTGTTCACCCTGATTATCAGAACAAGGGGCTTGGGAAAAAGCTGATGAAGGCTATTGAAACATGCTTTAGAGGGACCAGATTTGAACTTTTTACCGGGCATTTGGATGAAAAAAATCTCGTGTTCTATGAAAAACTGGGTTATGAAAAGTTCAGGGAAGAAAAGCTTCACGCTGGCCTGCGGTTTGTATATTTCGAGAAGCTTTAAATCGTAACAGATACTGAGAAAAGGTGTTAAGCTTCCTGTATGAGCTGCTCAACCTTTTCCATCGGCAGCACTCTGGCAAAACGGTTGTGCCATATTTGATAATGATAAAACTCATATAGAGTTTTGGCATTCATATATTGATTATCAAAGGTTGTATTCGTCTGTTCAGGTATGATAATGCTGAAACCATGTTCAAAGGCTGCTTTGCAGGTGGCATCAATGCAGTACTCGGTTTGCATTCCCACCAGGATGATTTTATTTATATTCCTGCTGCCAAGGTATTCCTTCAACCCGGTATGTAAGAAGGCACTGTTATATTCCTTGTCAAATACATGTTCACCCTGTGGGGCGATTTCATGGAAGATCTGCCACCCATCTGTTCCTCGCTCCAATTCACTGCCGGGACCGTCGTCATGACGTACATAAACAACCTCGATGCCCTTTTCCCTGCAGCAGCAGATCAGATGTTTAATGTTCCCTATTACATTATTCTCATTGTATGGATGCCAAAGAACCATCTGAGCTTGTACATCCACTACAAGCAATATAATATCTTTCATCGTTGAACACTCCTTATAACCGTTTGGAATCCTTCAAATAGTATTCATATTTGAACAACCCTGTGTTGAATTTAAATCATATATCTGTTTCGTTTTTAAGCTGATGCTGTAGCTGTTTTGGCAGCTTTTTAACGACAGTGGCATAAGAATGGTCGATCATTTTCTTCAGCTCATTCTCTGGAACAGTGGCATGGAGCCGAATCGTGTTGAAATATGGCTGCATTACAGGAGGACAATGGTACCCTCTGGTAACGTCATCCGGGTACAGATTTCTATATAGTTCACCAACAACCCTGTCGCAATTCAAAGTGAGCTTATAATCCTCCGGTTTCGGGTATAATTGTGCGAACAATCTCTTGCCAACCTTAACACAAATCGGGATGTCACCAAAAGGAAAATCAATATAAGCGCCGGGCTTGGCCAGACAATAGTTTAGTATTTCTTCAGAAGTCATTTTTTTCACTCCGTATTTTGCTTAATATGGAATTTTTCCAGCAGCTGCATATATTTCATCGATAAAGGCACGAACATCTTCAAACCCGGATGGACTCATATTGAATTTCAGCTTGCCATGGCACACCACTTTTTTCTTTTCGCCCAACTGGTACGCAGTTTGCGCAAGACAGTTTTTATAACATCCCACGCAGTCGTCTAAATTGAAGAACATCCGTTGTGCAAAATCCGGTGCTTTTTGCATGAGGCTGTTCAGTGTTTCTTCCATGCTGTCGGCTTTTCTGTACCAGGTTTCAGGCTTTCCATTTGTGATGAGATACCATTGCAGAGAATGATCAAACATGTGATTACTTAAGTATATGGCATAGGAAAACCCATAATCAGACGCGACATAAGTTACTTTGTTGCCGTTTTTCTCGATTTGTCTTTTGAACTTAAACCGTTTTATTGACTTAAGGTACTCATCGAGCTTAATAATTTCATTTTGTATTGTCACAGGAAGCCGTGATATGCACTTTTCAAAGGTTGGCTTTTCAGCTGGCTCTAATACCTGGTTTTTTGTAAAAGCAGCGGGCAGTTCAGCCCTGGTATGTACAATACTGCAAGTATCCGGGAATTCGGTGATGACAATTGATTGAATGGTCAGGTTTGTGAGTTTGTCACAGGCAATTCTCAGCCCAAAGCCTTCCTTGTTTAATTCCCCGAATTCCCTTGATTTCATATACCTTTCATTGTTCGAGTGATACCTTTCCTGCCCATCAACCAGAATCTGCATTTCTTTTAAATCATATATCAGGGAGATATCGGTAAACTCATTTATGGGTATATCATTGTGATAATAGATTGTCTTTCGTGATGGGGAAACTATGTCATCAATGCGCCTGTTATCCGAGCATAATGTGCCAAAATTGACATGGCCTTTCCCGACAAATACATATAAACCTGGTGCATCTATTTTTGCAGTGATATCAACCCGCAGGGGCAGCTTGTATTTGTCGGGCAGAAAAATGTATGAATTAATCGACAAGTGTTCGGCATCAAAGCGCTGAGTTGGAATTGCGCGGGTCGTAGTCATGTGAAGACAATTGTCTTTGCATTCGCATATGGCTTGTCCCTCAGGTAAAACAGCAACCAGATCGATGACGTGTCTTTTCATACATTACAGCCTCCAATGGCAGGATATACACTGCCCATAAAAATGCAGCCAATGCTATGATGGCTATTGTCCTTCAGAACGTATGTTCTATCAAATATTATAAATTAATGTAAATGCAATGTCAAAGCTTTCGGCAGAAATAGAAATTATGCAGAGTACAAATAGTTACTGTTTACACTCCTCTTAATAAGTTCAAGTTGCTATAGAGGTATGTGTCTTATCTTGAGCGCAGTGAAGGATCTCTCAGGTGTAATACGAGATCCTTCACTTCGCTCGGTATGTCAGAATGCGCCAGTTTATTTCATCCCAGCAAAACAGCCAGATTTGGCAGTGAGCAGTTAAAATATTTAAACTCTCTTACATCACGATGTGATGTTGTCGTTACATCGTAATGTTATTAACAGGTAGCAGTTCTATCTTGTTAAAATAATCGTGTTCTTTCCAGAACTGTAGTATCTCGTGTTCCATTTGTGTAAAGTCAGGTCTTGAATTTAAAGGCTCCATATTCGTCTCCTCCTGTTTAATTAAGGACAAATGTCGCTTACAGAAATGTCCGAGCTGCCAATGTTTCCTTCAATCATTCTCATCACCTCCAAAAATGTTGAGTATGGAGGTGATACCGGAGTGTTCAGTTTTTCTTAATATGCAAAGCGGAAGCATTTGTAAACCCAATAATGTAATTTATTAAGTACCAGGCTTACCATTAGTTTTTCCTCGTAATGCATACTCAACCCAATTATGTTCATAATAAAATACTGAGAAAATGCTTACAGGAGATAAAACATGGAACACGAAAATGATCATCATGGAAAGGTAATTCCTATGCACAGAGTGCATTCGGATGGTACGACCGTTTTTCAGGAAGATAAACCCCTATGGTTTGTCAGAAGCAGAAATGTCATTTATTATTTGCTTGGCCTGATTGAAATTCTTCTGGGGCTGAGGTTTTTGTTCATGCTGCTTGGTGCGAACCCGCGAAGCGGGTTCACATCGTTCTTGTATATGTTTACAGGGATATTCATATCTCCATTTTCGGGCATTTTTAATCCATTAACAACTCCTGGCCTTGTATCTCGCTCGGTTTTTGATCCGGCTACGATTGTCGCCATGATCATTTATGCGTTGATTGCCTGGGGAATCGTCAGGCTGATGTGGATAAAAGTTGCAAGGGATGATTGATAACCACCTGTATGCACACTTATGCTTCAGTTATTGTTCTTTCCAACCATTCCGATGCAAGGTTAACGAATAAATCTTCCTGCTCTATCTGTAAATTGTGACCAGCCTTATCCAATACTGCAAAGGAGGCTCTCGGGTAGTTATCCAGAAGCTTGAACTGATCCTTGTACCCCACCTCTGTGTCTTGCCGCCCTGCAAGGATGAGGCATGGTTTGGCAAATGCATTTTCCAGTTGATCCACATCATATGAAAAAGCCCCGTCCAATATATGATTTAGAAAATAGTTATCTTTTTGATGAATGATGGCTTCATATACATCTTCTTTAAAGCCATTCCAAACCCTTCGATTCTGAACAATTGTAATGTATTCAAAGCTCTCCCGTTCCTGCTCACTTAAGCTTTCAAGCAATGACACATCTTTTTCCAATACAGTTTTCGCGGGCACTTCACCTGCCCGATATCCCGGATATACCAACGGACATAATAAAAATAAACCAAGAATACGTTGACTCATTTTTTGGACGAGTGCTCTGGCAAGATAACCCCCATACGACTCCCCCACCAATAAAAACCTTTGATTGGGTATGACCTTTTCAATAAAGGCAATGATGACTTCCAGCATACCATCAGAGTTTTTGATAGATTCACCGACTTTTGACTTTCCCATCCCGGGTAAATCAAAATAAATTCGCATGAATTTTTGATTGTTCTTCTGAAAGACCCTTTCCTGTTAAGCCCGGTCTAACTTGGCGGTAAATTTTTCTTTACTTTGACATTTCCATTATATAAAATGGGTAAGAAAAAAGGAAGCTGTAACAAAAAAATACAGATCAGCTTCCTAAAAAATTTTTCGC
>JAGOJH010000170.1 GCA_017995215.1 Thermoclostridium sp.
GATAAATATTCTCCATTTCCCGAAGAAATGAACAGAAAGCTGACCGGCTGCATAGCCGATCTTCATTTTTCACCCACAGAAACTAATTTCCAGAACCTAATCAAAGAAGGGATTAACCCCGACACAATACATATCACCGGAAACACCGTGATTGACGCCCTGCGCACAACAATTGTTCAAGACTACTCCTTTGAGGATGAGACCTTAAGAAAACTCGATTTCGCCGGAAAACGGCTTATTTCCGTTACGGCGCATCGCAGGGAAAACCTTGGAAACCCCCTTGAAAATATTTTTCACGCTTTGAAAACCATTGTGTTGAAATATCCAGATGTGGAAATTGTGTATCCCGTTCACCTGAACCCTGCGGTTCAAGAGCCCGCCAAGGCTATTTTAGGCGGTGTCGAGCGGGTGCATTTGATAAACCCGATTCAGGTGCAGGACATGCATAACCTGATGGCTAAATCCTATTTAGTGCTTACAGACTCAGGCGGTCTGCAGGAAGAGGCGCCTTCATTGGGCAAGCCCGTGCTTGTTGCCCGCAATGAGACCGAGCGCCCCGAGGCAGTGCAGGCTGGAACAGTTAAGGTGATTGGAACGGAGCTTGAACGGGTGGTTTCGGAAACTTCTCTGCTGCTGGATGATGATGCAGAATACCAAAGGATGGCGCGCAGCGTCAACCCCTATGGAGACGGGCATGCATCCGAGCGAATCCTTGAGGCTATTCGCTATTGGTTTGGTATCACCGACAAACGCCCGAAGTCATTTCATACAAACGTCAATCCGTGAAACTGAACGGATGATGGAACGCCTTGATTCGCTTAAGAGATAGGCAGGTTATATAAATATTGTTAGAGATGGGATAAAATAAAGGGTCATTCAAGGGTAATGGCCTTTTCTTTTTCCTGACATATTGACACTGAAAAAGCTTTAAATTGTATTGTCAACATAATACTTTCCGTTTCCAGCAGATAGAATCCTTCCTTTCCTTACAAGATGTGAAAAAAAGAGGTTTTCATCCACACGAATGTCTGAAGGTAACACAGCATGATTTTTGTCAATTGCCCCAGCATTCAAAAATCTCTTTATGGTAATTTTTCTTCTAATACATGATGTAGGGAAAATCTTCATCCTAAACCCCCTATAGTTCCGGAATATTTAGTATTTTCATACACAATATTATACTTCAACCCATATGAAATTCAAACACTCCGAGTGTTACTGTCAATTGTTCTACTGTCGTAGAAGATAAGGAACTTTTTACAGAAGATGTTTATGTGCGAAGGGATGTCATCCAGAGCGCAGCGAAGGATCTGATCAGAAGAAAAGTGAGATCCTTCACTCCGTTCAGTATGAAGCCTGCGCCTTATTACCGTAACTCATGGATTCATGTACAAACCATTCAATGAGCTTTGCGGGAGAATGCAAAATGATTGCATTCAGGCAATAAACATGCTACAATAAAAACAAACATACGTTCGGGTGATTTTGTGGAATTGATGGAGAAACTAAAGATACTGGCTGACTCGGCAAAGTATGATGTGTCCTGCTCATCGAGCGGCAGCAATCGCAAAAATACAAAAGGCGGAATCGGAAACGGGAATATGGCGGGCATTTGTCATTCCTGGGCGGATGACGGGCGTTGCATCTCGCTGCTGAAAGTCTTGTTTTCTAACGCGTGCACCTATGACTGCGCCTATTGTGTAAACCGTATTACCAACGATATTCCCAGGGCCAGCTTCACCCCCGAAGAGTTGTGTGAACTAACCATTCAGTTTTATCGAAGAAACTACATCGAAGGGCTGTTTCTAAGCTCAGCCGTTATGAAATCGCCGGATTATACCATGGAGCGCATGATCAAGGCTCTGAAAATGCTGCGCGCGCAGTACCGGTTTAACGGGTATATCCATTTTAAAGCCATCCCGGGCGCGGATCAGAAATTAATCGATGAAGCCGGCCTTTATGCCGACAGAATGAGTATTAATATAGAACTGCCGTCAAAACAAAGCCTGAAGCTTCTGGCACCGCAAAAACAACCTGAGAAAATCATCACGCCCATGTCCTATATCAGCGGAAGAATTCAGGAAAACAAGGAACAGCGCAAAATCATGCGCAGTACCCCATCCTTTGTACCAGCCGGACAGTCCACGCAAATGATCATTGGGGCCACAAGGGATCATGATGCATCCATACTGCATTTATCAGAACAGCTTTATCAGCGGTATTCGTTGAAAAGGGTTTATTATTCGGCCTATGTACCTGTTAATCAACACCCGAACCTTCCGGCTGTCTATACCACGCCGCCGTTGCTTCGGGAGCATCGAATATATCAGGCCGACTGGCTGCTTCGGTTTTACGGGTTTAAGGCAAAAGAACTTCTGGACGAACAACAACTCGATTTCAACATGGATGTAGATCCGAAGTGCGATTGGGCGCTGAGGCATCTGGATCAGTTTCCGGTTGAAATTAATCGGGCTCCATATGAAATGCTCCTTCGCATTCCTGGGGTCGGGGTTCATTCCGCCCTGAAGATTGTTAAGGCAAGAAGAATCGCAAGCCTGTCCTACGAGCATTTAAAGCAGTTCAGGGTGGTACTGAAGCGCGCAAAATACTTTATTACCTGCCAGGGGAAGTATTTTGGCAGTGCACCCTTTGAAAGCAACACCATTCGGCAGTACCTTGTGGAAAAGAAGAATGATTCCCCTTATGTGCAGATGAGCTTTTTATAGCGAGGTAAGGGAGCCCACATTACTTCTTTAGCGGACCGTTACCAGAGGCAAAAACGCGTGTTGGTGATACAGAATATCTGAGTCGTACAGTGAGCATTATTTGAACATTACAACTGATGCGATAAGTAATATCTGCAAGTATTCCAGGTGAAGGGAATAGTCGTAAAAAGGCTTACAGACTGGTTTTTTCGCATAAAATGCTTGAATTTTACATCAAAAAACTTCGCATGGGTGTATTGACAATTCTCCAATCTTTTTGTATACTGATTAAGTGCCGTTCGGTAACCCGAACATATGGGAGCATAGCTCAGCTGGGAGAGCACCTGCCTTACAAGCAGGGGGTCATAGGTTCGAGCCCTATTGTTCCCACCAAGGCGGAAGTGAGAAGCGTAACCCGCTTCCCACTTCATATATGGCCCGGTAGTTCAGTTGGTTAGAACGCTAGCCTGTCACGCTAGAGGTCGAGGGTTCGAGCCCCTTCCGGGTCGCCAACCCGAAGTGAGCAATCACTTCGAGGCTTGCCCAGATAGCTCAGTCGGTAGAGCAGAGGACTGAAAATCCTCGTGTCGCTGGTTCGATTCCGGCTCTGGGCACCAATTAGAGGGCTGAAGCAGGAAGTTATTAGTGCTTGAAAAGAGTTTATCTCTGTGCTAAAATAACATCAACTTCAAATCTCTAAATGTGCGGGATTAACTCAGTGGTAGAGTGTCGCCTTGCCAAGGTGAAAGTCGCGAGTCCGAA
>JAGOJH010000171.1 GCA_017995215.1 Thermoclostridium sp.
ATCATACCAATCTTCGTAATATGACATAACATTACCTTCACACAGCATATATTCTGCCAGTGCTATGATCTGTTCGGCATGTTTCGGAAACTTTTTCTGCATGATTTCAACCAGGCCTAATTCATTCAAGAGACCGTCAATCACATATGTAATACCACAGCTTTTGATGGATTCTATTTGAGATTGGTTGGTTTCATTGTCGGAAGAAGCGTAAAACTCGTAGTAATTCCTGTTAGGGATAAGCATACCTGTTTCAGTGTCGATCTTTCCGATGGAAACCCTGTCATTCGTCGGTTTACCTTTCTCGTTCCTATAGATGCGGGTGATATGGTAGACATAAGTAGTATCTTTGCTTTTGTACTTTATTATTCCCTTGTCGGGTAGTGGCACTTTACGGGATTGATCTAAAGCCATTTAAATTCACCTCATATGCGTATAGTATAATTATACTATACGCATATGAAAAAAGCAAGATAAAAATGCACTGAAAGTCTCTTTTTATCTTGCTTTTAGGGTTGTATTGTATAAATAGTGTGGGAATTTAGGATAAAACCTTGGAAATCGCTTGTATCAGGCCTTTTCAAGGCGAAAGAAAACCATCAACTGATAAAAAACTTTTTATCAGTTGATGGTACTTTATTTGGAGGCGCCACCCAGATTTGAACTGGGGGATAAAGGTTTTGCAGACCTCTGCCTTACCACTTGGCTATGGCGCCGAATAAGGGGGGGTTGCTGGGAAAAACCAGCAAACCGGGAGTGTACCACAGGTCCGTACATGCTGAAGATTACCTAAACCTGAAACACTTCCACGTAAGCTACCCTTTTAATAATTACACGCAAAGAAGAATCTTCTTTGCGTGTAAAGCTTGGAGCGGGATACGAGATTCGGACTCGCGACTTTCACCTTGGCAAGGTGACACTCTACCACTGAGTTAATCCCGCACGTTTAGAGATTTGAAGTTGATGTTATTTTATCACAGAGATAAACTCTTTTCAAGCACTAATAACTTTCTGCTTCAGCCCTCTAATTGGTGCCCAGAGCCGGAATCGAACCAGCGACACGAGGATTTTCAGTCCTCTGCTCTACCGACTGAGCTATCTGGGCAAGCCTCGAAGTGATTGCTCACTTCGGGTTGGTGGCGACCCGGAAGGGGCTCGAACCCTCGACCTCTAGCGTGACAGGCTAGCGTTCTAACCAACTGAACTACCGGGCCATATATGAAGTGGGAAGCGGGTTACGCTTCTCACTTCTGCCTTGGTGGGAACAATAGGGCTCGAACCTATGACCCCCTGCTTGTAAGGCAGGTGCTCTCCCAGCTGAGCTATGCTCCCATATGTTCGGCTAACCGAACCGCGGCTTAATCAGTATACAAAAAGATTGGGGAATTGTCAATACACCCGCGAGAAGATTTTTGATGTAAAATTCAAACAAATTATGCTTAAAAACCTGCATGTTAGCTTTTATATGCCTACTCCCGCTTCCTGGGGTAACGGAAAATGCTGCTTATTACATCATAAGTGATTGCTAAATAGTGTTCACTGTAAGTCCCAGGTAATCCGTTCTTGTCACGCGAGTTGTTCTCCAAAGGGTTGAAATACTCAAATAGGTTCTACAGGAACCAATCTTTGCTTCGTTATATGAAGCTCATTTGAATATATGGAGAATCATTCTTCTTTTCCACCAGGTATTGCCGGATGCTATCGCTTTCAAAGGGTGCATTGCCAAAATACTTACCCTGGCAGGTAATAAAGTATTTAGCACGTTTCAGTACCACCCTAAACTGCTTCAGGTGCTCGTAGGACAGGCTGCCAATCCTTCTTGCCTTAACGATTTTCAAGGCCGAGTGAACCCCTACTCCGGGCACGCGCAGCAGCATCTCATAGGGAGCCCGGTTGATTTCCACCGGGAATTGCTCCAGATGCCGCAAAGCCCAGTCACACTTTGGATCCACGTCCATACTGAAATCCAGGTGCTGGTCATCCAGTAGCTCCTTTGCCCTGAAACCATAAAACCGAAGCAGCCAGTCGGCCTGATAGATGCGATGCTCCCTCAGCAGAGGTGGCTCGGTATAAACGGCCGGCAGGTTCGGATGCTGGTTTACCGGCACATAAGCCGAATAATAAACCCTTTTCAGCGAATATCGCTGGTAAAGCTGTTCCGATAAATGCAGAATGGATGCATCATGATCCCGGGTGGCCCCAATGATCATTTGCGTGGATTGGCCAGCGGGCACAAAGGATGGGGTGCTGCGCATGATCCTGCGCTGTTCCTTGTTATCCTGAATTCTTCCGCTGATATAGGACATGGGCGTGATGATTTTTTCCGGCTGTTTTTGCGGCGCCAGAAGCTTCAGACCCTGTTTGGAGGGCAGTTCTACATTGATGCTCATCCTGTCGGCATAAAGGCCTGCCTCATCGATCAATTTCTGATCCGCGCCGGGAATGGCTTTAAAGTGGATATACCCGTTAAACCGGTACTGAACGCGAAGCATTTGCAAAGCCCTGATCATGCGCTCCATGGTGTAATCGGGCGATTTCATTACTGCGGAGCTGATAAACAGCCCTTCGATGTAGTTTCGTCGATAAAACTGAATGGTCAGCTCACAAAGCTCTTCAGGGGTGAAGCTGGCCCTGGGAATATCATTGGTAATACGGTTTACACAATAGGCGCAGTCATAGGCGCACGCGTTAGAAAACAAGACTTTCAGCAGCGAGATGCAACGCCCGTCATCCGCCCAGGAATGACAAATGCCCGCCATGTTCCCGTTTCCGATTCCGCCTTTTGTATTTTTACGATTGCTGCCGCTCGATGAGCAGGACACATCATACTTTGCCGAGTCAGCCAGTATCTTTAGTTTCTCCATTAATTCCACAAAATCACCCGAACGTATGTTTGCTTTTATTGTAGCATGTTTATTGCCTGAATGCAATCATTTTGCATTCTCCCGCAGGGCTCACGGAATGGATCGCATATGAATCCATGAGATACTCCTGTGAAACCTGCCTGGGTAGCGTGTCGTTTGGCGACACTTGGATCACTGGAGACTGTTCACAGGTAAGCAGGCGCAATCTTTCATCCTGAACGTGTTACCTTCAGACATTCGGGTGACGGAAAGCCTCTTTTTTTCACAGCTTGTACAGAAAGGAAGGATTCTATCTGCTGGAAACGGAAAGTATTATGTTGACAGTACAATGCTTTAGAGCTTTTTCAGCGTCAATATGTCAGGAAAAAGAAAAGGCCATTACCCTTGAATGACCCTTTATCTATCCCATCTCTTACAGTATTAATATAACCTGCCTATCTCTTAAGCTAATCATGGCATCATGGCGTTCCATCATCCGTACAGTTTTACGGATTGACGTTTGTATAAAATGACTCGGGGCGTTTATCGGTGATGCCAAACCAATAGCGAATAGCCTCAAGGATTCTTTCAGACG
>JAGOJH010000083.1 GCA_017995215.1 Thermoclostridium sp.
TTACAAAAAGAACCTCCCGCACAGCATGAAGTTTGATCAACGCCTTTAATCATTCAGGGCGAGATCAAGGCTTTATTTGCCTGGCAAATTTCTCGCACAGTGTTCGTGTTTTTCAGTAAATGAAAAAACCGGCAGTTAATGCCGGTCTTTTTTTCTTCTATATATTACTTTTTTCTTTGCTTACAGTTTTTCAAGATATACGCTTTCGTCGTTTTCAGTCTCCTTCGTTCCGGCCTCAACCTCGATATCGCGGTAAATACTCATGCCGGTACCGGCTGGAATCAGCTTGCCGATAATGACGTTTTCCTTCAGGCCAAGCAGTGGATCAATCTTACCCTTGATAGCGGCTTCGGTAAGAACCCTGGTGGTTTCCTGGAAGGATGCGGCGGACAGGAAGGAATCTGTAGCCAAAGATGCTTTGGTAATACCCAACAGGGTGCGCTTACCTTCAGACACGCGCAGATTGTTTGCTTCGGCTTCGGCATTGGACTGCTCAAACTCAAACATATCTACCAGGCTTCCCGGAAGCAGGTTGGTATCTCCGGCTTCGTCTACCTTCACCTTGCGCAGCATCTGGCGGACAATCACCTCGATATGCTTATCGTTGATATCCACACCCTGCAGCCTGTAAACCTTCTGCACCTCGCGCAGCAGGTAGGACTGAACGGCATGGATGCCCTTGATCTTCAGGATATCGTGCGGGTTCACAGAACCTTCCGTCAGCTCGTCACCGGCATCCACCACTTCGCCGTCGGCCACCTTCAGCCTGGACCCGTAGGGAATGAGATAAGTATGAGCTTCACCAGAGTCGTTGGTGACAACCACCTCGCGCTTTTTCTTGGTTTCCCTTAAAGCAACCACACCGGATATCTCCGTAATGATTGCAAGACCTTTCGGTTTTCTTGCTTCAAACAATTCTTCAACACGGGGAAGACCCTGGGTAATATCGTCTCCTGCAACACCGCCTGTATGGAACGTACGCATTGTCAGCTGCGTACCTGGTTCACCGATGGACTGGGCGGCTATAATGCCCACAGCCTCACCCACATTGCACTCCTCACCGGTTGCAAGGTTCAGACCATAGCACTTCGCACAGACACCGGTTTTAGATCGGCAGGTTAATACGGAACGGATTTTTACTTTCTTAAACCCGTTGTCCACCAGTTTGTGAGCTATCTTTTCAGTGATCAGTTCATGATGGCGAACCAGCACTTCATTGGTTTTCGGATCGGTAATATCCTCTGCAGCATAGCGTCCTGTGAGGCGTTCTTCGAGGCCCTCGATCTTTTCACCGCTGGTAACGATATCAGAAACTGCGATGCCTTCTTCAGTTCCGCAATCGGGCTCACGGACAATGACATCCTGGCTGACGTCAACAAGGCGGCGGGTAAGGTAACCGGAGTCTGCCGTTCTGAGGGCGGTATCGGCCAAACCTTTCCTGGCGCCATGGGTGGAAATGAAGTATTCCAAAACGTTCAGGCCTTCACGGAAGTTGGACCGAATCGGAATTTCAATGGTTTCACCGGAGGTATCGGCCATCAGGCCGCGCATACCAGCAAGCTGACGGATCTGATTCACGTTTCCGCGGGCACCGGAGTTGGACATCATATAAACAGGATTAAACTTATCCATACTGGCAATCAGCGCATTCTTTACATCTTCAGTGGTCTTGTTCCAGGCATTTACGACCGCATTTTTACGTTCTTCCTCGGTGATCATCCCACGGCGGTATTGCTTGGTGATCATTTCAACCTTCTTATCGGTTTCCTCAAGATACTTCTGTTTAATCTCGGGAATGATCATGTCGGAAACACCGATGGTGATGGCACCTTTGGTGGAAAACTTAAAGCCAAGCTTTTTAATATCATCCAGAACCTGGGCGGTAACATTGGCACCGTTTACGCGGATGCAACGGTCGATGATTCTGCCCAGTTCCTTTCTGGTAACCAGAAAATCAATCTCAGGCTTGAACAGATTATCAGGATCGTCTCTGTCTACAAAGCCCAGATTCTGCGGGATCGCCTGATTAAAGATCAGCTTTCCAATGGTTGTTTCAACAATACCGCTTTTCTTTTCCCCGTTAATGGTTTTTGTAATACGAACCTTAATACGGGCGTGCAGTGACAGGAACTTGTTGTCGTAAGCCATTTGGGCTTCATCCTGTGAGCTGAATATCTTGCCTTCGCCAATATCGCCTTCTTTTTCAACAGTCAGGTAATAGCTTCCAAGAACCATATCCTGGGTAGGTACGGTAACCGGCTTGCCATCCTGAGGCTTTAACAGGTTGTTTGCAGACAGCATCAGGAACCTTGCTTCTGCCTGTGCTTCAGCAGACAGCGGTACGTGAACGGCCATCTGGTCACCATCGAAGTCGGCGTTATAGGCGGTACATACCAGCGGATGAAGCTTCAGTGCGCGTCCTTCAACCAGTACGGGCTCGAAAGCCTGAATACCCAGACGGTGCAGCGTCGGCGCACGGTTCAACAGTACAGGATGCTCCTTGATAACCTCTTCAAGTACATCCCACACTTCGTTGCGAACGCGCTCGACCATTCTCTTTGCACTCTTGATATTATGGGCAAGCCCTCTTTCGACGAGCTTTTTCATTACAAAGGGTTTAAACAGCTCCAGCGCCATTTCCTTTGGCAGACCGCACTGGAATATTTTCAGTTCCGGACCAACGACGATAACCGAACGTCCGGAATAGTCGACACGTTTTCCCAACAGGTTCTGGCGGAAGCGGCCCTGTTTACCCTTGAGCATATCGGACAGGGACTTCAGCGGCCTGTTGCCCGGGCCTGTAACGGGACGCCCGCGGCGGCCGTTGTCGATCAGCGCGTCAACAGATTCCTGGAGCATTCTCTTCTCATTGCGGACAATGATCTCGGGAGCGCCCAGATCCAAAAGCCTTTTCAGGCGGTTATTGCGGTTGATTACGCGGCGGTACAGGTCGTTCAGATCGGAGGTGGCAAAACGTCCGCCATCCAGCTGTACCATGGGGCGCAGTTCGGGCGGAATGACCGGAACAACATCCAATACCATCCATTCGGGTTTGTTTCCGGAGGTGCGGAAGGCTTCAACAACCTCCAGCCTTTTGATGGCGCGGATCTTCTTCTGCCCGCTGGTGTCTTCCAGCTCACCGCGCAGCTCCTTTGCAAGAGCATCCAGATCGATTTCCATCAAGAGTTCCTTGATGCACTCGGCACCCATTCCTGCACGGAAGTTGCTTCCGAATTTTTCGATACTGTCCCTGTATTCCTTTTCATTTAAAATCTGCTTCTTTGACAGAGGGGTCTGTCCCGGGTCGATGATCACATAAGAAGCAAAATACAATACCTTTTCCAGTGCCCTCGGTGACATATCGAGCAAAAGGCCCATACGGCTGGGGATCCCCTTGAAATACCAGATGTGGGAAACCGGTGCAGCCAGCTCGATGTGCCCCATTCTTTCGCGGCGCACCTTGGAACGGGTTACCTCAACGCCGCAACGGTCACAGACAATCCCCTTGTAGCGGATGCGCTTGTATTTACCGCAATGGCATTCCCAGTCACGGGTGGGGCCAAAAATTCTTTCACAGAACAACCCGTCACGTTCGGGCTTTAAGGTTCTATAGTTGATGGTTTCAGGTTTTTTAACCTCTCCACGGGACCATTCACGTATTTTTTCCGGAGAAGCCAGGCCTATCCGTATCGCATCAAAATTGTTCAATTCAAACATGCTCTGTCACCTCCTATACGTCATCATCTTCGTCAAGCAGATCCTCGCTGTCGTCTGCCGCAAACAGGTCGTCTACGGCATCTTCATCCAGTTCATCCGCATTGTCGAGACTATCCAGTTCCATGTCCACATTAAACTCGTCATCCATGAATTCACCGGCTTCTTCAACACCACGATCCATGCCGGTAAACATTTCATCCTCACGGCCTTCCAGGTTCACATCCAGCTCTTCCAGATCATCATCCACCGATTCCTTGATTTCAATTTCTTCGCGCTCTTCGCTGAACACCTTGACGTCCAGTGCCAAAGACTGCAATTCCTTCATCAGAACCTTGAACGATTCCGGGATGCCCGGTTCGGGAACATTTTCACCCTTGACGATGGCCTCGTAGGTCTTCACACGGCCCACCACGTCGTCGGACTTAACCGTAAGGATTTCCTGCAGGCTGTATGCAGCGCCGTATGCTTCCAGGGCCCAGACTTCCATTTCACCAAAGCGCTGGCCGCCAAACTGTGCTTTACCTCCAAGAGGCTGCTGTGTTACCAGCGAGTACGGGCCTGTGGAGCGGGCATGAATCTTGTCATCCACAAGGTGGGCAAGCTTCAGGTAGTACATGTAGCCCACGGTTACACGGTTGTCGAAAGGCTCGCCGGTTCTCCCGTCATACAGGACTGCTTTGCCATCCTCGGGTAATCCTGCTTTGATCAGTGTATCGATAACATCCTGCTCATTGGCCCCGTCAAAGACCGGGGTGGCAATCTTCCAGCCCAAAGCTTTTGCAGCATAACCAAGGTGGACTTCCAGAACCTGACCGATGTTCATACGGGACGGAACGCCCAGAGGATTCAAGACAATCTGCAGCGGAGTGCCATCAGGCAGGAACGGCATGTCTTCCACCGGGAGGATTCGGGAAATAACACCCTTGTTCCCGTGGCGGCCTGCCATCTTATCGCCCACAGAGACCTTTCTTTTTTGGGCAACATATACGCGCACCAGCTGATTGACACCTGGAGGCAACTCGTCGCCATTTTCACGCGTGAACACGCGTACATCAACAATAATACCGGACTCACCATGGGGAATGCGCAGGGATGTATCCCTGACCTCCCTGGCCTTTTCACCGAAGATTGCACGTAACAGCCTTTCCTCAGCGGTCAGCTCGGTTTCTCCCTTTGGAGTGACCTTGCCCACCAGTACGTCGCCGGCACGAACCTCTGCACCGATACGGATGATTCCACGTTCGTCGAGATCCTTCAGGGAATCTTCGCTGACGTTGGGAATATCACGGGTGATTTCTTCAGGACCAAGCTTTGTATCACGGGACTCGGACTCATATTCCTCGATATGGATGGAGGTATATACATCGTCACGAACCAGCTCTTCGCTGATCAAAATAGCGTCCTCGTAATTGTAGCCTTCCCAGGTCATAAAACCAATGAGCACATTCTTGCCAAGGGCGATTTCACCGGTATCGGTGGACGGGCCATCGGCAATGACATCCCCGGCCTTCACAACCTCAGCTTTCTTTACGATGGGGCGCTGGTTGATGCAGGTGCCCTGGTTCGACCTTTGATATTTCAACAATTTGAAGTGATCTTTCTTTCCATTGTCCTGACGAATAACAATTTCACCGGCAGTAACCTTTTCAACCACGCCGTCGTTCTTTGCCAGGATTACAACACCGGAATCCTTCGCAGCCGTAAATTCAATGCCGGTACCGACAAGGGGTGATTCCGGGCGGATGAGCGGCACGGCCTGGCGCTGCATGTTTGAACCCATCAGCGCGCGGTTCGCATCATCGTTTTCGAGGAACGGGATCATTGCGGTAGCAACGGATACCAGCTGTTTCGGTGAAACGTCCATGTAGTCGACACGGTCGGCGTCCACTTCAAGAATTTCTTCATGGAAACGGCAACCAATGCGCTTGCTGAGGAAGCAGCCTTCCGAATCGAGAGGTTCGTTGGCTTCGGCAACAATATAACCGTCTTCTTCATCGGCAGTCATATAATAAACTTCGTTTGTAACATGCTTGCCTTCCTTGTCAACTCGGCGATATGGGGCTTCGATGAAGCCATATTCGTTGATTCGGGCATAAGTACTTAAAGAACCGATCAACCCGATATTGGGGCCTTCAGGGGTTTCAATGGGGCACATGCGTCCATAGTGGGAATGGTGAACGTCACGAACCTCGAAACCCGCCCTCTCACGGGACAGGCCACCGGGGCCCAGTGCGCTGAGACGGCGCTTGTGGGTAAACTCGGCCAAGGGGTTGGTTTGATCCATAAACTGTGACAGCTGGGAGCTTCCAAAGAACTCCTTGATGGCGGCGGCCACCGGGCGGATATTGATCAGCGCCTGCGGAGTGACAATATCGATGTCCTGAATGGTCATTCTTTCACGAACAACACGTTCCATCCTGGCCAAGCCAATGCGGAACTGGTTCTGCAGCAGTTCGCCCACTGAACGCAGCCTGCGGTTACCCAGATGGTCGATATCATCCAGCGCTCCGATGCCGTCGTCCAGGCACAGGATATAGTTTACTGAAGAAATAATATCTTCGATAGTGATATTCTTTGGAATGAGCAGATCTTTATTGGCAGCGATACCCGCTTTAATCTCGTCTTCGGTTTCATATTCCTTCAGAATTTCCTGAAGAACATCATAGCGCACCTTTTCAGTAATGCCGGCGTCTGATGCCTTGAAACTGATGTAGGGCTGCAGTTCTACGGTATTGTTTCCAATGATGCGCAGGGTCTTGCCGCTGACATCGATATGAACCACATTGACACCGGAGTTCTGGATCTGCCAGGCCAGCTCTTCGGTAATAATCTCGCCTTTGTTTACGAGAATTTCACCGGTTTGACCATCGGCAATATTTTCCGCGGCGACCTGGTTCCAGATGCGGATGGCCAGTGCAAGCTTCTTGTTGAACTTGTAACGCCCAACCTTGGACAGATCATACCGTTTCGGATCGAAGAAAAGGTTGTGTAAAAGGCTGCTGGCGCTTTCCACCGTAGGCGGTTCACCGGGACGAAGGCGCTTGTAAACCTCGATCAGGCCTTCTTCTTCGCTTTTTGTGTTGTCCTTCTGAATGGTGGCCAAAAGATTTTCATCCTCGCCAAACAGCTGCAGCAGCTGTGCATCGGTACCGAAGCCCAAAGCCCGGAGGAAAACAGTGATGGGTAGTTTTCTGGTACGGTCAATTCTGACAGAAACAATATTGTTGGAATCAGTTTCATATTCCAGCCAGGCGCCCCTGTTGGGAATGACTGTATTGGAATAGAGCTTTTTACCGATTTTATCACGATCCATTGCATAATAGATGCCAGGAGAACGAACCAGCTGGCTGACGATAACGCGTTCAGCGCCGTTGATCACAAAGGTGCCTGTATCGGTCATTAACGGGAAATCACCCATGAAGATTTCCTGCTCCTTCACTTCTCCGGTCTCCTTGTTTATCAGGCGAACCTTCACCTTCAGGGGCGCAGAATAGGTGGTATCCCTTTCCTTGCATTCCTGAACGGTATACTTTATGTTATCTTCCAGCGAGTAGTCAATAAACTCCATGACAAGGTTCCCCGTATAATCGCTGATCGGGGAAACATCCCTCAAAACCTCTTTTAACCCTTCTTTTAGAAACCATTCGTAAGAGTTTTTCTGAATTTCAATTAAATTTGGCATTTCGAGGACTTCATGGATCTTCGAGTAGCTCATACGGGTTGTCTTGCCCAATTGTACTTCATGCGCCATTCACTATCACCTCATACTGTCATTGTGGGTCTATCTTGATCTTCCATCTGCACGGTATAAAACCTGCCGAGGAGGAAAAAAATAAGTAAGGGCCGGCTCCGCCTTTATCGCAGCCAAGCTGGATATGTGCCTCTGGAGGAAAAAACCAAAAGATGAAACTTTCCGGACAACAAAAATAGATTAGGAAAAAACGCGTATCAAAACCATGAACCTAATCTCAATCATGCTGTTATAAGGCTGCATCATTACAGTTCAAACGCTATCCTTCTCCTAATCTATCATTAAGCTGTAAATTGCTTTAAAGCATATTGTACCCTGCACACAGATGTGTTATAATAGTTGCAATCAGTATTTCCCAAGAGAAAGTATGCCTGGACACAATATGATAATGCAGTTTATAATTCTACCATAGGCTTTTTTCAAAGTCAATGTTTTTTTTTGAATACAATACGAAGGGAGATCGGATGCCGATCTCCTTTTTTAACACAACGGTTGGCCTGCGCCCTATTCTTCCAGTCTTATTTCAAAACGGTCAAATTGAATGGGTTCAAAAAACTGATCGGCATGAAAGGAAGTCCACTTAAACCGCACGAATTCTCTCGTGTTCTTACTCACCCAAAGAGGAACAGAGATACCCAGTTTTTTGCAAACCTCCACCAAGGATGACTCAAGCTGTTTTTGAAACCTTCCCTCGCCGTTTAAAACCGACTCTTCCTGCATTAAAATTACGGTGCCCTTTATAATTTTCGCATTCAGTTTCACTTAGTTCTCCTTTATGTCCAAGTGGGAGTCCATTCATGTGCAACAATTTTTGCGTGCTTCAACAATTTTCTGGCGGATAGTGAACCTTCAGCAAATAAAGCCCGTGGGGCGGGGCTGTAATTCCAGCCTTGTTCCTGTCCTTCTCCTGAATCAGGGCTTCAATACTATCTGCCGATCTCTTTTTCAGCCCTACCTCGACCATGGTTCCTGTCATAATCCGAACCATATTATAAAGAAAGCCATTTCCCGATACCCGGTAAACCAGACAATCATCCTGCCTAATCCATTGTGAAGCCGTAAGGGTTCTGTTAAAGGTTAACACACTGTGCCCGCTGGAACAGAATGCAGAAAAATTATGTTCCCCAATAAATTTCTCTGCTGCTAGCCCCATAGCATCCAGATCCAATGCCTCCCGTATATGCCATGCCCTCTTTGCCAGAATCGGCGAGCGGGTGGCTCGGTTTAAAATACGATACTCGTATGTTTTTCCAACTGCTGTAAACCGGGCATGAAAGTCTTCCGGCACTTCTTGTGAGGCAAGGATTGAAACCTCAGGTGGAAGGACGGAATTCAATGCGGCGGAAAACTTTTCTGCAGGAACCTTCGACCGTGTATCAAAATGGGCAACCTGCCCGTAAGCATGAACACCGGTGTCGGTGCGGCCTGCCCCAGTGATCCTGGCACTTTCCCCGGTGATTGCGGCAATCGCCTTTTCCAGTTCTTCCTGAACGGAATGGGCATTTTCCTGTACCTGCCACCCGTGAAAGCCGGAACCATCATATTCAATGACAAGTTTTATCCTGCGGCTGTGCAAAACGTCCACCTCGAATCCTGTGGCTGAAGGCCTTACAGCGACTTTTCCGGATTCTTGCTTTCCTTGTTGGAAATACCTAGTAACGCTGCACCAAGAATACCTGCATCATTTCCGGTTTCTGCACGAACAATCCGGGTCTGAGCAACATTCTCCCCGCCGAAATACTCGATTTCCCGAACAATTTCTCTCAGCGGCTGCAGCAGGGTTTCCCCCTCCTTGCTGACCCCACCGCCAATAACAATTTTTGCAGGCTGAAAAATATTGACCATATTCGCGACACCTTCCGCCAGGTAACGAATGTATTGATTCACAACCTTGGTGCCCGTGGGATCACCCTCACGCATCGCATCAAATGCTGTCTTTGCATTGATGTTTCCCAGATTGCCCTCCACCAGCCGGTGAATTACCGAAGAGGGATCCTCCTGCGCAGCCCGTCTTGTTTGTCGGATGAGCGCCGTGGCGGATGCATATGCCTCCCAGCAGCCATCCCTGCCGCAGGTGCATTTTTCTCCGCCTTGCACGATAACCGTATGACCGATTTCTCCGGCCATGCCGTTAAAGCCTGTAAAAATTTGTCCACCCAGAATGATACCCCCGCCGATGCCTGTACCCAGCGTTATGGTAATGGAATCTTCCACATCACGTGCAGCGCCAACCAAGCCCTCGGCCAGAGCAGCACAGTTTGCATCATTCTCCAGATATACCGGAAGCGGGATGGTTTTCTGCATTTCCTCCCGCATGGGGACGTTGTCGAACTTGAGGTTGCAGCTGTATAGCAGAATTCCCTTTTCGCGATTGCATACGCCGGGGCTTCCGATGCCGATATAAGGAACATCCTGAACCGTCAGCCCGATCTCATCCAGCAGCCTGAGCACCAGCAGGGCCATGTCCTTGATAATTTCAGTATAGTGCCTGTCCACATTTGTGGGCGTACTGCCCTTTTTGATAAGCTTCAGGTTTTCATCCAGAATGCCGGCAGCAATATTTGTTCCCCCCAGATCAATTCCAACATAATGCATGCAAAATTCCTCCCTGTGCGATTGCACTTTCCACAACGTTCCCATTTCTCAGGTTTCCCCGAAGTCCGATTGGGTAAACATATTATAACATCGCAAGCGGTTGCATGCAATTAGCAGGTATCGGGTGTATATCTGCAATGGTATACAAGCACCTGAGGCAGGTCTCGTGAGTGGTTGCATGCTGCTGAACAGTAACACCATACACGGGTTACAGGTTAGAGCAGAAGCCATTTCACAGTGGAAGACATGATTATTGCTGTTATTTCATGTTAGGGAGTATAGAGCATGGCAGCGGTATGGTATAATAGGTTCAAGCCAGGACTATTGTAAATGAGTTAGCCTTTACAATTATATGCACCAATTCCCGTGCCGTTCTGAGCAAGCGTTAGCGGATGAATAAAGTTTCTATGGTTATCAGTTGCTGAGTGGAGGTTCTATGATAAAAGGAGAAAAAATACTTTTACGTACATTTCAAAGAAAAGACCTGGAAAGCGTATATCGTCTAATATGCGACATTAACAACAAAGGCCCCTACTGGCATTTATCCATCCCATCCGAAGCAGAATTTGTGGATGAATTTAATAAAACCGGCTTGTGGGGGAAGGACGAAGGAAGAATGCTCATCATGAATCATGATGAACAATATTTGGGTGAGCTGCTGTTTTTCAGAGGGCTTGAATATCAATCCGGGTATGAAATTGGTTACGAGTTGTTCCATCCTTCCCACGGCGGCAAAGGGTATATGAGTGAAGCACTGCAACTGTTTTGTGCCTATATGTTCGCAATCCACCCCATCAACCGGCTTCAGGTAAACGTGATGAGGGATAACACGGGGAGCCGGAGAGTCGCGGAGCATTGTGGCTTCGTTTATGAAGGCACAATGCGCAAGGCTACCTTTCACAATGGCAAGTACCACGATCTGGAGCTGTTCTCCATCCTTCGCGAGGAATGTCCGTCTTTAAGCTCCCTGCTTCCAAATAACTCAGATCGATAGTTCAATGAGCGCTTGCGCGAATTGTGCGCCAAAACGCGGGCGCTGAAAGCGCCTTCAGGGCGAGTGTTCCTCGGATGAAGCCTGCGGTACACTCCCGACTTGCGCGTTTTGTGTGCAACTAGTTGGTATTTGTTACGCAAATACCAACGACCTGCGAGCATTTTATAAATCTGATATCCTTTCATACTCAGCAAGAAGCCTTCCGTAGTTATCCGAAGGCTTTTTCACTTTACTTGGCAGCAAGCTATTTGCTTGCGCAAGCACCCACAAATTCCGTGAACTGGTGTATAGTTCCGCTGCTTGTATGGAAAAATGAACTAAGCAAATATATCAGCCATGAGCAGCTCGGATAACACGAAAAGCGTATATCATTGAGAAACTGCCAAACGCGGCATGAGGGTTTTAATGCCTGGAGCCGCCTGCATTTCAAAGATATCTGCTTTTCCGAACGCTCTGATTGCGGAGGAAAACCATGTTTTTATCAATTGTCTGGAAGACAGTGGTTCTGTATCTGGTTGTTATCATCGCCATGCGTCTGATGGGAAAGAGGCAGATCGGTGAGCTTCAGCCTTTTGAATTTGCTGTCGCGTTGATGATCTCTGAATTGGCAGCTTTTCCTCTTACACAAAGCGATAAGGACATTTGGGACGGAATTATTCCAATTTCCATTCTGGTTATAACTCAATTTATGGTTTCGCTTCTGGCTGTAAAAAGCGTCAGGGCCAGAGGGTGGATTTGCGGACGTCCTCGTATTGTGATCATGAATGGCAGCCTTCAGGAAAAGAACCTGCGAAAGGAATTATATACGATCAACGATTTACTGGAGCAGCTAAGAATTGCAGGCGTTCAAAACATTTCGGATGTGGAGCATGGGGTTCTGGAAACAAACGGGCAGCTCAGCCTTGTGGTAAAGTCTCAAAAAAGGCCTTTGACACCGGCGGATTTAGGAATAGAAACGAAATATGAAGGCCTTTCGGTGGACTTGATTGTTGATGGAAAAATTCACGATAAAAACCTGAAGCTCGTTAAATTAGATATTGCATGGCTGGAAAAGCAGCTAAGGGAGAAAGGCTGGCCTGATCCCGATGATATTTTTTATGCTTCCCTGGATACTCAGGGCAATTTTTATTTTCAGCCGAAGCTGAAAGCGACCAAAAACCGAAAGCTTTAAAGGCTCTACCCTTTTCTGCCGTATAATGCGTTGGTTTTAATTTCGTTATTATCAGATGTTTGCATGATGTATTCCACGATCTTGTTAAGAATCTCCAGTTCCAGCTTCTTTTGGTCAATCACGGGGAGGATCTCCACAATCTCATCGGGGTATCTTATGTTTACTTTCGGGGGAATTCTTTGAACTTCAACCATGGCATTGATAACGGAAACAGGTCCGTCGTAGATGGACACATTTAGTGTAAAATCCGGATCGGTACTTTTCTCTTTTACCACATTGATTGAAAATGTCATCGCAAAACACCTCTTTTCCTTCATACGTAAAAGCAAGGGATTGCATCATATATATCGGTAAATGCAGGCATTTGCTAAACAAAGTTTTTCCATTCATGCACTTCTTATGGTAACTGCTGTATGCCTGTCGAAACTGAGTCGGACTTCTTCTTCAGGCGCATTTCCCTCCGTTTTTCGGCCAATGCATGTTCTTTTCGTTCCTCCTCTGTTACAAGGCACAGCGAAGGCACTTGTACCGGCTTACCTGCATCATCCAGCGCCACAAAGGTGATATATGCTTTATTGGATTTAATCACGACACCCGTTTTCATGTTTTCGCAGAATACGTCCACCCGCACCTCCATGGAAGTATTCCCAACCCATGTAATTCTGGCTTTCAGGCGCACCATTTCACCCACCCTGACAGGATGCCTGAAATCGAGGCTGTCAAGGGCAGCTGTTGCGACAACACAGTTGGAATACCGTGAAGCAGCAATCGCACCGGCAATATCGATCCAGTGCATGAGCCTTCCACCCAAAAGGTTTCCCAGTAAATTGGCGTCATTGGGCAAAACCAACTCGGTCATTTCAGTCATGGAATCAGCTGCTGTTTTACAGGGTCGTTGAAAACTTTCTGCCATAAGCTCCTCCATTGTACTACCTGCCATTTCTGTTCCGGCTTAATCAAGACTGCCGGTTTATACGGATACGGATTCAAGACCATTGAATATAAAACAAGCACAGGGCATTGACAATGCTTGATGAAACTAATCATTCGTATACACATAGTTTGCCGAATCCATTTTCATTTGTCAACTGTGCAGCAGTGATGACACTCTCTTGTACAACAGGAAAGCAATGATGGAGGTGAGAACGCCCTTTAAAAGATTAAACGGGGTCGTAGCCAGAAGGATCAAGCTTTCCAGGCTGACAATAGCAGGGTTGACCTCCGTGCCTAATGCGATGATCTTATCAAGAGGCATGATTATCGAATATGCCGGAATAATCACATAATAGTTCATCACCGCACCGATGATGGCCATCGAAATGGTTCCTGCAATCATTCCCACGATTGCACCTTTTTTGGTTTTGTTACGCTGGTATATGACTGCAGCTGGAACAATAAAAGAGCAGCCGATAATAAAATTGGCAAGTTCTCCAACCCCAGCGGTCGTCGTTCCGTCAAAGGCAAAATTCAACAGAATCTTAATCGCTTCGATGATGATTCCTGCTACAGGCCCCATAGAAAAGGCACCGAGTAAAACCATCACCTCGCTGAAGTCCAGCTTATAGAAGAACGGCGCAAAAAACAGCGGGAATTCCAGCAGCATCAGTAATGCCGCTAATGCAGACAGAACCCCAATCTTTGCTATATTCTTCGTGTTGAAAGCCCTTTTGGGGTTTACTGTTGTTTCACAATTTACCTTCATATTTTCATAACCTCCTGTAGTATAGTGTTACTCACAGATATTATTAGCAAAAGAACCAAAAAAGCCCTGAAACAAAAAGCTTCAGGGCTAATAATCATAGCAAGAATTTTCTTCTTTCATCCAGACTGTACTGTCGGCCCCGGAATTAAACCGGGTCTGCCCATAAAGGGCTCGCGGGCTTTCAGCCTGTTGCTGATTACCGCCGGTAAGGAATTACACCTCTCCCTGAAGAAACAACCCTATTCAATTGAAAATACTCGCGAATAGTTTTCGAGTACTAAACCTGCACTTCTTTATTCGCTGATAACAATATACCACATACCCTCATGCTGTTCAAGGTATCGTGGGATAAAATGTTCTGGTTGCTAGAGGTTTAAATCCTTCAGCCTTTTCAGGTATTGCCCTGTATAGGATACAGGGTTTTGCGCCAGGGCCTCGGGGGTGCCTGTGGCCACGACTGTACCACCCCTGTCGCCGCCCTCGGGGCCGAGATCGATGATATAATCGGCGGTTTTGATCACTTCAAGGTTGTGCTCGATGACTACCATGGTGTTTCCTCCCTCAACCAGCTTCTGCAGCACCTCGATGAGCCGGTGGACATCGGCCACATGCAGCCCGGTGGTTGGCTCGTCGAGGATGTACATGGTTTTGCCGGTGCTTCTTTTGGAAAGCTCGGTGGCCAGCTTCACCCTTTGTGCCTCGCCGCCTGATAACGTGGTGGAGGACTGTCCCATCTTCACATACCCCAGGCCTACCTCTTGCAGGGTTTCAATTTTTCTGTGAATATAGGGAATGTTCTTAAAAAACTCAACGGCCTCGTCGATGGTCATATCGAGAACATCTGCAATATTCTTTCCCTTGTATTTCACCTCGAGGGTTTCACGGTTGTACCGTTTTCCCTTGCATACCTCACAGGGAACATATACATCTGGCAGAAAGTGCATTTCAATTTTTACAATACCGTCACCACTACAGGCCTCACAACGGCCGCCCTTGACGTTGAAGCTGAACCGCCCCTGCTGGTAGCCCCTAACCTTTGCGTCATTGGTTGAAGCAAACAGGGTTCGGATCTGATCGAAAACCCCCGTATAGGTGGCGGGATTGGAACGCGGTGTCCTGCCGATGGGGCTTTGGTCGATGTTGATCACCTTGTCAAGATGCTCCAGCCCAAGCATATCTTTGTGTGCACCAGCCCTTGTTTTCGCACGGTTTAGCTTTGATGCCAGCTTCTTGTATAAAATTTCATTGACCAGCGAGCTCTTTCCCGAGCCGGATACCCCTGTGACGCAGATAAACAGGCCAAGCGGAAATAATACGTTGATATTTTTCAGGTTGTTCTCTTTTGCCCCAACCACCTCAAGAACCTTTCCGTTGGGAATGCGCCTTTGCGCAGGTACGGGGATGAACTTTGCCCCGCTGAGGTACTGCCCCGTGATGGATTGGGGGTTTTCCAGAATATCTTTCAGTGTTCCCTGGGCGATGATGTACCCACCATTCACACCTGCCCCCGGGCCCATATCGATGATGTGATCGGCCGCATACATGGTGTCTTCATCGTGTTCGACGACCAAAAGCGTGTTGCCCAAATCCCGAAGGCGCTTCAGGGTTGCCAGCAGCCTGTCGTTATCCCTTTGGTGCAGGCCAATGCTGGGTTCATCGAGAATGTATAATACACCCATCAGCCCGGAGCCGATTTGGGTTGCCAAACGGATGCGCTGGGCCTCTCCCCCGGACAATGTGCCTGCTGCCCTGGACAATGTGAGGTAATCCAGGCCAACATCCTTTAAAAAACCCAGCCTGGCATGAATCTCTTTCATGATTTGCTGCGCGATTAGCATTTCCCGGTCGGTCAGCTTCAGATTGTCGAAGAAATCGATACTATCGATCACCGACTTCCCGGTAACCTGGGAAATGTTTTCTCCGCCGATGGTGACTGCAAGGGTTTCCCTTTTCAGCCGGTTTCCCTGGCAGGCCGGGCATGGGTTATGGCTCATATAGCTTTCATAGTATTCCTTTGAGCTGTCGGATTTTGTTTCAGTATAACGGCGCTCCATGCTGGTTATAACACCTTCAAAAGGTGCCATGAAGCTTCCGCTGCCATACTCCTTCTCATATTGTATCTTGATTTTTTCACCGCCGGTACCATACAGGATTTTATCGATGATCTCCTGTGGGAGCTTCTCGACCGGTGTATCGATACTAAAGCCATAATGCTTTGCAAGGGCCAGAAGATACAT
>JAGOJH010000084.1 GCA_017995215.1 Thermoclostridium sp.
CAGGGTGAGAATGTGATCCAGCTTTTAGACGGATATTATTATGGGCATGGAATAGGAATCAAAACCTCTGCGGGGATCATCCGGGACCTGAACAGAAACAGAAGCCGTGGTTCTGAAACCTCGGCTTACCTGATGGACTTAATCGTCAAACCTGACTTTCAATATCTTGGGAGAAGGTATGAAGCATTTCGAAATGCAAACAGCTGAACAGTGGATTCAGGTTTTTTTGATGAACTCAGCTTTACATAGAGGGCAGGTTGCCTGAAGCCTGCCTTTTTTGCGTGGCAGCCGCAAAAGCTTTTTACATTGCGGGCACTTCAGGAAAACATATTGCTTTCTTTGTGCAAGCCTGGCTTTTTGGTTTTTCATTTTTGCACCAATTTTACGAAACCAGTTGCTCACCCGGTAGACAAGCCTTGCCAGAAACCCTGCAATTTTACGGATTATTGCTTCAAAACGGGAAAGCTCCTGCTGCCGCTTCACGACATTTTTTGAAAAGGCTCTGAAAAGGGCATAGCCCAAAAGGGCGATTCCAAAAACCCAGATATACGGGTAAGGAAAAAACAAAATTGATGTCATGGCCAGAAACAGGGTATACCGATCCAGCCCGTTCCGGCCTGCGAATAAATTAGCAAACAATACTTTCACCTCATGAACATTGTAAAGCCGGTGCATGCAGATGTCAAACCATTTATCAAATACACCAGGCCGCCCAAACTTCCTCCGATAAAATCAGTACACTGGCCTGTTGAAGATTAAAGCATGATAGAAAATGAACTCTTATTCTCAGGTGTGACCAATATACCATTCGGGCCAGCTTCACAGGTGGAGCCCGTCGCGCTGCTCACGGCTTCAATGCCATGCAGTAGCAGCTTCCAGGGTTTATCACCGGCAATCGTCTTCACCTGCAACTGCACTCCACTTCTTTTTACAACGACTTCAAGTGCCTTTTCGCCACCCGGGCTATATACAATGCATTGTGCGTTCTTGCCGTCTTCCAGCTCGAACATATGCAGCATGACATTCTCTGAAAAGTTGTATTCAGCCTTGTCTTCACAGTTTCCAACAGCAATCAGGCTATTTGGCCTGGCCAGCAACGGGAGGCTGAAATAATCATAGGTTTCGCTGTACCATCTGCCGCCCTGTACCTTTATCCCGGACAGAAAATGTGTCCAGGTCCCTTCAGGCACATAATAGCGTACAGTTTTATCTTCAGAAAAAACCGGTGCTACGAGCAGGTTTTCACCGAGCATATACTGACGATCCAGGGTTTCGCATGCAGGATCCTCCGGGAATTCCAGCACCATGGCACGCATTGCGGGAACACCGTCGTTTGCCGCTTCACAGGCGGCATGGTACAAGTAAGGCATTAAGCGGCACTTCAGCTTTGTAAAGAAGCGTAAAACATCAACCGCTTCCTCATCAAAAAGCCAGGGCACCCGATAACTCGTACTGCCGTGCAGTCGGCTGTGAGTGGAAAGCAGCCCAAAAGCCACCCATCTTTTATATAAATCCGGTGTAGCTGTTTGTTCAAAGCCGCCGATATCATGGCTCCAGAACCCAAACCCTGACAGGCAAAGCGATAAACCACCTCGCAGGGATTCAGCCATCGAAGGATAGTTCGCAGTACAGTCGCCGCCCCAATGAACGGGGAACTGCTGGCCGCCAACGGTTGCCGACCGTGCGAAAACCACGGCGTCGGAGGGCTTGCGCTCCCTTTGCAGCAGTTCAAACACAGCCTTGTTATATAACTGGGTATAATAGTTATGCATTTTTCCAGGGTTTGAGCCATCATAATAAACCACATCGGTGGGGATTCTTTCACCAAAATCTGTTTTAAAGCAGTCCACACCCATGTCCAGCAACGCTTTCAATTTCTCCTGATACCAGGTTACCGCAGCGGGGTTCGTGAAATCCACAATGCCCATGCCGGCTTGCCATAAATCACATTGCCAAACATCTCCGTCCTTCGTTTTCAGCAGATATCCATTCTCCATGCCTTCATCAAATAAGCAGGATTTTTGTGCAATATAGGGGTTAATCCACACGCAAATCTTCAGCCCTTTATCCTTCAGGCGTTTCAGGATAGCAGCGGGATCGGGGAAAACATCGCGATCCCATTGGAAATCACACCACTGAAATTCCTTCATCCAGAAGCAATCAAAATGGAAAACGGAAAGCGGGATGTCGGTTTTCTTCATACCGTCTATGAAGCTGTTTACCGTGTTTTCATCATAGCTGGGCAAAAAGGACGTGGAAAGCCACAGCCCAAATGACCAGGCTGGCGGCAACGAGGGTTTCCCTGTAAGGCAGGTATAGTTTTTCAGCACATCCTTCAGGGAGCTTCCGCCAACCACAAAATATTCAAGGCTTTCGCCGGGCACACTGAATTGTACCTTCGATACCACCTCGGAAGCAATCTCATAGGAAACCCGTTCGGGGTGATTGACCAAAACACCATACCCTTTGCTGGTTATATAGAAGGGGATGTTCTTATAGCTAAGCTCGCTGCTTGTGCCGCCGTCTTCATTCCATATATCCACGCTCTGACCGTTTTTCACAAAGGGTGTAAAGCGTTCACCAAGACCATAAACATATTCTCCGACATCCAGATTTAGCTGCTCCCGGACGAAAGCACCGTCATTTTCCGTTGTCAGGTAGCCCATACTCTTGCCTTTGGTTCCGGTGATACGTCTGCCGGCATATTCAAAGTCGACCTGCCAGTTCTTTCTGCTGATCTTCACCGCCAGGCTGCCGCTTGTAAGGCTGGCATAATCATCGGTAATGGATAGATCAATCGGGAAGCTGGTATCTGAATTCAACTTGAACTCGGAGCCTCGGGCAACCCTGCCCCTGTGATGCATAATTCTCACACCGATGATGTCGGGCAGTGGGGAACTGAATTCAATGGTGATCTGTGCAAGGTTCAGGGTGTCTCCCCGGTGGTTGATGTTTTTGGTGGGGGCAACCACCTTCAGTTTTCTTCCAAAAGCTGTAATATCTCGCGCCTCTACAGGGCTATACAGGGATACCCCTTTTCGCAGGCTCCAGAAACCTTCGCTGAATTTCATGAATAGAACCTCCTTTGTTACATCAAAATTGTATCATCAGAGGGTTCACTTATCAAATCCTGAAAAGAATGATCATGGCGTTTGTTTGGCACCGTTGAAATTTTGAATGAATAGTATATAGCAGTTAGACGGTTTTTTCCGTGATGAAAAACAACCTTTGGCGGTAGTAACATGAAGAACAAAACATGCAAGGTTGACATTTATTACATACAACGCAACAGAATACGCACTTTCGCACCTTCATATACTACACCTGGAAAGGAAGTGTGAATATGCAGCCTGTCCGGATATCTGCCGGTGATGGAGCAAGCGAGCTGTTGGTCTATCTGCAGAAGGAGCTGATGAAGACCGACACATCAGGTGAAGGCTTCATTGTGAACCAGGAACTTGATGACGGTCTTATCGCAGTGGAATGCAATAAAAAGGAGAGGATCAGGGAAAGTAACCCCCTGGTGGATGAATTGTCGCCCGTCCTGGCTGATTATTTAATGTCCGCATATGAAGGAATGCTGTTAAACCGGGTCACAAAAAGAAATTACGGATATCTCAGACCCGACGAACGGCGAGAAATTATCCTCCTTGCACAAAAAAAGCTGAAGGAAAACGACCAGAACTTCTTTGATACGGTGATCCGCGTTCGCAGAAGAAACCTTGTGACCCGCAAGCTGGCCGATTTTCTGAACCAAAGCAATCATATCATCCTGGAAGGCTTTGTCACATTCAGGATGCAGGAATATGTCAGAGAACTGGAAGAAATGATTGATTGGGCCGTAAGGCAGTATCTGGTGGAAAAAGAGTATCAGGAATTTATTCGTCTTCTAACCTGTTTCGTCCAGATGCAAAAGCCCAAATTTCAGTGTGTTCACGTCATAGCAGAGAAGGATTCAAGCTTTTCAATATACGACGAAAACATGGAAAGAGTCGCCGAACAGTGGTTTCATGACCTGGAAGAGGATCAAACCGACGGGGTGATCAAGGAAGAGGATTTACTGATTAGCTTTCTCATATCTGCAGCACCCAAGCAGATTATTATGCATAATGCTTCACAAATCACCAACAAAGAGCTGCTCGAAACGGTGCAGCAGGTTTTTAATGGCAGGGTAACGGTTTTTCCGGATTCATGACGAAAAAAAGTCACCATTGTCACAGTGCGAATTTTGTTGAATTTCATACAAAACCTTGTTATCGTCCGTAACATTGTTTATAATGGAAGCTGTGCAGCATTCGCTGCATAAATGCTTCACAGGACGGTTGGGGGGTATTCTCTTGGCGGCGAAAGTTTTTCAGTCCCTGGTTTATCGGATCAAGGAAATTCTGGATTGTGACACCGGAATTACCGATTCGGGCGGCTTGGTCATCGCCAGCACGCGTTCCGAAGAAATCGGCAGCTTCCATGAGGACGTGATAGATTTTCTGAATTCAAATGAAACTTATCAGCAGAAGGATAATATTACGCTGATCAGGGTGGAACATCAGGGGACTGTCGATTTCATAGCATATACCTGTGGCAGCGGTGAAGCGCTCAAAAAGGCCATGGAACTGATCAGCCTCAGTGTTGAAAATGCCAAGCTTTATTATGAAGAAAAATATGATAAGAACAGCTTTGTTAAAAATATTCTTTTGGGCAATATTCTGCCTGGGGACATCTCCATCCGGGCAAAAGAGCTGAGGGTCAAAGATGATTCAAGAAGGATTATCTATTCCGTCCGCACCGAGAAAACCAGGGATATACACGCCTATAACATCATCCAAAGCCTTTTCCCCAATGACACAAAAGATTTTGTCATATTGCTCGATGATCAGAATACAGTTCTTGTAAAGGAATTAAAGGACAAGGAGCTAAGGGACGACATTTATCGCAAGGCCAGAATCATCATCGATACGCTGAACACCGAATTGATGGTCAAGGCCTCTGTCGGCATTGGCACCGAGGTGGACCGTCTGCGGGACATTTCACGATCCTTCAAGGACGCTCAGACTGCACTGACCATTGGCAGTATTTTTGACACCGATAAAACCATTATGGATTATAATCACCTGGGCATCGGCCGGTTGATCTATCAGCTTCCAACCACCCTTTGCAAACTGTTTTTGCATGAAGTTTTTAAAGATGGTGTTTATGAGCTGATCGATCCGGAAACAATGATTACCATTCAGAAGTTTTTCGAGAACAACCTCAACGTCAGCGAAACCTCCAGGCAGCTGTTTGTGCACAGAAATACACTTGTCTACCGGCTTGATAAGATTCAAAAGCTTACCGGCATGGATCTGCGTAATTTTGATGATGCAATTCATTTCAAGGTTTCGATGATGGTCAAGCGTTACCTTGACGAAGCAGGCAAATGAACTTGTTCAGCTGAAGCTGAACTGCAGGCGTTTTTACGAGTTAGAATAAACCGTGGGGTTTGGCGGAGTTTTAGGGATTACTAAACGGAAGATAGGATGAAAAGGCTTGATAGAGTTTAATGAAGTAACAAAACGTTATTCCAACGGTATAATAGGGTTGCAGGATGCAACCTTCAAGGTGAATAAGGGTGAGTTTGTTTTTGTTGTAGGCCCCAGCGGGTCTGGCAAGTCAACCCTGCTGAAGCTGATTCTGCACGAGGAGACTCCCACCGAGGGCGAGGTTTTCGTAAACGGTTTTTCCATCCACGATATGGACAGAAGTGAAATCCCTTACCTTCGAAGAGGGCTGGGGATTGTATTTCAGGATTTCAGGCTTCTGCCGAATAAAACTGTTTATGATAACGTTTCTTTTGCGATGCAGATCGTTGAAGCGCAGCCCCGCGATATTCGCAGGCAGGTTCCTGTTGCGCTGGCTCTTGTAGGGCTCAGTAAAAAAGCCAGGGTCTATCCGCACCAGCTGTCAGGCGGTGAGCAGCAGCGCGTTGCCCTGGCACGGGCCATTGTGAACAACCCATCTGTTTTAATCGCCGATGAACCTACGGGGAACCTTGATCCAGCCACCAGCTGGGAAATAATGAGACTGCTCGAGGATATCAATCAACGGGGGACAACCGTTTTAGTGGCAACCCATGAGAAATCCATTGTGGATGATATGAAAAAAAGGGTGATCAGCCTCGAGTATGGGCAAATCTGCCACGATGTTCAAAAGGGGAACTATACAAATGAAGATTAGAACGATAAAGTACATGCTTACCGAAGGCTTTACAAATACATACAAAAACTTTTTGATGTCGCTGGCTTCCATCTCCATGGTCATTGCGTCCCTGCTGATATTTGGGATTTTTCTGATGATCACGATCAATTTAAACTATAATCTGAATCAAATTGAAAAGCAGCTTGAAATTGTAGTCTTTCTCGAAAGAGATATCTCCGAAATGCAAGCAGACAACATCGAGCTTCAGCTGAAAGACGACTCCAGGGTAATGGATTTTGTTCGTATTTCCAAAGAGCAGGCTTTTGCTGAAATGGCCGAAATGCTGGAAGATTCATCATTGCTGGAAGGCCTTACACCCGACTTTTTAAGCGAATCCTTCAGAATTCACCTGATAAGCCCGGAAGACAGCAATACCTTCTCAAGCGAACTGAAAAAGCTGGACGGCGTTGATGAGATCGTCTTTCCGAAGGTTCTCCTGGAGAAAATGACTCAGGTGCTGAAGTGGGTTAATGTGGGAACCATGGTGGTACTGGTAGTTCTTTTGATCATATCGGTATCCATCATCGCCAATACCATTAAGCTAACGGTCTTTGCAAGGCGGAAAGAAATCGGTATTATGAAATACGTAGGTGCCAACGACTGGTTTATTCGCTGGCCGTTCATCATTGAAGGGATGATCATCGGGCTGCTGGGGGCTCTTATTTCATTTGTCACCACAAGCTATTTTTATAATGTGGCGGAGAAATGGGCGAATACCGAGCTGGTCAGCTATGGGGTCGGTAACTTTCTTAGGGTGGTGCCGCTTGAAAACATCAGCGGATCTATCCTGTTTGTCTATATCATCATCGGAATGGTCATGGGTGCTGCCGGAAGTGTCATTTCCGTGCGAAAACACTTGAATGTATAGGGCTTTTTTGTGTATAATAGACTAAGATGTAGCCATATTGCACCAAAACACTAAAAAATAACTCATATACGACCGAAATATATACTACAACACTAGTTTCAAGAATGTTTTTGCCGGAGGGTAGGAAATGCATAAAAGTCGGGGGGAGCATTTACAAATGATTAAGCGGATAATGTGTCTTTTCTTTGTGTTTTTACTTGCAGGCAGCCTTACAGTGCAAAGCACGGCCAGCCAGCTGTCCGATTACCAGAGAAAACTGGATGATACTGAATCGAAAAAAACCAACCTGGCCAAAGACATCAAGAAAACTGAGAAAGATCTGAACTGGAACAAGAAAAAAAGGGACGAGGTTGTCAAAAAGCTCGAAGAGCTTGGCCTTCATAAGGAAAAGGTTGAGCAACAGGTTGCGCTGCTCGAGTCTGCCATTATGAGCCTGGATGATGCCATTGCGCAGGCCGAACAGGAATATGCCGATCAAATGGAGCTTTTAAAGGCACGCCTTAGTGTAATGTATAAAAAATCCTCCGCCATGTGGGAGCTCGATGAACTGCTGAAAAGCAAGAGCGTCAACGAATTCTTTATCCGACTGCGCCTGATGCAGCAAATCGCTGAGAACGATCAAAGCCTTCTTGACAGCGTGGAGGCCAAACGCCTGGAAATTGAAGATCTGAAGGCTCAAAAGCAGTATGAGCTGGATAATGCTGTTCAACAGGTAAAACAATATATTCAAAAAATTGAAGAAAAAGAAGTGTCCCGTTCTTCCCTCGACAAAGAAATCAAAGCTGATCAAAAAAGCCTGAAGCAATATGAAGCCGAAGAGGAAGAGCTGAAGAAGAGATCTGATGAACTGGAAGAGCTTATCAAGCAGGCCCAGAAATCATCCGGTAAATATCGCGGGGGCAACCTGATATGGCCCATGCCCACTGCCACTCACGTCACTTCCGAATACGGCAACAGGCTTCATCCCGTATACAAGGTATGGAAGATGCATACCGGAATTGATATCGGTTCCTATATGAATGAGGCTATCGTTGCATCAGGCAATGGCACTGTCATTTATACGGGTAAAAAAGGTGGCTATGGCAATACCATCATCGTTGATCATGGTGGTGGCATTACCACCCTGTACGCGCATATCAACAGCCGGGGCACCCTTGTGAAGGTAGGCCAGGAAGTGAAAGCAGGGCAGCAGATCGCCAAAGCGGGCAGAACCGGTACAGCTACAGGGCCTCATTTACATTTCGAGGTCCGTGTAGATGGAGAACATACCGATCCGCTCGAACGTGTAAAACCATAGCCATTGAACGAATGATTAATCTACGCTCTTTTTCAGGGAGTTACGATCTGGCTTTGAAAATAATCGAAAGCTTAAACGCAGGATAAAATCTTTGCAGGAAATACCCGGGGAACCGGGTATTTCAATGTTTTTGGATGGAATGTTTTAAATCAGACATTCTCAGTGAATTTGGAAAATATACTTATGTTATGATACAATATTCTGAATGAATAGACTGTTTCATGGAGTTGACAGATTGATAAACGAGGTGTGTATATGAAATCAAAACGGTATTGGTTGTTTGCAACGATTTGTGTTATAGTTGCTGTAGCTTTTTTTGCTGCCGGTTTTTTTGCCTATTCCTTCCTGAATCTCCTGAACCCGAAATATAGCATCCAGTTCAGTCAGGATGTCTCCAGAGAGAACATTATCAATTTCAATCAGGTTAAATCCATGCTGATGAAGAACTATTATCAGCAGGTAGATGAAAACAAACTGCTTGAGGGTGCTATTGACGGTATGGCGCAGTCCATGGACGATCCATACACGGTCTATTACACCCCCGCTCAAATGCAGGACTTCAGAGAAAAAGCCGAAGGCACTTATGTGGGCATCGGTGTTACTGTGTATATGGACGAGGATGAAATTCTGACGGTGAACGAAACCTTTGCCGGCTCTCCTGCTAAAGCTGCTGGAATGCGCATCGGGGATAAAATTGTTAAGGTAGATGGGGAGGATGTGACCGCCTTTAAGGATTCGGATCTGATTGTCCAGAAGATCCGGGGGGTGCCCGAAACCCATGTCGAGGTAATTGTTTACAGGCCGGAAATTAATGATTACATCACCTTCGACATCGTGCGCCAGGTGATTAACCTGGTTTATATTGAAAGTGAAATGCTGGAAAACAATATTGGCTATGTTCAATTAAAGCTGTTCGACGAAGACATGGCCATGGATTTTGCAAACCATGTCAATGGTCTTTTACGCAACGGTGCAAAGGGGTTGATCATCGATTTACGGAACAACCCGGGTGGTGATTACGGCCAGGTGGTTCGCATGGCTGATATGCTTGTTCCATCGGGGTTAATCGTATACACCGAGGATCGAAATGGCCGTCGCGAGGAGGAAAGGTCTGATACCAACGAACTGAAAATCCCCATGACTGTTTTAATCAACGAATACAGCGCCAGCGCTTCTGAAATTCTATCGGCAGCCATTAAGGATTATAAGAAGGGAACCCTGGTCGGAAAAACCACCTTTGGCAAAGGGCTTGTCCAGCAGGTGATCGAGCTTGAAGGCGGTGCCGGGCTTAAGGTAACCATCTCCAAATATTACACACCTTCGGGGGTATGCATACACGGAATCGGCGTAACACCCGACATTGAAGTGGAAAACGATGAGAAATACCAGTATTACAGCGTGGAAGATATTCCGCAAGGTGAAGACCGGCAGCTTGCCCGGGCGGTTGAGGAAGTAAACCGGCTGATAGCCACTCAATAAGGCAAAGTACAGGTACCTGGTCGCCTGGCTCTGGCAGACTCAGAGGTTTTGTGTTCCAGCGCCTGAACCATGGCAGTTTGCCCTTTCCCCATATGTTTTTCGCCTTAATGAATATGACGGCTGAATATGGCAACAATATCGTTGAGGTGGTTAGGAATGGCAACCAAAAAGAATGAGAAAATGAAACTGGAAATAGCAAAGGAATTGGGTCTGTTGGACAAAGTGCTCGCAGACGGGTGGAAAAGCCTTAGCGCAAAGGAAACCGGGCGTATTGGAGGGTTGCTGTCAAAACGGAAAAAATCCGGCTGACAAAAGCCCATAGCCTTAAAAACCGCTGGTCACGTACATCGAAGAGCTGTCCGGCGAAGCGTGCTGTAAAACAAACGGTTTCCACGTAACCCGTTCAAAGAAGCACACTGGTTCATAAATCGTTATTCCGGCCAGGTACCCGGATACTTATATGCGAGCAAATAGACAGGCCATGTGAAGACTCTGGGGGTTGAAATGTACAGTGATTTTGCGTACGTTTATGATCTGCTGATGCAGGATGTAAAATACACAGAATGGGCCGACTATATCGAGTTACTGTTCCGGAAATTCTGTGTTAAAAAGCCGGAGCTTGTGCTGGATATGGCATGTGGAACGGGAAACCTTACACTGGAGCTCGCTAAACGAGGTTATGACATGATCGGCATAGACATGTCTTCAGACATGCTCAGCTGTGCTATGGAAAAGTCTGTGGGAACCTGCATATCGCCCTTGTGGGTTTGTCAGGATATGCGCGCCTTCGAGCTGTATGGCACGATGGATGTGATTTTGTGCACCATGGACAGCCTGAACTATATTCAAAACGCCCCAGATATGACACAGGTTTTCCACCTGGTAAACAATTATCTGAACCCGGGCGGTCTTTTTGTTTTCGATATGAACACACCCTACAAGCTGGAACATGTTCTTGGAAATAACCTGTTTTATGAAATCCGGGATGACATTACATATTTATGGCGAAACCAATATCTGCCGAAGGAGAAAAAATGTATCTTCGATCTGACCTTTTTCGTGAAGGAGGGCGAAGATATATACAGACGTCTAGAGGAGGAACAACAGGAAAAGGCTTGGGCTGTCGAAGAAATTCAGCGTCTTTTGAAAAAAGCCGGACTGGAACTGGTGGGTATGTACGGTGAGTTTACCGAAAGCGCACCTTCAGAGCAGACCGAAAGGGTGTTTTTCATAGCCCGCAGGCCGCAGTAAGCCCGATGCCTGATTGCACTACAGACTCTCAATTCACTGCAGCGCTCCCCCAAGTCCGATAACTGGTACTGGAACGCTTACACAGGTGGACCACTAAAAACTCATAAGTGACTGACATGTCGAATAAAGATGTTAAAATTTTCGAGTGAATCATATTTGTGCTTAATCCAAAAAAAGTGGAATCCTCTTCTTAATTCGTGGAGAGAAAACCGCAACAGGAAGCAAAAATATCAAATCCTTTACAAAATACAGGGACATGCTCGATATAAGCGCTCCCAGGCCAACCGGGTTATCGCTGTAAAAGTGCCGGATCAAAAACATATATCCTATTCCTGAAGCATATACCGCTAATAGCCCTATAGCACATGCAATGAAAGCTTTACCGGAAGTAAATTCCGTTTTTTGCTCGCTTATCTTTCCGATGATCCACGCAGCGGCCAGAAAGCCCAATAAAAAGCCAAAGGTTGGGTTCAAGACGTATTGCAGACCTGCCGGTGCTGAAAATACAGGAAGCCCGGACAACCCCATGATGATATAAAGCGCAACTGCTGCTGCACCAAGCTTTGCACCAAGCAAGAGCCCGGCAAAGGCGCAAAATACGCCCTGAAAGGTGAAGAACACGGGGAAAAAGGGGTTTGGTATTTTCAAATAGGCACCCACAACCATCAACGCTGAAAAAAGCGCAACCAGAACCATTTTTTGAATACTGTTTACTCTCATTTTCTCTCCGGCTTATCAAAGGAAGTTACATGGAAACATATCCTGAATCCTTGCTGTGACTGCTCCCGTCATTCAGCATTGAACTGATCATACAACACAAAAACAATAAATGTCAACCTTGTTTAGAAAAAGGGTTAACGAAAAAAGAAGATGTGGTCACTGCTTACATCTGAATAGTAAAAACCCCCACTTTTTAAAGAGGGGCGGTAAATGATAGTGAAAATTCAGCAGAAAGCTACTGAACCATGAACCGGGTTAACCTTATCCAAACCGCTTGATCAACCGGATATCATCCCCGTAGATCACCAGGATGTCAAATTCTCCAAGAATACGTGAGACTATGCGCTCGGAATAAACCTTGTGCAGATCCTGGGGGTCAAGATTTGTAGAGACGATTGTTTTACATCGAAGCTTTGTGTTTTTTGCACTGCGGTAGTCCAGCAGTGTTAGAAGCTCGGTATATTTTGCGGCGCTTGGGGACTCGGTGCCCAAATCGTCAATGATCAGAAGATCAGCATTGAGGATATCCTCATACGCGCCATCCCTGTTTTCGTTCTTATCGGCAGGGTATTTGCTGCGGTAAATGATGTCGAACATGGCCGGGGCGGGCAGATATAAAACCGTATGCCCCTTTTTTAAAACCTCAAGGGCAATGCATTTGGACAGAAATGTTTTACCCACGCCTGTGGGTCCTGAAAAATAGAGGTTTGGCTGCCCGTTATCCTCAAAGGAGTTTACAAAATCAAGGCATTTCTGCCTTATACGCAGCGCCCGGGCACGGGCGGATTCTTCATGGCCTTCGGCAACATCCGGATAGTAGCTTTCATTAAAAAATTCGAAGCCGGTTTCACCGTCACTGTTTAAATTGGAGACATCGTAAAACCGCTCTACCATCAGCTGGCGGTAGCAATGGCAGGGCACTGTTCCCGGTTTGCCTTCGTCATCAAGAACAAAGCCGGTATCATTACATTTTTTGCATTGGTAAACAAGCTCCAGGTAGTTTTCTGAAAACCCGTGATCAACCAGGAGCTTCTTTTTACTGCTAACCAGTTCATTCAGCTTCTGCTCAAAGCTTTGCAGCTGGTCAGGATTGGTTCCCTGATTCAGGGCTTCACGGCTGAACGCAATGCCCAAAGTGGAAATCTGCCTGTCCAGCTCTTTCATTTTTGCAACCTTGCCGTAAACCTCAGCTTTTCTTTTGTCCCGTTCGGAAACTGCATTTTCCCTGCGCTGCTGGAATTCTCTTTTCAACTCCTGCCAGTTTGTATTCATAAAAGACCTCTTTTGAAGAACACAGCTTCGGTGAATTGTTGAATGCCCGAAGCCTGCGCACTATTTGTTGAAGGATGATTTTTTGATTTTATCATAGAATTCGCTGCTGTACTCGCGCTGCTTGAAGTTGCTTTTTTGGGGCACTTTTGCAGCGGCAGCTTCGTCCTTTGCAGAAAAGGATTTTTTTTCAGAGTAGAGTAAAATTTGCTCCTTTGTTCTTAACCCTTCCTTATACCAGCCTCTGAGGATGCTGTCGATATAACGGAAGCTGATGGATTTGCCCATGGTTTTTTTCAGTGCGAGTTCAATGACATCCATGTCATAGCCGTATTCTCCGCTCCACTGGTTCACACATTCCTCTTCATAAATGGTAAGGCTTCGCTGAAGCCTTAAAGCCCTGGAAATCATATACCCGATTTCTCTGGTTCGTTGAAAGGCCTCCATATATTTCTCAAGCTCCAGGTGGGAGGTGATCTTTTTCTTTGCCCAGTTAGCGGCAACCTGCCCTACATATTTACGGTTCAGGGCGTCCCTGTCCTTGCAATACTGAAACAGCGAAACCATCACATCCTCGTCGAAATGGTGCTGATTGAACAGGTTATCAATAAAAGTTAACCATTCCCCCGGCATTCCCCCGCCAAAAAACATCTGATTCATGGACTGAATGCAGCGGTTGCGCTTTTGATGGAATTGTGTGTTGGACAAAGCCTCGTCGGGAGAGGAAACCTCTTTTCTGCGATACAGGCGGTCGACTTCACGGGCTTTGGTATCAACAAAGCTGATGCCGGAGGGAGTGCGAACCAAAAGCTCTTCATTTTCCAAAGCAACAAGCGCCGCATTCAGCTCGTCTTTGGTTAAGCCAAGCTTTTCAGCAACCTCTTCAAGCTTGGCGGATTTATTGTTCTTTGCCAGATATAGGCCGTAAACATAGACCTTCACACATACGGGAGGCAGTGACGGCATCAGTTCGCATATAAAAATGTCGGGAATTCCCGTATCGGAAAACAGCATGTCCTGAGTGACTCTAAACTCCATTTTTTCTCTCCGGTATCTTGATCATTCAGTGAATAGGAACGAATCAATTATACCATAGATCCAAAGATATGTGGAATTTGATTTCGACAAAAAGCTGGAAATGCAATAGAAACGTTACTGTTCAAAGTTATACGTTTTATCATGAGCGCAGCGAAGGATCTATTCAGGAGTAATGAGAGATCCTTCACTTCGTTCAGAATGACAGGCACTTCGTTCAACAGGCTGTGCCTGGTTACTTGTGGGTTTTATCCTGAGCACAGCGAAGGATCCCATATTGGTTCTATCGCCAGAAAGCATTTCATCTTCTGAATTTTTCAATTATTTTCTTTACCACAACCTCATTTTCAATCATGGTCCAAATATTTGGATCTTCCATGCCCAGACGCCACAGTGCAACACCGTTTATCCCCATATCCCAGGCCGTGCGGATTTTCACCCGAATGCTGTCTTCATCTTCAAACCATACCTGATGCTGCTGACCCTGCGCATCCGTATAAGCAAACCACGGAGTTTGCTGGCGCATATCAAACTGAATGGTGCTTCCATACTGTCGAGACAGTGCAATAGCCCTATCATAGGAGGCATAGGAGCTTCTGCCTGTAGTCAGGTTGAAGTCGAAGCCAAAAACCGACACAGCTGCAGCAATCTTATACCAGGGCATTTTTGTCTTGGTATAGGCCACCACTCTTCTGAACCAGGGGATTGAGACGGGCGGACCTGGCGGGCTGCCGGGCCATCCATACTCGTTGTACAGCATGACAATGAATTCGTCCACAGCGCTGCCGATGACCTCATAATTGAATGGGTCGGAGAACGGGTTAAAGGGTTCATCGCTCACCCTCGAAGGAACGGAAGCTGAAAGGAAGTATCCCCCTGCTCTGAATTCGTCGGCAATGTCCACGTAAAGCTGGGCAAGGTTGTCACTGTCTTCGGTATAAGCGTCTTCAATATCGATATTCACGCCGTCAAAATTATACCTTTGAATCAGGGCCACCAGATTCCTTGCAAAGGAACGCCGGTTCTGCGGTGAGGAAACCAGCTGACGCACAAGATTCTTGGCAAGTTCCACCCCTCCTGGGCGGTATAGCAGGTTGTGGACAGTCGGTAGAACCTTGATGTTATTTCTGTGTGCAATGGCCACTAAAACCTGAATATCCTGGTCAGTAAACTGGTAAAACTTATCAATCTGTGTGGGATCGTTACGACTGATTTGGTAGAAAAACAAACCGACAGAGGACAAGGACTGGACGTTTTCTGCAAAGGAGGCATAGGAACTCGGTAACCCGGGCCCCTCAGCCAATGTATAAAAACCGATGATAGGCTGAACCGGCCGGCTGCTGTCATGGGCGTCAAGGGTTATGATGTTTTCAGAAACCCAACCCGTTGATCCGTTATACAGACCAACCTGGTACCAGCCGTTCCTGTATCCCGTAACAGGAAGGCGTGCGCCCCTGACCATGACTGCAATGGAAGAGAAGTTTGTTCCGGCTCCGCTACGGATATTGGCTTGTGCCACATTGACGATCACTTCAGTATAAAAAGGGATTCGAATTCTTTGACCGGCGTAGAGAAGATTGTCTTGAATATTGTTTAACTCTATCAATGCCGGTGTGGTTATTGAGAACAAACGCGCAAGGGTATACAGCGAATCTCCCGGTTGTACCGTATATTGGAACACCCTTCCGGGGACGGGGGGAATATACAGTGCCTGCCCAATGCTCAGGCCTGTGCCTGAAAGCTTGTTGGCTTGCTGAAGAGTTTCAACGGTCGTGCCAAAGCGTTGGGCAATCCGGAACAAACTGTCCCCGGCAATAACAATATACCACATAAAAACACCTGCAAATTCTGTTTCTTTAGTAACCAATATATGAAACAGCTGTTGCAGGTGTGACAGACAGGCCGGGCGACCCTGGTCTTTGT
>JAGOJH010000172.1 GCA_017995215.1 Thermoclostridium sp.
CTTAAATAGAATACAAACTATAGAGATCAACTGACGGCGGAAACACCGGACTCTTCTTGAATCTTAATCATGATGTCCACAATATCCGGATGAAATTGCGTTCCTTTGTTGTTTTCAAGCTCTTGAACGGCTGTAGCCAATGAGAGCGGTTCCCTGTAAGACCTTGAAGATGTCATCGCATCGAAGGCATCGGCGACGGCAATGATTTGCGGCTCCAATCCAAGGCTTTCACTGGTAAGGCCGAAGGGATATCCCAGCCCGTCATACCGCTCATGATGAAACGCTATCGCTTTCAGGATACGGTCGGAAAGGCCAATGGGATACAGGATTTTATTGCTGATAGCCGGATGCTTTTTGATTTCATCATATTCTTCCTTTGTCAACGGCCCCTTTTTTAGAAGAATGCTGTCACTGATTCCGATTTTTCCGATATCATGCAAAATACCGGCAATACGAAGCTCTTCAACCTGTTGCCTGGACATTCCTATTTTATTCGCAATCTGCACCGCAAAGCTGGACACACGCTGCGAATGACCTCGGGTATACTGATCCTTTGCTTCAATGGCAGCTATTAATGCATCGATGGTTTGTACATAGTTGTTTTTGGATTCGATCAGAAGCATCGCGTTTTCCACTGCCACTGCTGCGGTATGCACAATGGAGCGAAGGATATCCGCTTCTTCCTGTAAAAAGGATTTTTGGGATATGACCAGAATGAGACCTGCAACCTGACCGCCAACACGAATCTCCTGCAGGTATGCTTCCTCATATTTCCCATGCTGTTTAGCACCTGGCCTTTTAATGATAAGTGACTGATAAACCTGGCTATAAGGCAGAATGGTGCCGTCCGCATTAACATCCAATAGTGACTCGGTACTTCGGTGAATGTAAGCAAATTGTCCCACATTTTCCTTTGCTTCAAAATATTCGCCGGAATACTCCATGATTCTGTAAAAACGTTCATTCTTTTCTATCGTGAAATAAATACAGCCGTAAAAGCCCAGCCTGTCAGCGATGGTGTTGATGCAGGTTTTGTAAATTTCCCCCAACTCCAGCGTGGACGCCAGTTTATGGTTGAATCCATTTAGAATTTCAAGCCTGCGGTTGGTATCTACCAAAACCGATTCTATCCGTTTCTGTTCTGTAACATCCCGGATGATAGCCTGGAAACTACTCTCCCCCCCGGATTCCATAACGGGTGTAAACTTAATTTCCGTCTCGATCCTGGAGTTATCCTTTTTGCGTAGCGGAATATTGATACGAAGCTCACCAGTTATTGAGATGTTTTGAATGAGTTTCTTGAAATCAAAGGAAAAGTTCTCATCCGCAGTAAGGATGAAATCAAATGGTTTCCCGACAATATCATGCCGCCTGAACCTTAGAATTTCATTACAGGCTCTGCTGGCATAAGTAATGATACCATCATTATCCAAAGTAATCAGGATATCCGGAATGTTCCTAACCAGAGAGTGGTACCTCTGTTCCGACTCATTCAGTTGATCCAATGCCGCTTGAAGCTGCCCGTAGGATGATTCCATCTGCATGTAGGCATCGTTAAGTTCTGCATTTTTATTATCCAGTTCAGCGGTTCTCTGGCTAAAATTCTGCAGCTGCTGCTTTTGTTCATCCGCTATATCTTCGATCGCACAGTAAATCTTACCAATCTTCGGAAAAATAGTATTTTTCTTGTTTGTGGGCTGATACTTCGCAACTTTCAATTCCCGGACAAATTGGATAATGCGTGCCAAATCCTTGGAAAGGCGTTGGAAAAAGAACAGGCCTGCACCTGCGAGCGTGATAAATATAGATATGCTTAAACTTACGAAAGCAGGATGATTTAAATATTCAAGGATTTGCGAATGGTTAAGAATGAATGCAAAAATAGTCCATATAACCAAGAATATGAGAACTGGCGCAATAAAAATATAAATATTTCCCTTTCCCTCTTTTTGCATGAATATTTTACCGTCCGACAGCATCATTTTTTTGTTGTTTGTTCTTTATCAAGTAGTTTTTGCTTGGGGATCAACCGCGTACAGATGCTTCAAACGGAAATTCCGTGACCGTCCGGGAATCAGAACATTCACTGCGTTCTTCCAACCCGGTAGACATAATTGAATAACCTGAACCAGTCGATGATGTTACTTTCTATACAACATATTTCATAGTGAGAGATACAAGAATATTTTCCCCACATTTCGACACCTTGTAACAAAATTATTTCATTTTTGTTTTGTATCTTCTTAAGGATTTTTACAATAGAGCTCCGCCTATATGCGGAGCCCAACTTAAATGAAATGATGATTCGGGTTGAATTGTACTGAATCAAAGCAAAAACCCCATTCACAACTTCATGTAAACAGGGTTTATCCTATAATATTCTTGGTTAAATCGTGCACCTGCCGTCGACATACAGCTACGGACGGTACAATGACAGAGGACTCGGACCAGGCACTCCCGCGGCACATCCAGATAACTGCTTACCGCTGCTTCCTTCCGGACCTGACGGGGTTCACAGCCTTGAATTGCGCAAGACCCAATCTTCATTGTCTTCGTATCAAGGCCCTGATTCTACAGCTATATGCCTTGGGCAGGAATTCAACCCCGCTATAGCGGGTTGCGGGTACAGGGCACCGCTACCTCCCCATCTAGCACGACAAAGACCATTATACTTTATTCTTCCGCGGGTTTCAAGTGGGAATCCGTGTTATTTCGCAGCGTTATTTTCACCGCGGGAGTTGAAGCATCAGTCTGTTCAGTGCACCACTACACCTGATATAGCAAAGGAAGCCGGGTGGCTTCCTTTTATTTCGGTTCATGAATCTTCGCTCCCATTATTGTTCCATGTGCTTGCCTAAAAATGATGCCGCGGATTGTGCAAGCTTTGCTTCCACGTCTCCCATTTTTGTTTTGGGGTCTGTTGATAAAAACATAATAGCACCTATGGGATCGCCTTCAGAGATGATTGGTGTGATGATCTGCGAAGTATATTTTTCGCTGCTGTCATCACTTAAGATAGTTATTTTTGTAGCATCTGCAGTAGGTGCCACAAAAGTATTCTTGGATTCCATGATTTTTTCAAGTTCATTGCTCAGCTGTTTTTCGAGAAATTCCTTTTTAGATGCGCCGGAAACTGCAATAATCGAGTCCCGGTCTGCTACACATATGATGTGACCGCTGGTATTATGCAGGGATTCTGCGTATTCTGTAGCGAAATCCCCCAATTCACCGATTGGTGAATATTTTTTCAGGATAACCTCGCCTTCACGGTCGGTGAATATTTCTAATGGATCTCCTTCCCGAATACGCAGTGTCCGTCTGATTTCCTTTGGAATTACCACACGTCCCAAATCATCT
>JAGOJH010000085.1 GCA_017995215.1 Thermoclostridium sp.
TTATTGATCTGGTTCGGGTAGTCTGAACGGTCAGTGCCCACGACACTTGCGCCGGCTTCCTTGGCTTCGTCGGGCATGATCTCCGGTGTGGGGTTAGCCATCGCAAAGATGATCGGATCTTTGGCCATGGTCATGACCATTTCCTTTGTCAGCATTCCTGCGGCAGAAACACCGATAAATACATCCGAGCCCACAATAACATCCTTTAACAGACCCTTTTTCTTTTCCAGGTTAGAAATCTTGGCCATTTCAGCTTTTTCAGCATTCAGGTTGTCTCTGCCTTCATAGATAGCACCCTTTGTATCGCAAAGAATAACCTTTTTCAGGCCCATTGCCATTAAAAGCTTTGTGATGGCGATACCGGCAGCTCCGGAGCCATTCACCACCACTTCAATATCGTTGATACTCTTCTTTGTCAGCTTCAGCGCGTTCAGCATCGCTGCAAGGGTAACAATGGCGGTGCCGTGCTGGTCATCATGGAAAATGGGAATATCACATTCCTGCTTCAGACGACGTTCAATTTCAAAGCAGCGCGGAGCAGAGATGTCTTCAAGGTTGATTCCGCCAAAGCTTCCAGCCAGAAGCTTTACAGTCTGTACAATATCATCGGTGTTCTTCGAGCGGATGCAAAGCGGGAACGCGTCAACATCACCAAAGGTTTTAAACAGAACACATTTACCTTCCATCACCGGCATACCGGCCTCAGGACCAATGTCACCCAGCCCCAGCACTGCGGTTCCGTCAGTTACAACGGCAACAAGGTTCCATCTTCTTGTTAGCTGGTAGGACAAATCTACATCCTTTTGTATGGCAAGGCATGGTTCAGCAACGCCAGGGGTGTATGCCAAAGAAAGGTCTTCCTTGTTCTTAACGGGAACGGTGGCGATCACTTCAAGCTTTCCTTTCCATTCCCCATGCAGTTTTAATGATTCTTTTCTGTAATCCATTGTGCTTTCACTCCTTTAACATATTATAGTGGGCTTCATCCACAACTAAATAGCAGAACCTTACAGCTTCAAAGCATCAATTGGTTTCGAAGCAATAAGGCATTATATATCTTTTACCTGTTCCAAAACGCTTTTCAGCTGATCTGCAGATTTTGCAAGCAGTATCTGCTCTTCCTCGGTCAGCTTCAGATCGAAGATGGCCTTAACGCCATTGGCATTGACAATGGATGGCAGACTGAGTGCAACGTCATTGATGCCGTATTGATTGTGGATGACGGAAGATACTGTTCTGATTGTATTTTGATTCTTCAGAAGGGATTCAAGGATTGTGTTGATAGCAACCGCAATCGCATAGTAGGTGGCACCCTTTTTACGAATGATCTCACCGCCTGAAGTTTTCACATCATCAATAATGGCGTTCTTAATTTCATCGGAAATCCCATATGCCGGATCGTTGAAGAACTCCGTGATATTCCTGCCAGCAATATGGGTTGCACTCCAAAGCGGCAACTGAGAGTCACCATGCTCGCCAATGATATAACCATGAACATTTCTTACATCCACGTTTAATTTCCGGCTAAGCAGGAACCTGAACCTTGAGCTGTCCAGCACCGTGCCCGATCCGAATACTCTTCCATCTGGAAGCCCCGACCACTGGCTGATTTTATAGGTTAGAATATCAACCGGGTTGGCAACCACAAGGATGACCCCTCTTGTATAATACTTCATCACATTGCTGATGATATCCTTAGCAATGGTCACATTTTTCCGTGCCAGATCAATCCTTGATTCTCCCGGTTTACGGTTGCAACCGGCTGTGATGATGATGGCATCGCAATTGCCGCAGTCGGAATAATCTCCGCCGTAAACCGACATCTGCCCTAAAAATGACAGCCCGTGGCTGATGTCCATGGCTTCGCCAATCGCCTTTTCCTTGTTTACATCAATCAAAACCATTTCGTTGACCATTTGGTTCAATGACATCGCAAAAGCAGTCGATGCACCAACGAAACCTGAACCAATAATCGCAATTTTTGATCTGTTTTCCATATGATCCCCTTCTTAAATTTTATAAACGATGTTGATTTTACTGTCTTTTTTATTGCCCATAAAATCATAACATACCTGTCAATCGAGTTCAATAAGATTTTTGTGAATTAATTAACAAATTTTATAAAAGAAAATATTCGGATCCTGTCATTTTTACTAGCATGAAAAGGGTTGAGATTATAGTTGGATATGCCAGTGAGATATTGGGTTGAAATCAAGGAACATTTAAGAGGCCATCTTACTGAAAAAAGCAGGTCATATCTCGTTATGCAATAGCATTTAGGCAAAAACTATTGGAAATGAATCTCACGAACCAGTCGATTTAAAATGCTTTACCCCAAAGCGCCATAATGCGAGGCAGGGAAGAATAAAAAATAAAGCCAGTAACGGAAAAAACATATACAGACGGTTATCAGACCTGCCCACAAGATACAGGAAAGGGTAATACTGAAACAGCGCCAGCGGAATCACATAGGTGAAAAACTTCAAAACCCCGCTGCCATAAATTGAAAATGGGTACTTGCCAAATTCCCGGCCACCATCGGTAAAAATGTTCATAAACTCCAGTCCTTCGGTGGTAAAAAAGCAAAGTGCCGCGTATACCACAAACAAGCATGAAAAAACCACCATTCCCGAGCCAAGCATCAGTAAAAGGGTGACAACCTTATCCGGCGTCCAGGTTATGTTCCCGGCAGGAATGGCATAAAGGAATACAACCAGGGCTTGAATCACCTTGCCGATCCTGGACAGGTCTACCTTCGTTGCCAACACCTGAAAGACCTCATTTCTGGGTCGAACCATGATGCGGTCAAACTCGCCGTTTCCAAGGATGATTGAAAATGTGTCGAAGCCCCTGGCAAAGCACTCCGCAATGGCAAAGGCCATCAATACAATGGCAAAGCAAAGCATTACCTCTTGATAAGTAAAACCCTCCACCCTGTTGAATCGCCCGAACATGAAGTAGATTCCCAGGAAAACAGAAAAAGACATGATAAACTGTCCGAACAGGGTCAGAAAAAAAGAAGCCTTATATTGCAGCTGACTGCGCAAATGAATGGACAGATATTTCAGGTACAGCTTCATGGTTTACTTCCTCCATGTTCAGTCATCTTCCTCAACCACCCTGTATGACCACCCTTCTTAGGGCTCTTCCCATTAACAGCCTGCCTGTTGCCAGCATTACCACCAACCAGAAGACCTGAAGCGCTATTCCTGTTATCATTTCATTTCCTGTGATGTTTCCGCTGTAGATGCGCAGGGGCATGTTCTGCATGGATGCAAAGGGAAGCAGCTCAAAGACCCGGCGAATTTTATCCGGGAAAAAGGGAATGGGAATCACCCCACCCGATAAAAACTCCACCATAGTAACGGAAATGAGCCGCACCCCCATGGGGGACATGGTATAAAAGGTTGCAATATAGATCAGCATGCAAAAAGCAACCGCCGCCAGGAAACCCAATATCATAGAAATGATAAAGCTAATAAACTCCGGAAGCCCCAAAGGAAGAGATATGTTATAGGGTGCAGGCAGGAAGGCAGCGACCACAAGGATGGGCAGACAGCGCAGAACTGCCTTGGACAGCCTGCTGGCAAGGTTCTTAACGAACCACATGCGATACAGGTTCATAGGCCTGACAAGCTCATAGGCAACATTGCCGGAAGTGATTGCGGAAAATATGTCATTCTCTAAAAACCAGGTCATGAACAAGGCTAAAAAAGCCTGTTGCAGCCAAATATACGAAGACAGCTGTGAAAACTCCATCGGAAACGCCTGCGGATTCGCCCTATAAAATGCCCGGAACATCAGAATCTCCATAAACCCCCAGGCAAACTGAGTGGCGATTCCGGCATATGCCGCCGCACGATATTGCAGCCCGTTGATAAACCGCATTCTGAAAAAGCTGATGTACTTTTTCATATGGAAAACTCCTTGTATAGGGAAACCACCATCTCTTCGGCTGTTGACCCGGAAACTGAAATATCCAGCACCTCCACTTGTTTTGAGAGGAAGGTGATCACTTCTGAAACTGATACAAGCTGTGTATCGGCTGCAATAACGGCATGCCCACTTATTTTTTCAAGGAACCTGGCTCCTTCGCAAAGAGAAAAATCCCCTCCGGAGTATTCTACCGTCAGCTTTCGGATCGAAGAGTTCCTCTTTTTCAGCTCACCAATGGAACCATCCAGCAAAATACGTCCTTTGCCGATAAGGATGATGCGTTCGGCCAGTGCTTCGATATCCTGCATGTCATGGGTTGTCAGCAAAACGGTTGTTTTTCTTTCTGCGTTAATCTTTTTGATAAAATCCCGGACGGCGATTTTGGAAACTGCATCCAGGCCTATTGTCGGTTCATCCAGAAATAAAATCTTCGGTTGATGCAGCAGCGATGCGGCAATTTCACAGCGCATCCTCTGCCCCAGGCTTAACTGGCGTGCAGGGGTTCGAAGGAGCAGGTCCAGCTCAAGCATTTCGGAAAGCTCTGCTACATTGTTTTTGAAAACCTTATCCGGAACCCTGTAAATATCCTGCAGCAGTTCAAATGAGTCGATGACCGGTACATCCCACCACAGCTGGGAACGCTGACCAAAAACCACCCCGATATCACTGACATGACGAATTCTTTCTTTCCACGGAACCCGTCCATTGATCAGGCATTCGCCGCTATCTGGTGTGAGTATCCCGCTCATGACCTTTATCGTACTGCTTTTTCCTGCTCCATTAGGGCCAATATAACCAACCATTTCCCCGTCATTGATGGTAAATGTGACATCATTCAGGGCATGGATGAGCTCATATTCTTTTTTGAACAGGGATTTAACAGCTTCCTTCAGCCCTGCATTTCTTCTGGAGACCTTGAAGGTTTTGTGAATGCCTTTTAGTTCGATCATGTAACTCTCCCATTGAGAAGCGATATTCCTGCTTTCCTGAAGAACTGTCAACCCGTTAAAACAGTAGAACATCTAACCTGTTAAATTAGTAGAACCATCAACTTGTTATAATTCAGCATAAGACCCGTCAACTTGCTGCAGAGCCGTCTTTCTACTTGTGTGCTTTTTAAAGTGATCCGGAAGAACCATCTCCATTTATCTTTCCGCAAACCAGAAGCTCTATTGATGCTTTTTCATGGTTCACCAGCAGAACTCGGAAATCGTCCCTCACAGCTCGATCGGTTTGTCTGGGCGGAGCTGTTACAACTATTTTATAATCCTGAATCCCCTGATGAGCCAGGGCTTCTTTTGCTTCCGAAAGAAGCATGCCGGTTAAATCCAATTCATTCATTTTCTTCTCCAAAACGCAGGCCTTTTTAGCAAAAAAAGCAGGGGATTACTTGACTGCCGCCTGTCCCCTGCCCTTTTTAATGGCTTACATCAAAAACCGGAACCCAGGGGCTGCAACCGCCAGGATTCGTTCAGTCGTTGGATGGTTATACTTCCATAATCTCATTCACCTTTGCGATTACAATCTTGTCTATATCCTCTATGTAACCGTCGGTGTAATCCTGAATGTCTTTTTCAGCAACTTTTAAATCATCCTCAGTGATCTCGCTGTTCTTTTTCATCTTTTTATAGTTTTCCATAGCATCCCGTCGAATCTGGCGGATGGCAACCTTGGAGTTTTCGCCATCTTTACGCACCTGCTTTGTCAGCTCCAGGCGACGTTCTTCGGTTAACGGCGGGAATATCAGACGGATGATCTTACCGTCATTGTTCGGATTCAACCCCATATTGGAAGCATGAATTGCCTTTTCAATGGCGGACAGCAGCTTGCTGTCCCATGGCTGAATGACAATCTGCCTGGCCTCGGGAATGCTGATGTTCGCAACCTGGCTAACAGGCGTGGGCGTACCGTAGTACTCAACCACAAGCTTATCCAGAAGGTGCGGATTTGCACGGCCGGCGCGGATGTTCGACAGATCTTCCTTCAAGACGTTAACGGTTTTGTCCATTTTTTCGGTTATAACCGAGTATTCCATGTCCATGATTATACCTCCTTTGCAATATAGGTTCCAATATTGTTGCCGGTAAGAACCTTTATTATATTATCAGGCTCTTTTATGCTGAAAACAATAACGGGAATGTTATTGTCCATGCAAAGCGTTGACGCAGTAGAGTCCATCACACCAAGCTGACGGTTGATGACCTCTAAAAAAGAAATTTTATCAAACTTGACGGCACTGCTGTTTAGCTTCGGATCTGAATCGTAGACAGCATCAACATTTTTCGCCAGAAGAATGGCTTCGGCATCAATTTCAGCCGCTCTCAGCGCCGCAGCCGTGTCGGTGGTAAAGTATGGGTTGCCGGTTCCGCAAGCGAAGATCACAACCCTTTTCTTTTCAAGATGTCGCACTGCCCGCCCGCGGATATACGGCTCGGCAATTCTTCTCATATCGATGGCTGTCTGTACTCTTGTAGGAACACCCCTGGATTCAAGCGCATCAGCAAGGGCCAGAGCATTGATCACAGTGGCCATCATGCCCATATGATCTGCCGTTGTCCTGTCCATTCCTTTGCCCAGGCGTCCGCGCCAGAAGTTTCCGCCACCGACGACCACTGCAATCTCCACGCCCATATCCATGGCTTGCTTTAAGGACGAGCATATGGCACCCAGCATGTCCTGATCAATTCCGAACCCGTTATCTGCAGCAAGGGCCTCACCACTAACCTTTAACAGTATACGTTTGTATTTCAGCTCCATAAAAACCTCCGGGTTTGATTTATGCTTGACCCTAACATCCTGGAACGCTCTCGCGGGACGATAACCCCAGCATATGGAATGCTTGCACCAGCGACCCGTTAGCAAGGGATTTTGCATAACAAAATCCAACACTGGGCGACCCGTTAGCAAGGGATTTTGCATAACAAAATCCAACACTGGGCGACCCGTTAGCAAGGGATTTTGCCAAGCAAAATCCAACACTGGGCGACCCGTTAGCAAGGGATTTTGCCAAGCGAAACCCAACACTGAGTGACCCGTTAACAATAGATTTTGCCAGGCAAAATCAAGAACTGAGCGACCGGTTAATAACATATTTTCATGATAAAATCAAGCACTGAGCCATTCATTAAAAAGGGTATATTAACTTTTGATTAATATACCCTTTTTATTCATAAAATTAACCCTTGACTTGCTTCATGACTTCTTCAGCAAAGTTGTCTTCCTTCTTGGCCAGGCCTTCGCCCATTTCGTAGCGGGTGAAGCGGCGGATGCTGATCTTTTCACCGATCATGGCTATCTTTTCATTCACGATGTCCTGAACGGTCTTGTCGGTATCCTTGATAAATGGCTGTTCCAGCAAACAGATTTGCTTATAGAACTTGTCTACACGGCCTATCACCATTTTTTCAGCAATGTTTGCAGGCTTGCCTTCGTTCATGGCCTGAAGCTTCAAAATTTCCTTTTCTTTTTCAACAACCTCGGCAGGTACATCTTCCCTCTGAACATACAGGGGGTTGCTTGCCGCGATCTGCATGGCTACGTCCTTTACAAAAGCACGGAAATCTGGATTCTTTGCCGCAAAATCGGTTTCGATATTCACTTCAACCAATACGCCAATTCTTCCTCCGCCATGGATATATGATTCAACAATTCCTTCAGCTGCAATTCTTCCAGCTTTCTTTGCAGCGGATGCCAGTCCCTTTTCCCTGAGAAACTCAACGGCCTTTTGCACATCTCCGTTTGTTTCAGCCAGAGCCTTTTTGCAGTCCATCATGCCGCAACCGGTCATCTCGCGGAGTTCTTTCACCATTCCAGCAGAAATTTCCATTGAATGATCCTCCTATTCAAATTTCAATTATTCTTCCTCAGCTATCTGTTCATCTTCTGTTACATCATCCAATGTAACCTCTTCGTCATCCTCTGCTTTAACCGAGCCTGTATCCATCGACTCTCCCTGTCTTGCTTCGATAACAGCATCAGCCATCTTCCCTGCAATCAGCTTGACGGCACGAATGGCATCGTCGTTTCCGGGAATGACATAATCCACTTCATCGGGATCACAGTTAGTATCTACAATTGCTACAACGGGAATACCCATTTTCTTTGCTTCCAAAATTGCGATTCTTTCCTTGCGGGGATCCACAACGAACAATGCGCCGGGTGCTCTCTTCAATTCACGGATTCCGCCCAGGTTCTTTTCAAGCTTTTCCATTTCCAGCTTCAGCTTAATGACTTCTTTCTTTGGCAGAACATCAAAGGTTCCGTCAGCTTCCATTTTTTGAAGCTCGTTCAGCCTTTCGATACGTTTGCGAATGGTTTTGAAGTTTGTCATCATCCCACCAAGCCAGCGATTATTGACAAAGAACATGCCGCATCTTTCAGCTTCCTGACGGATAGCATCCTGAGCCTGCTTTTTTGTGCCTACGAAGAGGATGTCCCCGCCTTCGGCGACCACGCTGCGAAGGAAGAAATATGCTTCTTCAAGCTTGCGTACTGTTTTTTGCAGATCGATGATGTAGATTCCGTTTCTTTCGGTGAAGATGTATTCCGCCATCTTGGGGTTCCATCTTCTGGTTTGATGTCCAAAGTGGACGCCAGCTTCCAACAGCTGTTTCATAGAAATGACAGACATAAAATTAAGCCTCCTGTTTACCCTCCGCAGCATTCAACTTTATGAAAAACCCTTCAGCACTGGTTCTCATACCCGGCATCAAACCCATAAAGGAGAATTTTGCTTTGCAAAACCCAGCTATGAGCGACCCGTAAAAAGAGGATTTTGCTTTGCAAAATCCAGCATGAGCGACCCGTTATTAAAAGCAGCGGTACTGCAGTTTCAAAGGCTTATGGGCACAATTTCATAAATCGGACTGCGTGTGTATTTTTTATTCTCCAGTAGTATAACACACAGTAGCTATGTTGACAACATTTTTTTATTCTACCAGCCTTCTTTTTCTGATCGGTTTGTGATAATGTCTCATTGTACCACACATGATTATGTCCCATTTTACCAGCTTTCACCGAGGTTATGCTGTAATTTGTCTGTGTGCTCAAGCTTGCTGCCGGTTGGCTTTAAAACACCTGATACTCTGCCCTGGCAGTCTTCACCATCTTCAGAAAACCTGTAGAGCGGGTTTAATACAATGTCACCCTGACAGTAACCTGAAACCTCTGCAATTTCCACCAGCCTGCGCGAGCCATCTCGAAAACGGGAAAGATAAACCATGATATCGAGGCTGGATGCAATTTGCTTGCGTATAGCCTCCAGTGGCAACGGTGCTGCCATCAGCACCATGGTTTCCAGCCTGGAGAGCATATCGGCGATGGAATTGGCGTGGCCTGTGGACATAGAGCCTTCATGGCCGGTATTCATCGCTTGCAGCATGTCCAAAGCTTCCTCACCGCGTACTTCACCGACAATGATACGCTCAGGACGCATTCTGAGGGATGTTTTGATCAGAGCCTTCATCGGGATCTCTCCAAGCCCTTCGGTATTGGCGTTTCGGGTTTCCATCCGCGCCAGGTTCTCTACATTTGAAAGCCTGAGTTCGGCAGAGTCTTCGATGGTAACAACGCGCTCGTGGGGGGGAATAAAATTGGACAGGACATTCAGGAAGGTCGTTTTGCCCGAACCGGTACCCCCGCAGATAAACAGGTTGTATTTCGCACGAACCATTCTTTGAAGGAATTCCGCCGCTTCGGAGGTAAGGGTGTTCATTTGGATTAGCTGCTGCATGGTCAGTGGATTTTCCGGAAACTTCCGTATGGTCACCAGTGGGCCCTGTAAAGCGATTGGGTTTAATACCACATTCACCCTGGAGCCATCAGGCAGACGGGCATCTACAATCGGCTGGGCCTCGTTGACGCTGCGGTTCACTCGGGAAACAATCCGCTGAACCATGTCCTCAAGCTGCTCGTGGCCTTCAAAGGCCAACGGTATCCTTTCAGACCTGCCGTTTCTTTCGATGAATATGTGTTCGGGGCCATTGATCATAATTTCAGTAATGGATGGATCTTTCAAAAGAGGTTCAATAATATCCAACCTGCGCAGTGAATTGAAAACCGAATCGACAAGCTGTTTTTTCTCCATTACACCAAGGCGAAGCTCTCTTGCCTTTTGAAATACCTCTTCCTCCACAAGGGCAAGCAGCTGCTCATCCATTTCTGCATCTGAAATGTTGGTCAGCTCCCTTTTTCTGGCGACCTCCTGCCGAATTTCTTTGATCCATTCGCTCTTTGACACGGTTTCCATACGAATAACCCCGAATCTGTACTATTTACAGCACTTTGGGAAGCTTGCCAGATAAAGCGGCAAGACTTGGACGTTTTCATGCAAACAATGTTGACGCTTTAAGATATTCCCCTGATTAAAGGTACTCATTCGAACAAAACTCAAGCTTGAAGATGTTACCCCGCAACCAGAATTTTCAGTTGCTCAAGCATATGTGCTTCAAGCCTGAGGTTGTGAAAATTGGCAGGCAATTCTTCCAGCCAGGGTAATAAATGGAGTGCGTCGAATTGTTGTTGAAGGCTTTCATTGAAATGCTCAGATGCAATAACCCAATGATATTTACCCGTTCCGGCGCCTGGAAGAGATGAAAGCATGCTTTTCATTCCCAGGATCGGCTGCTGGTGAGTTGTTGTAAAGGGCACAATGACCCGGGAAGCTGCCTCAAGCCATTGTAAGGTTCGTGGGCTAGTATTGAATTCAACATCAAGAATAATGTTTGTAAAGCGCCCCCAGGAAAGAATGGCTTGTGTAAGAATGCATGTTTCCTTGTCGGTCAGTTCCCATAAATCCAGGGGGTTGTCGATGGGTGGAATATGAGTAATTCCACCGCTGCTGGAAACTGAGCTTTCCAGGGCAATGGAAAGATTACTTTTTGATGCTTTGATATGATAAATAATGTCTGACAGGGTTCTGTCGGATTCACGGTTCAGCAAGTAATACGGGAATGATTCAAGATTCATATAGAGATGATCCTGATTCATCGCGGACAACCATAAGGCCAGGGTTGATTTCAGGCGCAGTTCGGGTGAAAAACAAACAATGATATTGCTTTTGCTGGCATGTCCCGACTCGTGTTTTATACACTGCAGCCCTGTAAGACTGGAGAGTATGGCCGAGCAAAAAGAGGAAGCCGTTTGATATTTTTCAACACACGGAAGATTTGCCGCGCTGCTGCCCAGAATGATGAGATTCTCTTTTTCCATCAGCTGCGGCGTAAGAAAATTTTCATTCAGTACAATAACATCCGCATGTACATCACCGCTTTGCAGGTATTTGGAAAAGCTGTCCTGAGAGGTAAATGCGGAAATTTGAAACTGTCGCGTCCTGTTCTCTCTGAACCACTGTGCCAGACGGTGAACATATTCTTCGTCACTGTCGGCAATAACCATATGAACCAGTGGCATAACTTCACCCCAGTGCCTTACAGATCGTACATCGAATCCAATATTCTCTTTCCGACCTGCGTTTTAAAATATTTTTCCCGGATACTGATGATTCCTTCTTCATCAATAGCATGTTCATACAGGTTCACCAGGAAGTCGGCTTCAATGAGAATTTGAAAATCAACGCCGTCGATCATGTGGTAGCTGTGGTGGTGGCCAATCAGATAGATGATTCTGTCCAGATCATCCCTGTCAAGTGCAATTCCTTCCAGAAGCTTTCTGGCAATGGGCGGGCCTTCCATTTCCTGATAATGACCGGCCGTGGAATTGTATTTACGCTCACATTCCGGTACCCCGATATCGTGCAGCAATGCAGTGACTTCAATAACGGTCAGCTTGTCCCTTTTCAGGTTGGAGAGCAGTGCGATGTTTCGAACCAGAGAATGAACCTTGATGGCATGTTGAATACGTTTTGCGTCTCCTCTCAAATAGTCTACCATTCTTTGCATTACCTTTGCAACCGTAATATCAGGCATAAAAAACCGTCCCTTCCCTCATGTGCTCATTCGTCACACGCCCATGTATGTAACAGCATTGTGCACCTTTTTCTGGCAGTTGTCAAGGGAGACTGCGTTTTTGTAAGTCATTGCCGGCTCACAGGTAACAGGTCAAATATTTATCAGAATAATAAACTTGATTCTGAACGCCCGTCGATACTTTTCTGAAAGGAAGCTTCAGGGGAACTCTCTTGTAAGCAATGTGGTCGGGACTTCCCCGATAATAACTGTTTCCGACACAATGACAGTACGCTTAACGGCTTCCTCCCTATTCATCAGTGGAAACAGTATTCTAACATTCACCGATACCTCCATTTGTAGTCGGTGAACCGTCTGGTTAATGCCGGAGTGGTCAAAGCCAGAACAGGGGGTTACCGTTACCTTTCCGGCCGGTATGATCCGATATGGCACTGAAAGCCCCAGTGCGGACAATAAACCGTTCCCTGTTAAGACACCCAATGGGGCTTCTATTTTATCCCGTTCTCTTTTTTTAATCTCTTCCAAAATACTTTCCGACAGATTTGCAGCAAAGCGGTTCACCTCGATAGCATCAGTTTCCACAGAGGTAACCTGCCCTTGCGGGTTTCTTGCCACATGCACAAAGCTTTTTACCGGATAAAGCTCTGTTGCCTGTAAAACACCTCTGTCAATATACTCACTGACCAGCTGAGATACCTTGTATTCACAGATGTTTTCAACGGCTGCCCTGAAGTGATCTGTCATACCGTTTACTGCAAATACGAAGCATACAACGCACACAACAAAGCGAAGCATTAATGCAAGATTTCGTGCCTGCGGGTTTGATCGAACAGTTCCATACTGCCGGGTTCTGTAACGCACTCGCAGGTATGGTGCATATCTGGCTTGCGATGATCTTCTCATTAAAAATACCCCCATTTACAATCAGTATATTGAATGAGGGGAATTGTGTGCTTGTAAGGCTAAGACTTCTTTCTGCGCTGTTTCTTCACAGCTTTGCTTTTTGCATGCAGCATAGCTTTGAGACATGTTGCCTTTCGCCATGAAATCATCCAAGCAACCACCCCAAGCTCCACTGCGTTCGCGAACAGTAAACAACAAATCAGGAGCCGAAAAAACAACCTATGCATTCAAAAATCTGAATGTTATGATAGGATTATGTACAGTCGTTTGCGAAAGGTGGTTCTATATGAACAAAAAAATGGTTATCGCTGTTCTATGCATCTTTATTGCTGCTGTCATTCATCAAGGGTGACTATGCTGTGTTTGCAAGCACCTATCAGGAGCTTGGCATCGATGTTGAAGCCGCTTTAGAGGATGCTGAGATCCCTCAGATTATCATCGATGCCGGAACCAATCCCAGTGGAGAATTGATTGCGCTTCCTTATAAAAAGAATGTGAACCTTTTTATGTATCGCCGTTCCATTGCCAAACAGGTTTGGGGAACGGACGATCCGGACACGGTTGCCGAATTGATCGGCTCCGGCACTGAAAAGTGGGACAAATTCTTAAAAGCTGCAGAAAAGCTGAAGGATCATGGTATTTACATTCTGCCGAGCTACCAGAATCTGGCGTGTTTTATTGATACAAACATTTCCTTTGATACGGGTTCAAACGGGAGCTTTCAACTGAATCCCACCTGGGAAGCCTACATGGATAATTCGAAGAACCTGCTTGAGAAGGGTTTAATCAGCAATACATATCCGACGACTGAGGAGTGGTTTAAAGCTCTGAACGGCAAAGGTGACAAGCCTGTGTTCGGTTTTTTCACCGAGGATAACGAGCTTTCATGGCTTTCGGGCTGGCTGGAAGCCACCTCCGGTGACTGGGCGGTATGTCTGCCGCCTGTCAGTATGGATACAGGGTTTTATCAGGGATTTAAGGATTTGGATTATTATACGGGGATCATGGTCAACAGGGACTCAAAAAACAAGGATGTGCTTGGACCCCTGATAGAATGGATCACGCTGGATCATACAGAAACCGGGCTTCAGGTTCGTCTGGCGAACGGCACTTTTCACGATGGTGAGGATGAATCAGCCTATGGTGGCAAAAGAACCGTTGTTTCAGGGACGGTACTTTTAAATACAGATAATTCGAATGCCCTTCTGGGCGGACAAAACGTAAACAAGTTGGTCTATAAAGCCCTGCAGACACCGACTAAAAAACATGGCGCCGGCTTTGACCTGTTGTTTGATTGGTATTATAAGACTGAAGATTATCTCAGGGGAGAAACAGACAAGGAAGCTGCCCTTGCTGAGTTTAAGCAATCATGCCTTAATACACTCAAAAATGATGAAAACGATAAGGATGGATTCTTTCCAGGGGGTAAGCTTGAGTCTCTTGTTAAAACCAGACAGTTGAACATCTATTCCTATGACTCACTGCTGGTGGAGTTCGTGAAGGAATATGCCCAAAGCCATCCTGAATTCAACTGCAAGGTCAATTTGATCAATGCTTCACAGGTTGACAGTTATTGCATCCTGTCTCTCATCAATCTGAACATGCAAAGCAGCGGCAGTGACATTGTGGATATTTACTGTGTTCCTGACGCTTATTCCCATGAAATGATTCATGGAGATTATTCCAGGCATGCAAGTCCCTATCGGGAGCTTGGCATCGATGTTGAAGCCGCAATAAAGAAGGCCGGTATTCCGCAGAATATCATCGATATCGGTACAAACCCGGACGGTGAGCTGATTGCACTCCCCCTTGTTGCGAACCCTGTTGTATTTCTTTACAGGCGTTCTATTGCCAGGGATGTATGGGGCACAGATGATCCGGATGAGATAGCCAGGATCATCGGCGGAGGCACAGATGAATGGGAGAATTTCCTGAAGGCTGCTCAAACCCTAAAAGGACGGGGCTGTTATATCGTACCCGATGCGAATAACCTGTCGTGGATGGTTGATAACAGTGAAATGTTTGATATGGAAAGAATTTACTCCAATGGTTTTTCAACTTCCGTATCCGGGCCCGACATCCGTTACATTCTGGATCCTCAGTGGGAAGAATTCATGGATGTTTCAAAGTATATGGTTGACAATGGCTACATGATGCGTGTCAGCAACGGGAATGAGGAATTGACGGCTGAACAGAGCATTCAGGAAGACAAGCCCGTATTTGGGTATGTTTATCCGTATGATTTTGTAAAGTATCTGTCCAAGTACGAGGATTGGTTTGTGAGCAATGGGAATGACTGGGCCATATGCACACCGCCGTTTAAAACGCAGGCCCTCTCTGATACCGGTATCCTGGTGAACAGGGACTCACCAAACAAGAATATCCTGGGGCCGCTGATCGAGTGGTTAACCCTGGATAGTTTAAAAACAGGGTTTCAATACTCTCTGGTAACAAATACTCTCTACAGCGAAATCAGCGAACCTGATCTATACAATTACTTCGGTGGAAAATGGCCGGTTATCTCCAGCACCCTGATGAAAGACACCGTCTGTGACATCGACTTTCTCGGCGGGCAAAACATAAGCCCGATCGTCGAAGAAATTATTAGTGCGTCAACTGGAAAACACTCTTTTAATGACGGGTACCAATCAGTTGTATTTTCCTTGTGGGTAAGGGC
>JAGOJH010000086.1 GCA_017995215.1 Thermoclostridium sp.
CGATAACACCGCCGAGGACAAATGTATGCTGTGTGAAGGCATAAATGACAATAAACATGAAAACGCCCGGTACCACCATGATTCTTGATGTGACCAGCATGTACGTGGATGGGATAATCACCTTTCCCTCCAGTGTGGCCGGGTTTTTGCGAATGTACATGAACAGAAGCAGATTGCTTAGATGCCTGCCCAGGATGATGGCATAAGGTGCGGTGATCATCCCCATCAGGAGCTGCAACAGGAAATAATCATCCTCATACAGGTATTGAATGAAGAAATAAAAAACAACTGTAAATACCACCACCAGGAGCAACTGCTTCGGGTTGAACCATTTCTGCTTCTTCACATCCTGCTGCCACAAAGGGTTCACCTCGTATTCCTTCAAAACATAGTGTTCCCGGTATTCTTTTGAAAGCCTTTCGCCTAAAAGCGTCAGATAGTAATCCGCCATCATGAACACCGGCAGGATCAAAACGTAAATCAGCATAACAACCTCCGTGCGGTTTCAGAAAATGAAAGCCATTCTCCTGCGGAGTGGCTTGAAACCTTTCTTTTTTAGATTCAAAGCGGGCTGAACTTACAACCCGATACAGATGCCCCGAAATGCAAAACAGGAATATTGTGACCTGTTTTTGCATACTGGAACAATCTGAACAGCTTCCATTATATACAAAACGCTCAGCCCTGACAAGTCATCGTGCAGGGATTTCGAATGATCAGGATAAACAGGCGTAGCCTGCCATCTTGAACGAAGTGAAGGATCTTCGCATTACTCCAGACCCTAGCTGCGCCCAAGGATGACATTGCTGCGCCCAGGATGAAACACACACCTTTTAACATGAATAATTGTGTGATTCGGTGAAGTTAATCAAAATCTAATCCTTTTTTAATGAAACTTTTTGTTGGTCTCTTCGTCTTATCAGTAGAATAAAAAATCAACAGAAAATGCGAAACCGGAAGCAAAAAATTCGTGAAGTTTGCAATATTGAAGTTGGTTGGTTCATTTTATAGAATACTGATGACAGAAGGTATTCACAACATGATGATTGAAGGTGAGGACATGCTTGCATTATTTTTTAAGAAAATTGTCAGGTGCATGCTTGGAGAATACGATGAGAGTATTGTTGAAAACAGGAAAAGCATGCGAGAAATCAACTTTTTAAGGCCAAAGCTGGATTACCTGAATAAACCTCAGGAAAGAATGAGCGCCTGATTAACGGCAGGGGAGGGTCCCCTTGGCCGCGGTGGCGGGGAAATGAAAACAAAAACAAAGTAAAATAATACAGCTTGCAGTTCTATTGACTATAGAAATGCAAGCTGCTGCTTTTTTGAAAACTAAACAAACTAAGCCTCATCTTTTCGGATGATAAATCGCCGGTGTTCCCAATGCGAACGCTTGAAGTAAATGGAGATTAAGGTGCTGCAAAGCATCCATCCAGCAGGGTAGGCAAAAACAATGGGGTAGAAGTTGCCCGGGAAGACCCGTGAGAAAATAAAGAGGTAAATCTGGCGGAACACTACGAAAGAACCCAGCATGATGAACATCGGTGCCCTTGTGTCGCCAGCGCCGCGCAAAGCGCCTGCAAGAATCTGGTTAATGCACACCGTCAGATAAAACGGCGAAGTAAGGCGCATGTATAGCGCACCATAATGAATAACTTCAGGTTCACTGTTGAACAATGAAATGATTCGGGGTGCAAACAGCATCATTGGAATGATCAATACCGCAGTACAACCAAGAGATAGCAACAGGGCTGCCTTAATTCCCTTTTTGGCCCGAGGCACGTCACCGGCGCCTATATTCTGGCCTACGAAGGTGGTGCTGGCCATGGAAACTGCCTGCATCGGCAGCAGCGCGAAAACATCCACCTTGCCATAGGCGGAATATCCGGCCATATAGGACGAACCAAAACCATTGATATAACCCTGTACAAACACATTTGAAAAGGCTGTAATCCCCTGTTGAATCGAGGAGGGCAAACCAATTTGAATAATATTGTTTAAAATGTCTTTGTTTATTATCAACTGACTCCAGATCAGCCTGTAAGGACCTGATGTACGAGACAGGACAATCAGGATGAGTGCAGCACTGAGAAACTGTGAAATAATTGTTGCCCAGGCAACGCCAGCCACACCCATATCGAATACGATCACAAAGATCAGATCCAGCACGGTGTTCATAATCGCCGAGAATATTAGAAACAATAGCGGACGTTTCGAGTCTCCGACCGCACGCAGTATTCCCGACCCCATGTTATATAGCACCAGACCCGATACCCCTGCAAAATAAATACGCAGATAAGTGGCTGCGTCCTGGAATACATCGGCAGGCGCGTCCATCATGCGCAGCATCACCGGTGCCAGCGCAACACCGAGAACCGTAAGAATTACTGAAAAAGCCAGAGACATGACAATGGTGGTATGTACGGTGTCATGCACAGATTTTTCATCATTAGCACCGTAATACTGTGAAACTACAACGTTTGCGCCCATTGAAAAACCCAGGAACACACCGATGAGCATATTGATGATGGAAGCGGTGCTGCCCACAGCCGCCAGCGCCTCCTTGCCCACAAAGTTTCCCACCACAAGTGTGTCTACGGTATTGTACATCTGTTGGAATAGTTGTCCGATCAATAAGGGGATTGCGAATTGAATCAATTGCTTAACGATAGGCCCCCGGGTTAAATCCTTGTCTTTACGCTTCTGTGTCATGTTAAACTTGCCTTCTTCTAATTACATCATTACTAGCTTTATTACCCAGAAAAGCAAGCCGGAAAACTTGCAATGAACTGGAAAACGGGCGCGGCAAGGGAAACGATCCCACACCACATGCTGCGTCAGGTTGAAATCGTTGCATTGTAAGCTTTTGATTCCTTGTAAAAGCGGTTCAGCTTTTTCAGGTTCACAACCCACATGTAAACGACGAAGGGAATAAAAAGGATTAGCAGCAGAGGAATGTTTGCCATAAGAATAAAATCGAAAACGCCGTGGTAAATGATCGGTATTGTCAGAGAAAGGTTCAGGTACTTTGTCTGGCTTTGCTTATCCGGGCTGAACCTGGCCAAAGACAGATAATAACCCATTGTAACGGCAAACAGCATGTGGGCCGGCACACTTAACAGCCCTCTGTACAGGCCGATATAAGGGTCGGCATCATAACCCGTCACAACATATAAAATATTCTCAATAGTCGCAAACCCCAGTGATGCATAAGCACAATAAATAATTCCATCCAGTTTTTCATTAAAGGCATTATGGCGATATGCAACCAACATGACAACGGCGCGTTTGAAAAATTCCTCAGTAAAGCCGGCGACGACAAAAGCTGTCCAGGCTGCCGATAAGAGCGGCGGAAAAAAATTCAGTTTACCTAAAAACCGTTCGACAAACAGGGTAGGAATAGCCGATAAAATACCGAACACAAAAAGTTTGACTAAAAGCCTTACGGGCTCTCTGTCATAGCGATCCGTCAGATATAATCCAAGTGCCAAAGCCAATCCAGGAATAACTGCTATTATTACCAAACGTAAAAAATCCATATTACTCTCCATTAACCATACTGCGGCATATTTTATGCCAGTTTGCAGCAGGATATCTTTATGATAAAATCATGTCATGCGCAACATAAGTAGTCTTTACGGATGAAGGCACAAATACAAGCGTCACTATATTCATGTAGTGCTAATATATTCTAACAGATGATGAAAGGCTTTGGCAAACTGTGATGATAAATGTTGAAAATCAACCTGCGGCAAAAAGGTCCTTCAAGCCGATTGTCGATAAAAACTGCCGCGCTTTAATCCTTGGTACGATGCCCGGGGAGGAATCCTTAAGACAGCAGCAGTATTACGCGTATACACGTAATTTGTTCTGGCACCTGATCTTCAGAATTTTTGATGCCGCTATTGAAACTGAGTATATTAAAAAACAAGAATTTGTACTGGGTCAGAACATAGCCCTGTGGGATGTATATGAAAGCTGTGAAAGGGAAGGAAGCCTGGATAGTAATATCCGCGCAGAGAAGCTGAATGATATTGCAGGCCTGCTGGAAGCCAATCCTGGTATTGAATATGTGTTCTGTAACGGGAATACTGCCTGGAAACAGTTTTGCCAATACACGTTGCCTTTTCTGAGACGACCGGTTTATCACCTGCGCTTGCCTTCTTCAAGCCCTGCAAATGCCTCGGTTTCTTATGAAGAGAAACTCAGTCAGTGGATGAAAATCCGATATGCGCTTGAAAAGCGGATTCTTTATCAGGCCGTTGTGAAAACCGAATTAGGCTTGTTCACAATCCTGTGCAATGACCACGGGGTTATACGGGTATGCCTTCCAGGCAGTGAAGCGCCTTTAGTGGAAGGATATGCCGTTTTATCAGAAAATGAACCATGCAAAAAAGCCGCGGAGCAGATTCAGGAGTATATCAAGGGAATAAGAAGCATATTCAGCCTTCCCTTCACCGTTCCCGGTACACCGTTCGCACAAAAGGTTTATCAAGCCTTGTTACAGGTTCCATATGGACAAACGGTCAGTTACGGGCAGTTGGCTGAAAGGGCGGGCAATAGCAAAGCAGCTCGTGCAGTGGGCCAAATCGTCCGGAAAAACCCTCTGCCATTGCTCATTCCCTGCCATCGCGTTATCGGAAGCAATGGCAAAAATATCGGGTTTATGGGGATCCGTGAAAATCCGATGCAAATGGCGCTTGTGAATCTGGAGAAGAGAAATAAACCGAATTCATAAGGGAAGCCTATAGCTTTTAAGAGCATTAAAGAAATGCATGATAATGCAATTTACAATTGAATTACATCATATGAGGAGAAAAAAATGAACGATTATATGCTCAGAGCCATTACAAAGGATGGCATGGTCCGAATTTATGCGGCACTCACCACTCAAACCGTGGAAGAAGCCAAAAACATTCACCAAATGAATCCCACCCCGTCGGTAGCGCTGGGAAGGACGTTAACCGCTGCAGCGCTGATGGCAGGAACCCTGAAGGACACCAACAGCACCATTACCATTCAAATTAAGGGAGATGGTCCTATCGGAGGTATCCTGGCGGTCACCGATGCCCAATCCAATGTGCGTGGTTATGTAGACAACCCCTGGTTTGATCTGCCCATTAACGAGCGGGGAAAGTTTGATATTGCCGGTGCGGTCGGAAAGGGATATTTGAATGTCATTACCGACCTGGGTCTGAAGGAACCCTATATCGGTCGCGTTGATCTGGTTTCCGGTGAAATTGCTGAAGATATCACCTTCTACTATGCCCATTCGGAACAGACCCCTACCGTTACGAGCCTGGGTGTTCTGGTAGGAAGAGAAGGGAAAATCATCAACGCAGGAGGGCTGTTTATCCAACTGATGCCCAACTGCGATGATCAAACCATCTCCTGGCTGGAGGGCTGTATTGAAAAGATGCCACCCATCACAAGGCTGCTGGATGGCAGCAGCCTGGAAGATATTTTAAAGGAAGTGCTTGACGGCAGAGAGCTTGTTTTTTTGGATACGCGGCCTGTGACCTATCGATGCAACTGCTCCAGACAAAGAATGGAAAGAAACCTTCTAAGCCTGGGGCTGAAAGATTTGGAGGAATTAGCCCGGGAACAGGATGAAACAGAACTGGTATGCCACTTTTGCGAAACAAAATATCGTTTTCCAAGTGCTGAGATTCAAGACATGATAGAAGCCTTAAAAAGCTGACGGTAAACTTTAGATTTTCTGTGTAAAGCATTGGAACGAGTTGGTAACGATATGAACAGAGAGTTGCTTGACTGCAAAGTTCAGGGTATAGCATTGAGCTGATTACACAAAGAATGAGGATGATATGGTTTATCTTTTTGACGGAAGCTTCGAAGGCTTGTTAACCTGCGTGTTTGAAGCCTATAGGGATAAGGATGCCGGAACCTCGATCCGGGCAAGGGATACATACAAGCCTTCCTTTCTGGATGAAACCCGTTTTGTGGAAACCGACATGGAGAAATTTCAGCGGGTATATAACTCCATTCCGGTGAAAATATCGCTGCACGCACAGCAAATCGCTTATCGTGCCTGGCTGAGTGAAAGCGAAGACGCGCCTGATTTAATCCTTCATTTCCTGCGCTTAGGCTATCAATTGGGCAAAAAGGTTGTGAACTATATTCAGGATCCTCACATTCATCAAATCATCGATTTGAACAGGCGTGTGGGGTATGAGGTCCATCGGTTCATGGGCTTGTTAAGGTTTCAGGAAATCAGTAAAGGCATTTTCTATGCCGGTTATGAGCCCGATCACAACATCACTGTGCTGCTGGCACCACATTTCACCGAAAGGCTGTCCTCACAGCCGTTCATTGTGCATGATAAGAAAAGAAACCTCTGCGCGGTGTTCGACGGCCAGGAGCTGATCATGACTGATCAGCCGCCGCTCATTCCTAACAAAAAAACAGGCTCCGAGGATGAATATGCAGCCCTGTGGAAGACATTTTTCAAGACCATTGCTATTGCGGAACGGAAAAACCCGCGAACACAGATGCAGTTTATGCCGAAGCGGTATTGGAAGAACCTCATTGAGTTCCAGGATTAGGCTGAAAGTACGCAACCTGATTGCCTCTGAAGGCTCCAAGTCACTCGACGCAAGTTCTTATGATTCTGATAACATGTAGCAAGCCTCTGCTTTATATGCCCTCAAGCTAGCCGCCTATGTGTTTTCTGCCTCAGACCAAAACCACCAATCGCTAAATGCTCCAGTACTGCAAAATATGCTCTATTCACCAGAATAGATATATCCAATTCCCTGTTGCAGCATATCAGCGGTTAGTCCTCCCGGATGGTAGACAATAACATATCCATCGGGATCAATAAAAACTGATGTTGGAAGAGAATAGACCTCATAGGCGAAGCTTGCGCTTCCATCGGTGTCAAAAAAGACAGGGAAAGTGAAACCTTCCTCCTGAATGAAGCGTTCTCCCTTAGCTTGCGTTTCTCTTTGACCATCCACAGAATCAATCATCAGAAACTGGATCTCATTGCCATATTTCTGGAAAGCTTGTTCGAATACCGGCATTTCCTCAACACAATAAGGGCACCAGGTGGCCCAGAAGTTGATGACAATGGGTTTGCCAAAGAAATCCGACAGTTTCACTTCATTCCCTTGCGCATCGTACACGGAAAAGTCAAGAGCAGCCAGTTTTTCCACGGCTTCAGTTTGCGAGTCATCTTCTTTCGCAGTTTCCTCATCCGGAATGGCCGATTCGGTTGGGGTGACATGCGCAGGTTTATCCGGATTCTCTGTTATTGCAGGCTCTGAAGATTCATCCGGTATAGCCGCCTGTGGTGGCGGATTGTTTTCCTTTTGAACAGGGGCTGAAAGGTCTGGTCTGTTTTTCGCGCCAAGATTGTTATAAGCCAAATAAGCGCCGCCCATCAATACGACAAAAAGAACAATTCCAAACAGTGTTTTTATTTTTGCATTCATCGGTTTCCTCCTGACAGCATATTGGTCATTAGTACCTCGGCAGTTGTTTTCATGTTACCCGGTTATCCAGGACAAATACTTCCCTAAAGCTCCTGTAGCCATCAACACCCCAATCAGCACAAGAAAAATCCCGCTGACAAGATGGATGGTCTTATAATTCTTCTTGATCACATCGAAAGTGGTTTTTAAGCGTTCAATCAACAATGCACTGATGATAAAAGGGATGCCCAAACCAATGGAAAAGCAAAACAGCATCAGGATACCTGTCAGGCTGCTGCCGCTCTGTGTTGCCATCATCAGTGCTGATCCAAGGAAAACACCGATGCAGGGGGTCCATCCAATAGAAAAAACCAAACCGAAAAGCAGTGAGGAAAAAAACCCGGGTTCTCTCTGTTTTATCTGCAATCCTTTTGCTGTGTTCAGAAATGACAGGTTCAGTACGCCCATATAGTTCAATCCAAAAATGATCACAACTAATCCGGTGATGATATTCATTAACGTTTGATACTGCTGCAATGTTTTTCCAATAAAGCCTGCGAAAACGCCCATGGTAATATAAACAACAGTAAACCCTGCCACAAAGCCAACAGCATTCACAAAGGTTTTACGTTTGTTATCCTGCGTATTCTGCCCGGCAAAATAAGATAGATAAACAGGCAGCAGAGGAAGCAGGCAGGGCGATATAAATGAGATGATCCCCTCAAGAAAGGTGATAAAATAGTTCATTCAAAACCTCCAGAACACCGTGTCCGGGTACTGTTTGCCAACAAAGCACTTCAATAAGTTCCGGTTTATGAAATCACCCGAATGGTTTCCCGGTCATCGTATAGTTGATATTACCACAGTTTCGAGGAAAATAACGAGTTAAAGATGCCCTCCACCTGACGTTTTTACCATAAGAAAAACTCCCCGATCCCGGAAGGGACCGAGGAGTTATACCTGTTAATGCTCTTAAAACAATACCAGCTGTTTCTTAGCCGTTTCCGCCGAAGAAATTGCCGATGCCAATGTTGCCAAGAATGCTGCCTTCTTCACGGCCCTTGCCTCCACCTGCCTTTGATGCGGAATAAATTCTGTCTGCAAGCCTTGAGAAGGGCAGGGATTGAAGCCAAACGGTCCCCGGTCCTGTCAGTTTTGCCAGGGATAAACCTTCACCGCCGAATAAGGCAGTTTTAATATTTCCTGCGAACTGAATATCATAATTGATCGTAGGGCTCATGGCCACAAGGCAGCCTGTATCAAGCATCAGGACTTCACCGGGCATCAATTCCTTTTTAATAATCGTACCGCCCGCATGCATAAATGCAAGGCCATCGCCCTCAAGCTTTTGCATAATGAAGCCTTCTCCGCCGAAAAGGCCGACACCTATTTTCTTCTGGAAGGCGATACCTACGGAGATTCCCTTTGCAGCACAAAGGAAGGAATCTTTTTGGCATATCAGCATTCCGCCGTAATCTCCCAGATCAAAGGGAACAACAGTGCCCGGGTATGGTGCAGCAAAGGACAGACAGCGTTTTTCGTTTCCAGTATTGGTAAAGGCGGTCATAAACAGGCTTTCCCCTGTGATCAGGCGTTTTGCACCCGAAAACAGCTTACCCATCAAATCTTTTCCTTCCTTGCCCGAGCCATCTCCGAAAACAGTGTCCATCTGGATAGCACTGTCCATATACATCATGGCCCCAGCCTCTGCAATAACTGTTTCGCCGGGATCCAGCATGATTTCAACAAACTGGATGTCTTCACCATAAATTTTAAACTCTACTTCATCAGCCTTCTGCATTCTCTTCCCACCTGCCGGGTTATTTCCTGCATATCCGCCTGACGGATTTGCTTCGGTGTATGCACCGGAACCAGTAGTGGAATATCTGTCTGATGAATCCCCGCTCTGGTATGTACCGGATGGATTACTGCTGCTATACCCGGGGTTACCAGCCGGCTGCGGGCTGCTGACCGGGATAGGTGCAATTCCTCCCATTTTGGCTCCGCATGTTGTGCAAAACTTTGCGGTTGCTGCTAATTGAGCGCCACAATTTGGACAAATCATGATATACCTCCTTACAAGCTTACTTCCTGTTATGTCTTCAACATCTGTACCACTAAGGATTATTATAGCAACAGAAGCAATTGTTTTGCAATTGCAACACACCGCTATATCGAGGAGGGAGATATGCTTACTGCATGATCAAGGGTAATCGGTACGCGTCACATACACAGGAGGGGGACTTCCTTCCTCGTTATTGTACAATACGTAAAATAAGTAAGCATTGTCTTGTGAAAATATTCACGTGAAGGGAAAAATTTTATGCATCCTGCGTGCTTCTATTCGGAGGTAAACAGGCACTTCCTGTCATCCTGAACGAAGTGAAGGAGATCGTATTACTCCTGAAGAGATCCTTCCGCCCATGCATCCAGGTGTGTTAAATTTCTTGCACAATTGCTTCGGCTGCTATAATATATTTTCAGACTCATTTAAAGCGGAGGAAACTGTATGCTGACTAAAAGAATTATTCCCTGCCTGGATGTACACCAAGGCCGGGTAGTGAAGGGCATTAACTTTGTGAACCTGGTGGACGCCGGTGATCCGGTAGCCTGCGCTGCTGCTTATGATAAAGCAGGAGCGGATGAATTAACCTTTTTGGATATCACGGCTACCCATGAGAACCGCAAAACCGTTGTGGATATGGTTGCTCGTGTGGCGGAGCAGGTTTTTATACCCTTCACCGTCGGTGGCGGCATACGTACTGTAGAAGATTTCCGGGAACTTCTTCTTGCCGGTGCGGATAAAATAGGTGTAAATTCTGCTGCAGTCAAACGTCCGGAACTGATTTCAGAGGCCGCCCTGCGTTTTGGCAGTCAATGCGTTGTTGCGGCAATTGATGCAAAAATCAGAGAAGATGGATCGGGCTGGGATGTGTATATCGGCGGAGGCAGAATCAATACGGGCCTCGATGCCATAGAGTGGTCCATTCAGGCTGAAAAGCTGGGTGCGGGTGAAATTCTTCTGACCAGTATGGATCGGGATGGAACAAAGATTGGTTATGATTTGGAATTGACGCGCCAGGTTGCCGAAGCCGTAAAAATCCCTGTTATTGCTTCGGGTGGTGCGGGAACGAAAGAACATTTCCGTGATGCAATTACCATTGGAAAAGCCGATGCGGTCCTGGCAGCATCACTGTTCCATTTTGGGGAGATGAACATTCAGCACTTAAAGAATTACCTTCGCCAGGAAGGAATTGATGTCAGGCTGTAAATAATCAAGGGTCGTTTTTAAATTTACGTGCTGATATTCGGATGAATAGTTGTTTTGCATATCAAATTAACGTCTTTTTGTGTTCGGATCAATATGCTGAAGGAGCGTTCCAGCGGGTACGCTCCCGGCATACCCCTTGCTTTTGTGTTGGTCAAAGAACCTTATTTCCCTTTATGGGTTTCATGACTGATAGAAATTATGTCAACCAAACAATGACAGGGTCTAGGAAATAAGATATAGGCAAACCCTTGCCTACAGCATATTACACATAGTTTGGCTGTTTTGTAACAAACCTTGACAAAAAAATCACAAAGATGGTATAATGAATCCAGACTTTTACAGAGTTTTTACAAGGGGGAAGCATATGGAAAAAAAGATATCTATGGCCGTCATCCGTAGATTACCCAGATATTTCAGATATTTAACCGATTTGCTGAGGGTGGACATAAAAAGAATTTCATCGAAAGAGCTCAGTGAGCGCATGGGAATTACCGCATCCCAAATCCGTCAGGATCTTAACTGTTTTGGAGGCTTCGGCCAACAGGGTTATGGGTATAATGTAGAGTCCCTTTACAAAGAAATTGGAAAAATCCTTGGTGTGGACAAAAGGTTCAGCACCATCATCATTGGCGCAGGGAACATGGGAAATGCGCTGGCAAACTATACGAACTTTCAAAAACGCGGCTACGATCTGATCGGTGTTTTTGATGTTAACCCCGAACGCGTGGGAAAAGAGATTAAGGGACTAAAAATTTTGCATATTGATCAGTTAGAGAGTTTTGTTAAGCAAAACAAAGTGGATATTGCCATTCTCACAGTACCCAACCCAATCATCTCCGAAGTGGCCGAAAAGGTTGTAGCCCTTGGGGTGAAGGGAATCTGGAACTTCTCTCCACAGGATTTAAAGCTTTCAGGAAATACTGTTATTGAAAATGTTCACCTCAGTGATGGACTAATGGTTTTAGGCTACAGGCTTAAAGAAATGGAACTGGAATAAGAAAGGCAAATCCCCCTCAGCGATGGATAACACCGGGCTGAGGGTTTTTTGTGATATTGGTGTTGCAAAGAACTTTTATCATCCCACCTTCAGGGCGGGCATACTCGCAAGATAAAAGTCAGCGTGCCACGTACAATTCTGCTTTTTGATGTTGAAAGACATATCCCGTTCAGGGCTTAAGCCCCATAGCAATCAATCGGATACCGTAAGCACACAAAAGCATTGAATACCAAGGCCCAAACCAAAATCGGTCAAACCTTCTCCCGTGGTCGCAGTGATACCAATATTCGATGCATCAATACTCAAAAGCTGAGCAATCTGTGCTTTCATCCTGGGAATATGCGCAGAAAGCTTTGGAATAAGGCACTCGATGGAGAACGATACATGGTTGATGCTCCCTTTCAGGTGTTTCATCGCTTCGGCAAGATATGCGCTGCTATCGGTGACGCCGTCCTCCAGGCACATTTTGTCGGCAACGGCACCAAGAATATTCACTCCCGTAACCCCGGACACTGCATTCGTCAGAGCATGCAGCACCACATCGGCATCGCTGTTTCCCATCAAAGGGGTGCCTTCAAGGAAGATACCACCCAATTTCAGTTTTTTATCGCTGTTCTCGAAATCGAACCGATGGCTGTCCTGCCCAATGGAAACTCTGACCATAAATCCACCTCCGGTCTGCTAACCCTTCATGTCGTTGTATACAGGATATCGCAAGAAAATGGTAAATTCAAGCCAGTGGGTGAAAAACTCAAATAATGTACTTACTAAGGGGGGGAGCAGTGACTGGCTATATGTTATTGGCGACAGCTTCTGGTAAACCTTGTCTTGAAAAAACAAGTGGATTAAGTTAGTATAGATACAGGATGAAACCGGGCAATGATTGGTGAAAGACGGGTTTAAACCCGTTATGCGGGTTAAAATACTTCAGAAGACCATTATTTGATTGTCCGTCAATAACAATAAACCAAAAGAAACCTGCAAGCTTTCCTGCCTGCCGAAGGCTGTTGTGTAAAACCCCGGCAGACGGTAGAATAAAGCCCCTGAAGGGTTGAAATACGGGAGGAAACAAAGTGAAACGTGGAAAATACTATATCACCACCCCCATCTATTATCCCAGCGGGAAGCTCCATATAGGCCATTCCTATACGACTGTGGCCGCCGATACCATGGCCCGGTATAAAAGGCTTCAGGGCTATGATGTGATGTTTCTGACGGGAACGGATGAGCATGGCCAGAAAATAGAACGGATTGCCCAAAAGGAAGGGGTAACGCCGCAGGAATATGTCGATAAGATCGTTGCAGGCATCAAAGATTTGTGGCAGATGATGAAAATCACCCATGACAAGTTCATTCGCACCACCGATGATGAGCATGTGCAGGCTGTTCAGAAAATCTTTAAAAAGCTGTATGACAAGGGCGATATCTATAAAAGTGAATATGAGGGATGGTACTGCACACCATGCGAATCCTTCTGGACAGAAACCCAGCTGAAGGACGGAAAATGTCCGGACTGCGGCAGGGACGTGGAATTAACCCGGGAAGAGAGCTATTTCTTCCGTCTTTCGAAGTATCAGGGTCGCCTGATGCAATATCTGGAGGAGCACCCGGATTTCATACAGCCTATTTCCAGAAAGAATGAAATGATCAACAACTTTATCAAGCCAGGCCTGGATGATCTGTGCGTGTCCCGCACATCCTTCAAGTGGGGCATTCCGGTTACCTTTGATGATAAGCATGTGGTATATGTTTGGATAGATGCATTATCAAACTACATCACCGCTTTGGGATACCTTTCAGAGGATGATGGAAATTTCAGCCGTTACTGGCCGGCGGATGTACATCTCGTTGGCAAGGAAATCGTGAGGTTTCACACAATCATCTGGCCTGCGATGCTGATGGCTCTTGAGCTTCCGCTGCCCAGCCAGGTATATGGCCACGGCTGGCTTGTTCTTGAAGGCGGGAAGATGTCAAAATCCAAGGGTAATGTGGTCGACCCGGTGGTGTTGATTGAAAAATACGGGTTGGATGCCATCCGGTATTTTCTGTTGCGAGAGGTTCCCTTTGGTTCGGATGGGGTGTTCTCGAACGAGGCGTTGATACAGCGCATCAATTCCGATCTGGCCAACGATCTGGGAAACCTTGTTTCCAGAACCGTTGCGATGGTTCAGAAGTATTTTGGCGGCACGTTGCCAGAAACTCTGGAAACGGACGAACAGGATAATGAGCTGATGCGGGTGGTCATGGAAACACCACAAAAGGTAGAGCTGCTTCTGGATCAGCTTCAGTTCAGCACTGCACTTCAGGAAATTTGGAAGACAGTATCCAGGTCCAATAAATATATCGATGAAACTTCTCCATGGATCCTGGCAAAGGATGAAAGCAAAAAGCCCAGGCTGGCTCAGGTATTATACAACCTGGCTGAGAGCCTGCGCATAGTGTCCATTCTCATACAACCCTTCATGCCTGAAACGCCTGAAAAAATCTGGCAGCAGCTTGGGGTTGGTGAAAGCTGCCGCAGTTGGGACAGCGCTAAGCAATGGGGCAGGATGGAACGAAACCCCGTTGCACCCGGTGAGGTTATATTCCCAAGAATAGATTTGGAAAAGGAAATGAAGGAGCTTGAAAAGGCTGCCACGCCCGCGCAAAAGAAACAACTGCCCGAGCTGAGGCCGCAGATCGCCATCGATGATTTTGCAAAGCTGGATCTCAGGGTGGCGCAGGTTATTTCCTGTGAAAAGGTTGAGAAATCTGACAAGCTGTTAAAACTGCAGTTGGATATCGGTTTTGAAACAAGGCAGGTGGTGTCGGGTATTGCAAAGCATTACACTGCCGAGGAAATGGTCGGCAAAAAGGTAATCCTGATTGCAAACCTGAAGCCTGCAAAGCTGATGGGCATCGAGTCACAGGGTATGATTCTGGCGGCCACAGATAAAGAGGACAACCGGCTGGTGCTGGCTACTGTTTCAGACGACATTCCCGTTGGCTGTCAGCTCTCTTAGAGGAAGCAGGATGATTGTTGATTCACACGCCCATTATGATGACGATCAATTTGACCAGGATCGTGCCGAAGTTCTAAAAGGTATACGCCAGCAGGGTGTTGTCCGGGTGGTGAACCCCTCCAGCAACCTGGAATCGGCATATAAATGCCTTGCACTGGCGAAAGATTACGATTTTATATATTCTGCTGTGGGAATTCACCCCCACGACGCATCCCAATTCTCACAGGAAGCGCTGGCAATCCTGCGGGATATGGCGTTAACCCCGAAGGTTGTGGCCATTGGTGAGGTTGGCTTGGATTACCATTACGACCTGTCCCCAAGGCCTGCACAAAAAGAATGCCTGGCTGCCCACATTCATTTGGCCAAAGAGCTGAAGCTGCCGCTGATTCTTCACGACAGGGAATCGCATCAGGATGTTATGGATATTCTGCGGGTGGAAAAAGCCGATACGGTCGGAGGGGTCTTCCACTGCTTCACCGGCAGCGTTGAAATGGCCAGAGAAGTGCTTCAAATGGGTTTTTATATTGGCCTTGGCGGGGCAACCACCTTTAAAAACGCCCGTAAACCGGCTGAGGTTGCAAAATATGTTCCCGACGACAGGCTTCTGATTGAAACAGACAGTCCCTACATGGCACCCGTACCCCACAGGGGAAAAAGAAATGATTCCGGCTATTTGACTTTTATTATTGAAAAGATCGCGGCT
>JAGOJH010000173.1 GCA_017995215.1 Thermoclostridium sp.
CGGTTCCACACTGACGGAGAAGAGCCTGGGGCAGTATAAGCTGGAGGGCAGGGAACTGTGGTACCGTACCGCTGACGGGGAAACCTTCGAACCTGTTGTGAATGGTCTGCGTGAAGATGAAAGCACCTTTATTTACTTCAATGATTGTCTGACAGTGGTTTTGGTTTCGGAAAAGACCAGCACCGGGAACAACGCGATGAACCTGGAGGAGCCCATCGTTGCCGAGTACAGCCTGAGAAATAAAATCTGTTCTGAGGGAATTGAATAATCCTTGTTTCATTGCTTTTTTCAATGCACCCGGCGGGTGCATTGAAAAAAGCAATAAAACGGGAGGCGAATCTATGAAAGACATCAACTTTCTTGTCAACGAGCCTGAAGCAACAGCAAGGATGGATGCAGGCGAGCAGAAAAAAAGCATCCCTGCAGCCCAAATCGTCGTTTTTGTGATCGGCTTTACGGTGGCGATACTGTTATTGTTCATACCGGGGATCATCATTGCCGGGCTGGAAAAGCAAACCTCGGAAGTGGAGAAGAGCATGCAGGATCCCAAGTATGCCGAGCTTCGCAATGTCAAAGCCGATCTTGCCAATATCACACAGAGGGTCGAAGGTAAAAAATCAGTCATCCGGGATATCGATCAAAAAAACACTTCAGCCTCTCAAATTCTCGTCCTGGTCGAGCAGGCGATCCCCGCAGACTGTTTCATCAAAACCATCGGCTTCAACGGCAGCTCCATTTCCCTGTCAGGGACGGCGAGCAACAGCATCGTTTACACCGAGCTGGTCGGGAACCTGAACCGGTTGCAGCAGCTTCAGGGAAAAGGGGGAGCTCTGTCGATGGCGCAATCCTTTGTACCGGTGGATTTTACTCTTTCGTATACATTGTTGAAATAAACGGGAGGTATAGACATGACCCTGAACAAAAAAGAGAAAATCATGATTCTTGTCCTCATTGGTCTAATATATGCTTTTGCATTCGTCAAGCTGGTTGTCATCGATTCGCTCCCGAAAATAAAGTCTACACAGACCAGGCTTTCCGAAGTGAAGGCGCAAAAAGAAACCCTGGATTTGGAGTATCTTAACATCAATAGCTACAAAGCCGAGATTAAAACCAGAGAGGTTGTGGACGAAAGGCTGGGAGATTATCTGATGGAAAATGCGGATATCTCCGACAGCATCATGTTCATCGAAAGCCTTGCGGTTCTTCTGAATACGGAGTTAAAAAGCATCTCCGTCGGGCCGCCCCAGCAGCTATCCTCCGGAGGGATGCAGTACTATGGCTTTCCCGTTTCCTTCAGCGTAGAATTTTCGTATGATGGATTTCAGGAAATCATCCGCTACTGCGAAGGCGGTGCCAAAAAGGTGTGCATCTCCAGCTTCAATCTGACACCCGCGAAAGAGGGAAATGATCAATACAGTGTAAGCATGGGGCTGGTGTTTTATTCCATCAACCGTGAATCAGCCGACAGGCTGTATGAATTCAGCCGCTCCAGGTTCAAGGAATTCACCGACAGGGAAGGTGCCCCTATTTTTATAGAGGATGATGCAAGGCTGACGGTGAATACACCGGTGAAGGTCTCCGCGCAAAACAACGGACAAATTTCGATTGACAATGCGGACTTCTTTATCCTGCACAGGGGCTATTTATATGCCGGAGAGAATTTTCAGACCTATTCCTCCTTCAATGTTTCTAAGCGCTCCCGAATCACGACGAAGGAAAAGGTGGACGTGATCCTCACCCTGAATGGGACAGAATATACGATTGAATCCATGGACAGCCAGGGAAAAAAGGACACCCTGAGGGGAACCATTCCCGAAAGAGCCCTTACCCTGTATATCATGTCCGAGCTCGACCCGAAGGTTAAGGAAAATGAGAAACTGCAGGTCAATATCACCATCAAAAACGATTCCGACCAGTCGATCCGCGTGAAAGTAGACGAGACGGGCGGACGGATGAAGCTGATGGACCGCGATGGAACTGAGATCAAAGCAAAGAGTGACAAGGAGAAGGTTTATATCCAATGATAAAGGGCTTTATCAGGAAATGCCGATTGAATAACAAGGGGATGACCCTGCTGGAAGCTGTGATTGCTATTCTTTTAATCTCCATGGTTTCCGTTGGTGTGACTTCGCTGTTTTTTTCATTATCGAGGCTGGCAAAGCTTTCAAATACCCAGCTAGAGCTGAACACTGTCATGCGGGTGATCAAGGAGAACGTCAGTAAATCCCTCCGGGATGGTGATGACATCTATGGCACTGCCGTGAAGGCTGCAGCAGCCAAAGATAAATCCGATAAGACTCTGAAAGATTTAAAGGTTATAGCTTTGTCGGATCAGGAATATGACTACGTGTTTGACCTCACCCATGACGGTTTCGGTGAGTATGTTCACAAATATTTGATCACCATTAGAAGAGACTCCGGCGGGGAAGTGTTAACGAAATATTCCATAGAAGTTTATACAGGTGCGCCATGAAACAGAAATCCTATTCCATGCATAAAAACAGAATATTCGGCTTTTTGATCCGCAGCACAAAGGGCAATGCATTGCCGCTTGTGCTGATGCTCGTGATGGTTGTGATGCTGGTGGGCGGATCGGTGGCTTATTCCACCATGCAGATGTATAACATCACAAGGGATGGTTATCATGATCAGCTCGCTTATATCGCAGCGGAAAATGCTCTGGAGAAAAGCATAGGCAATTTGCAGTTAACATTGGCTGTTCCCGGCTATCCCGGCAACAAAGGTGTTTTTTTCACCGGGAATGTGAATAATTTTCTGAACTCCCTGGTCAATAAAATCAATTCAGTTGATGACATTCAAAGAAGCTATACAATAAAGGTACACGATAACCTGAATGAGGCTAGTGTATCCGTCAACTTTCAAAGATATGGACCGGAATATACATATACCGCCAACACGCTAACCTTTAAGCTGCAGATTGAGGCAACCGCCGATATGGTGGATGATACCTACAGCTCTTACAGTAAAAAAGCAGTTGCCGTCAGGGAATTTTCCATCCCTTTGTATAGGGCGTTTACCTTGAATGGTGCCGTATATAGCCTGGGTGATTTACGGGTCACTTCCGGTTATCCTTTAGTGTCTGATTATGAACAAGATACACTCCCTGAGAATTATTCTACGATCGAAGGGGATGTTTATGTATTCGGCACCGGTTTGGATAAGACGAACAGAATGCAGCAATATTATAACGGTGGAGTTTGCAGCATCAATGACTCTGTTTTATATGTCGAGGGCAGCATCTTCACCCCGAACCTCGTCCGT
>JAGOJH010000087.1 GCA_017995215.1 Thermoclostridium sp.
ACCGATTTAATAACATAAAGGGAAGCTGCGTTTTTAGATTTTGATATTTGTAATCTCATAATCAACACCTCATCGGAAATACTTTGTATCCCTTATATTATAACACATAACGCAAAACTACGCAAGACAAAATACGAAAAATTGACAAAAAAATAAGCCTATATCAAGGCTTTCAGGGATTTTTTCTCTATTCAAGTGTCAAAGACCCGGGTTACTCCACGATATGGAAAAAAATAAATATTTTGCAGGAATAATTTGATTTATCTCTTGACTTACGCAAGAAGTTTCTATATAATAAAGAACAGATGTTCGTAAAATAATCCCCAGGTGGGTTTGCGGTAGGGAGGTATTATCATGGTAAATGGTGAAGAGAAAAAAAAGGCGCTGGAGATGGTATTCAACCAGATAGAAAAGCAGTTTGGAAAAGGTGCTGTCATGAAGCTGGGCGAGGCTTCCCATATGAACATTGACTCCATCTCAACCGGTGCGTTAGGTCTGGATATTGCTCTTGGCGTTGGCGGCCTGCCAAGGGGCCGTATTATCGAGGTATACGGGCCAGAAGCCTCCGGTAAAACCACCGTTGCACTGCATGTAGTCGCCGAGGCGCAAAAGGCCGGTGGCGAGGCAGCCTTCATCGACGCCGAGCACGCGTTGGATCCTGTATATGCCAAAGCCCTGGGGGTGAATATTGAAAACCTGATTGTTTCTCAGCCCGATACCGGCGAACAGGCCCTTGAAATTGCTGAGGCACTGGTACGAAGTGGTGCCATCGATGTCATCGTTATCGACTCGGTTGCCGCATTGGTTCCCAAGGCTGAAATAGACGGTGAAATGGGAGATGCACATGTCGGCCTGCAGGCAAGGCTTATGTCCCAGGCGCTGCGCAAGCTTTCCGGTGTCATCAGCAAATCCAAAACAGTGGCTATTTTTATTAACCAGCTGCGTGAGAAGGTTGGAATCATGTTTGGAAACCCCGAGGTTACCCCCGGTGGTCGGGCGCTGAAGTTTTATGCTTCCGTCCGTTTGGATGTACGCCGCACTGAAACCCTGAAAGAGGGCACTAACGCCGTTGGAAACCGGACAAAAGTGAAAATTGTAAAAAATAAAGTGGCACCCCCCTTCAAAGAAGCAGAGTTTGACATCATCTACGGGGAGGGTATCTCCAAAGAGGGCAGTATTCTGGATATTGCTGTCCAACTGGATATCGTCAAAAAAGGCGGCGCATGGTTCTCCTACAACGATCAACGGCTTGGACAGGGACGTGAGAATGTCAAAAGATTTTTTAAAGAAAATCCTGATCTGTGCAAAGAAATTGAGAACAAGGTCCGTGCCCAATATGACAAAGCCTTTATTCAAAGTGTGGAAGCTCACGCCGCGGATGATGAAATTTAAATGAACATAAAAAAGTTTGCCACCGGCAAACTTTTTTATTATGTGTTCAACCATTATAGGAAGCCAAACTCATGCCAAGTGGTCCGCAGTTGCCGGTTATTAAACTTTGTGGCTGAGAAGCAGGTTATTGCAGGTAAACCGTTCATAAAAAAGCATCTGTTTTTATGCGCTTATAAACCCATTTAGTTTATGATTTCGCTGCACAAACGCATTACGGTGTTTAAAGGTGTATAACTTTTAAGTTATTGCAATGGAATCATTACATTTGCTAAAAAAACAACCGATATCTACCGATATCCAATTCGAGGAACAACACCGGTAAATATGCTGGATGCTGAGATATAGCAACCCGCCCTGCTGGTGAGGGTAACCTGTTACCGTATTCAAGTGCTTTTGGGGTGAACATCCCCATGCCGACAGCGAGGCATACTATCCGGCAAACTACCCGTTAGTGATCTCATATAACGGTTTTATCAAAAACAAAAAGCAGGTGAGAGCGAGTTATGGTCATTACATCCGCCATAAAACAAAAAAACAATCCAGAGATGCTCCGCATTAGCATTGATGGTGAATATGCTTTTTCCATCCCGGAAGAAGAATACTACAGGCAAAATCTGTATGAAGCGAAAGAGCTGACACAGCTTGAGATTGATGCCATTCGGGAGGAGTCCGCCATAAAGCTTGCAAAAATGAATGGCATCAGGCTGTTGGCGTCCAAGGATCGATCAGAGCAGGAGGTCAGGGAAAGGCTGATCCTGAAGGGTTTTGACGCCGATATTGCCGAAAGTGCCATTTTGCAGTTGAAATCCATGGGGTATGTCAATGACAGTTTATTTGCCCGTAAATATGTTTCTGACCGGCTGAAGCTGAAGCCCATGTCTAAAAAGGCCCTTGCGGTTGAACTGGAAAGAAAGGGAATTGAGAAAGAGCTTATCTGCGAGGTGCTTGACGAGTACGAACTGGACGAACTGTCTATTGCGCATCGCCTTGCAAAAAAGAAATATGGCAAATATGATGTGAATGATCCCAAAATACAACATAAGGTCTATTCTTTTCTGGCTTATCGGGGCTACTCACACAATATTGTTCAGGAAGTTCTGGAAATCATGAAGCAGTAAGATGCCTGCGGTGCAGCATTTTGATAAAGCTTAGTGCCCATAACCGTCCTTTGTACGCATGTTTTTGAGGGAACCTCCCGTGACTATTTACACCCCATTAAGAATTGGTGTACAGTATAAGGCTGATATCTAGCCATATTTTACATTTACATATCTGATTTCTCCTGATTTTCGTCAATTAATTCTATTGATCACTCCTTCTTTTTTTTATATAATGACAAAAGATAATACAGGGTCTCTCGAAAGCAGAGTAGATGTTTGTGCGTTAAGTGCCGGGTGGACGGGGAGTTGCCAATCGGACGAAAAGCTGAAGCTTGCGGTACAAATGTCGCATCCCGCTGTTGCATGAGGGAGGTTTCCTCTTCATGTAGCACGTATTATAGTCAGCCGAATATCAGTATTCGCGCTGGGGCAACGATTTAAACCAATACGTCATGAGGGGGTTTTTTATGGAACGAAAAGGTTTGTTTTCATTCATGAAGGATGTCAGGCAGTTGGTGCTGGTATCCACTTTCATCTCATTGTATGTTGTGCTTTCTCTTTTTACAATCTATATTACCAAAGAACTCCGGTTCAGCCTTACATTTGTCCCGATAGCCTGGTCTTCAGCTGCGTTCGGCCCTGTTGCGGGGGCATTCACCGGTGCCTTCGGCGATGTGCTGGCATGGGTTATCAAGCCTGCGGGGGCTTATCACCCTGGGTTTACCATCAGCGGAATTGTCTCGGGTATGATTTATGGCTTATTCATGTACAAAAAACCATTTACCTGGGGAAGGGTGATATTTGCATCACTGGTATATGTCATTGTTGTTGAGCTTGGTCTGAACACTCTTTGGCTGTCCGGACTGTATGGAACACCATACAGTATCCTGATACTCACCAGGGGATGGAAGGCCCTGGGCTCGTTAATAATGCAGGTAGTTGTATTATATGGAACGGGATACTATCTGAAGCACATTGCACCCAATCGTATAAAAGGTGTATAATGGTACCAGCTTAAGGTTTTCAAGGGTATGAGGATGAAAAAGGTTGTCATCAATCGCACCAAAAATGAGAAAGACGGCGAAACCTTTTTAATGCATGCTGTCAATGAGTTGCAAGCCGATACGGTGGAATCTCTTCTGAGATCCTACGAAATTCCTGTGATGAAAAAACGCAGAGGTACTGGCGGATATTTGAATATCATCACCGGCATCAATATCTACGGTGTTGATCTCTATGTTCCAGCAAAGCTTCACAGGGCAGCCATGGCACTGGTAAAAACCCGGAATCCACAGGAAGATGAAACGGATGATGAAATCGAGCAGGAAGATGATCTGTTCAGGAAAAAAAGGCTGAACCGCATCTGGATAATCATTGGTATTTTTTATTTACCTGTTTTGGCTTGGATTCTCATCAAAGCATTCCAATAGACAAGTTCAGCTTTACAAGGTTGACGAAAACCTATAGAATGATAATGAGCCGCGCATCAATTATGCGCGATTTCAAAAAGTTCAATATTTGTATATAAGGTGTACACATTGCTGTACTTAATAGGGAACCGGGTGTGAATCCCGGACGGTCCCGCCGCTGTAAGGAAGAGAATGCGTTATCATGGCCACTGTCTTTAGATGGGAAGGTAAACGCGGACGATGATTCCAAGTCAGAAGACCTGCCTTGTATAGAAGTGAGGGAAGCTACGAGTGATAGGCCTCATGCAGTTTTACTTTGTTATGGTAAACGAATGAAAGCCTTTCCTCCGGGAAAGGTTTTTTACGTTTCAGGCATGCAGCCAGAGCCATGCAAAAGCCTGCTTCCTGCAAGAGCAGCCCAGAAAAAAGAAAAACTCTTTCTTAATGTCAGTTATGTGAAATGCCAATGAAAAAAAGATGTAAGGAGTTAATGAAAATGAAGAAAAACTTGTCTCTGATTCTGATGATCCTGGCTACCGCTCTAATGCTTACAGGTTGTATGCAAGCAAATAATGTAAAAGCTGATGAAAGCAGCGTGCAGAGCGATCCCGGTAAATCAACAGCTGTTCCGACCACATCAGCTGCGCCGGTTGAAAGCACAGGCTCATATCCAATGAAAATCACCGATTCCAGGGGGAATGTCACCCAGCTGGACAAGGAACCGCTAAAGGTGATTTCCTTATCACCCAATATCACAGAGATCATTTACGCACTGGGCAAGGGCGACAGGCTTGTTGGCAGAACAGCATTCTGCGACTATCCGCAGGAAGCTCAGAACGTTACAGTGGTAGGAGATTTTATTGAGTGGAATTTTGAAGCCATTCTTTCTTTGGAACCCGACGTGGTGTTCGCTTCGTCGCTGAACACCGAGGAAAATGAAAAGAAGTTGATGGACCTGGGAATCCAAATCGTTTTTCTGACACAGGATGAATCCTTTGAAAGCACTTATGAAACCATCGGCATGGTCGCCAGGGTTCTGAACGCTGAAGAAACCAGCGCAGAAATTATCCGGAACATGCAGCAGGCGGTTACAGAAGTTCAAAAGGCTGTTGAGGGGCTGGATAAACCAACGGTCTATTATGTTGTTGGCTATGGCGAATACGGTGATTATACAGCCACGGGGGAAACCTTTATAGCAAGCATGCTGGCCATGGCCGGTGCAGACAATATTGCGGCTGATATTACCGGATGGGTCTATAGCCTGGAAAAGCTGATGGAAAAGGATCCGTACATGATTATATGCTCCGAGGACGCAAAGAGGGTATTCCAGGAAACCAATGGATATAAGGAATTGACAGCGGTGAAGGAAGGGCGTATTTATGCCCATGATGAGAATATCTTGCAGCGGCAGGGACCAAGGCTTGCCGAAGGCTTGAGGATGCTGGCGGAAATCATTCATCCCGATAGCTTTTAAATGTCACTGCGAAAAGCAAAATCATTGATCGTGTTACACAGAAATTATGGAAGTTGCGTATAAAACAAACAACCTGCTTCCGTGCCAGCTATATTAACACAGCGCAATCTAAACCAATGACATGAAAATTGAGGTGATCTGTTGAATTCTGCCGCAAGCCGTAAATCTCTTAAGCTTATATTGGCTGCCAGCATCCTGGGTGCTGTCTTTCTGGCAATTTCATCGTTCTTCCTGGGTACAGCCAATATCGGCTTTCGGGATGTGTTCAGGATTCTGTTGTCCTGTATTCCCGGGGTGAAGGAATCCATCAGCCTTGAGGGGATCAGTACTGCAACGGTGAGTATTGTCACGAAGCTGCGCCTGCCGCGTGTTATCCTGGCGATGCTGTCCGGGGCGGGGTTGGCGGCAGTTGGGTCAACCATGCAGAGCCTTTTTCGAAACCCGATGGCTGAACCGGGTGTTCTGGGCATATCTTCAGGGGCTGGTCTCGGAGCGACCATCGCTATTGTGGCTGGTCTTGGCAATACAGTTTTCGGCTTGGGTGCTGCAGCTATCGCAGCATTTGTCGGCGCACTTCTAACCGTTTTTATGGTTTACAACATTTCCCGTACAGGTTCAAGGCTTTCTCAGACAGTATTAATCCTGGCGGGCATGGCTGTCAGCTTTATGAACAGTGCCATCATTCAGCTGCTGATGATCTTTAGAAGGGATCGCATGGATTACATCATGATGTGGACAATGGGATCCTTTTCAGCTGCGGGCTGGAATAAGGTGCTCATCCTGCTGCCGTTTTTGGGGATTGGTTTGACGCTAATTCTCACCCATACCCGCCACCTGAATGTCATCTCAACCGGCGAGGAAACCGCGAAATCCCTGGGGATTGAAGTGGAAAAAGTAAAAAAGCTGCTTCTTATTGTCTGCTCCATCGTGACTGCTGCATGCGTTGCGACCGGAGGAATCATTGGTTTTGTCGGGTTGATTGTTCCTCATGTCTTAAGGCTTTTAGTGGGGGCGGATCAAAAAAACCTGATGCCCTTTTCCATTGTCGGAGGTGCTGTCTTCCTGGTCATATGCGATACGCTGGCACGAACCATCGCCCCACCGGCAGAAATCCCCGTCGGGGCCATCACTGCGGTTTTTGGTTCTCCGTTTTTTATTGCGCTGCTGATTCGTGGAAAAAGGAGCGTGATGTAATTGGAAGCTCATGGTTTGATAGAAGTGAACAATCTAAACCATGCCTATGGCGATACAAAGGTGCTGCAGGATATTCTGGCAACCTTCAGGCCGGGTATGGTATGCGGCCTTTTGGGGCCGAACGGCTCCGGGAAAACAACGCTTCTGAAAAATATGGCAGCGTTGCTGAGCCCGGAAAAAAACACCGTTTATATCAATGGAACAGATATCACAACCTTATCAGCATCTCATCTTGCGAAGGAAATTTCTGTTGTGCCGCAAAACAGCCATATCGAGTTTGATTTCACCGTATCCGATATTGTGATGATGGGCAGAACGCCCTATATTAAACGGTTTGAGAATGAAAGCGCTCAGGATAATGAGATTGTTCAGTGGGCTATGAAAACGGCCAGAATAGAGCATCTGGGGCATCGCAGCGTCAGAAGCATCAGCGGCGGGGAGCTGCAGCGCGTTATTATTGCAAGGGCTTTAGCACAGAAAAGCAAGGTAATCCTCCTGGATGAGCCGGTTTCACAGCTGGATATCCGTCACCAGCTGTCCATCATGGGAACCGTGCAGGAGCTTGCCCACAAGCATGGGCTTACAATCGTGGCTGTTCTGCACGACCTGAATATGGCCGCGGAATTCTGTGATTATCTGTACCTGCTAAAAGAAGGCAAGCTGGTCTGTGGCGGGGAGCCCAAAGAAGTTCTCACCTATGACAGAATTGAAATGGTTTACCAAATTGTTTGCCTGGTATATGAAAACCCTGTCTCAAAAAAACCCCATATCATTCCTGTGGAAAGCCGCGACTGAGCATAAAAAAGCCTGCATGAATTTCACAGAGGATCTTAACATCTCTGAACACTTAGAAGAAAGCATCCAGTAGCATTTTGTAAATAATGCATTGAAAAGAAAAGCCTTGCTATTCGCTATGGGTGTTTAGCAATTTCTGATAAAATCCCTGTAATCGGCCAGCATCTCTTTTAAAAGGGCAGGTGTGTTCAGGTGATAGGGACAACGATTGGCACACTGGTTGCATTCAATGCAATCTTCAATTCGGTTCATCTGTTCCTGCCATTGTTCAGTAATAAAATTCTGGTAAACAGCCCTGCGCAGCAAAAATTTCATCCTGGCGGCATTGGGAATGGGAATATTCACAGGACAGGGAAGGCAATAACCGCAGCTTCTGCAGAAGCTTCCTGAAAGCTGGCGCTTATCGGTTTCAATACCTTGCTCAATGCTGCCGGTCAGTGCTGGGGGGTTCTTTTCAAGACAGATGAATTGCTCCAACTCTTCCTCCCGTTGAATTCCCCAGATGGGTACGATATGCGGATATTGCCACAAATAACAGAAAGCGGCTTCAGCATTGGTGATTAAACCGCCGGAAAGTGCTTTCATGGCAAAAAAGCCCACATCCTTCTCCTTGCATAAAAGTGCCAGCTCCAAATCCTCAGAAGAGGAGATATGATTCAGCGGATACTGCAGGGTTTCGTATAAACCTGATAAAACCGCAAGCCTGCCTGTGGACAGGGTATGGTTTGTAACCCCGATATGTCGGATATATCCTTTGCTTTTTGCTTCAACCATGGCTTCATAAAGCTCACTGCCGGAAACAGGAAGTTGTTTGGGGTTATGAAACTGATAGATATCAATATAATCTGTTTTCAGCTTTTCCAGGCTGGTCTCCAGATGCTGCCAGAAGGTTTCGCGGTCTTCGGCATGGGTCTTGGTTGCAAGAATGATTTCATTTCTGACCGAAGATAAGGCTTGCCCGATTTTTTCTTCGCTGTCAGAGTATGCCCGGGCGGTATCATAAAAATTGATTCCGTTTTCAAATGCCTTATTCAGTATTCTGACTGCTGTATCCATCGAAACCCGCTGCAGCGGCAAAACACCAAACCCAACCCGGCTAACCTCCAGACCGGTCTTTCCCAATCCTGTCATTTGCATAATGAGCCTCCAGCTAGAACATTTTAAATTATCATATAACGAAAACACTATGAAATCAAGCGCTTCTCTGGCAGGAGCCGGTGTTTCGCGAAAGGCAACGAAAGCAACTGCACAAGTAACTACAATAAAGAGTCTATTCCTCGTTACATTACTGAAGAGTACATATGATCTTTTCGGTGGTTTGCCTGTTCCGTCCGGAAAGCTTCAAGTCTGGTAAATATGGTTGGGACAGCAACAGGCCGCTAAGACGGGAGATTTTCACCTGAATGCGCGTTTTATCTGATCCGGTGGCAATAACCGGCTGAAAACTGTTTTTCTTAGGGGTTGTTGTGACAAGGGCTGGAATAATGTTGTGACTGGAATCGATGATGGTTCCGTTGAAAGGATCGACGGTAAGGATTTGCTGATAAATGATCGTATCAGGGTCACGACTGATGGAAGAACCACCATAACAAAAATTTCCCAGACCATAGAATATATTTTTTCCGTTGTAAATCTCTAGACCTTGCAGAACATGTGCATGGTGGCCAAGCACCAGGTCCACTCCGTGGTCAATGGCAAAGTGTGCCATCTTCTTTTGGTTTTCATTGGGCTCGTAAACTCTCATTTCACCCCAATGAAAGTTTGCCACAATAAAATCTACCCCTGCTGCTCTCAGTTCAGGAACCTGCTTTTCAATCAGTTTACGTACGCTCCAATCATAACTCCAGCCCGTGTAACCCAGAAAAGCGATTTTCACACCCTTTATTTCTTTGACAATGACAGTATTAAAGTGTGCATAGGCAATACCATGATGATTGAGGGCATCGACGGTATCCTGAAAACCCTGCTCCATAAAGTCAAGAGTATGGTTGTTTGCCAGTGTTACTGCTTCGACACCGCCCCTTACAAGAATTTCTGCATACGCCGGATCACCCTTGTAGTTAAATTCTTTCTCCACTTTTTCTGTGGCAGTGGACAGCACGCCTTCCAGATTCACCAGGGTAAAATCATCATTTTTAAAAATACTTTCAACACCTTTAAAAAAATAATCGGGGTTTTGCACCTTATCATAAACCTCTACAAAAGTGTTCCATTGAAAGTCTTCATCTGTTCCAAGTGTACAATCACCAACAAAAGAAAGGGTTATCTTATCAGATTCTTCGCGTATATTCGCAAGTTCACCGGGGATGGATGAAGCTGAACACAAATTCCCCCATAAAAGCTGCAGACAGAGAATAAACATAATAAAGAAAGAGGATTTTTTCATCGTATACTCCTTGCAAATTATTGGCTTTTATTATTATACCTTGAATTCTTAATGAATTCAAAAAAATATCATTTCCTGGGAGAACCGGCTTTTGGTTCGTTACTGCAGCTGTGTATAGAGTTGGTTGAAAGTATAACGGGAAATTTACCAAAGTTCACCCCTTTACATGCTTTTGGTTCTATGGTACAATATTTTGGTATTTCAAACGACCTTTAGCTCGGTTTTCGGAGAACTCCGACCGCGAACTGGGCTGACGGCAGTGAGAGTGAAAGGAGCCGGCCTCATGGAAAGAATGGACAAACAGGGAATTATCGAAGCCTATAAGCTTCATGACGGTGATACCGGTTCACCGGAAGTTCAGATCGCACTGTTAACAGACAGGATCACCCATTTAACAGAGCATCTGAAAGCACACAAGAAGGATCACCATTCCAGAAGAGGATTGCTGAAGATGGTTGGTCAAAGAAGGGGCCTTCTGAATTATCTGATGAAGAAGGACATCAACCGGTATCGTGATATTATCGCACGGTTGGAAATCAGAAAGTAAGAAAAAGCGGAGGTTGCTCCGCTTTTTTCATTTTCGGAGGCATCCGGAAGTCGTCCTAAAGCTGTTTCATACATAAAAACAAGCATGGGCGTATTGGTTTACAAGCTATCCGTTGTTTAAAATGTTTCACATGGTGTAATAATGAATAGTAGCACATCATGTATGACATAAGAAAAGAAAAACTACAATAGTGGGCGAGGGCTGCAGAAGATCAGAGATGAGCGTTCCTTTACACAGGTGCTTTCATCCCTGACCTTTTGACCCCGCTCACGAGAACTACGAAAGGATGTTGGTTTTAACGATGAAAAAAGTGTTTTCGATTGATGTAGCGGGCAGAAAGCTGGAGGTTGAAATTGGTCAACTGGCTCAGCTTGCCAACGGCGCGGCTTTAATCCGGTATGGGGATACAGTGGTTCTATCCACCGCGACGGCTTCCTCCGAGCCCAGGGAAGGTATCGATTTCTTCCCGTTAAGTGTGGATTATGAAGAAAAATTGTATTCGGTGGGGAAAATCCCCGGTGGCTTTATCAAAAGGGAAGGGAAGCCTTCCGAAAGGGCCATCCTGACATCAAGGGTCATCGACCGCCAAATGCGCCCCCGTTTCCCGAAGGATCTTCGCAATGATGTTTCTATTGTAAACATGGTGATGTCGGTTGAGCAGGATAATTCTCCCGAGTTCGCCTCGATTATGGGCTCAGTCATTGCAACCTGCATTTCCGATATCCCGTTTAACGGCCCCATTGCGGGGGTTATTCTGGGCCTTATCGATGGTCAGGTGGTTATTAACCCAAACACAGAACAACGCAAACAAAGCCAGATGTATGTTACTTTGTCTGCCGACAAAGAAAAAATTGTCATGATCGAAGCCGGCGGCAATGAAATCCCTGATGATACCATGCTCAATGCCATCAAACAGGGGCATGAAGAAATTAAGCGACTGATCGCCTTTATAGAGGAGATTGTTCAGGCAGCGGGCAAGGAAAAGTTTGCCTACAAATCCATGGCTGTGCCGCAGGATATCTTCAACGATGTGATGCAGGCCTGCAAAGAAGAACTTTCCGAAGCCATGATGAATGATGACAAGACCATTCGTGATAAAAATGTTTCGGAAGTATCCAAGAAAGTGCATGCATTGCTGGACGAAAAGTATCCCGAGCAGGTTTTGCAGGTTTCCGAGGCTTTCTATAAGCTGCAGAAGAAAATTGTTCGCGAGAAGATCCTGTATGAGGGCAAGCGCGTGGATGGTAGGGGGCTGATGGATATCCGCCCGCTGTCGGCACAGGTGGGAATACTGCCGCGAGCCCACGGCTCAGGCCTGTTCCAGAGGGGTCAGACACAGGTTTTAACCAACGTCACCCTTGGTCCCATGGGCGATGTTCAAATGCTTGACGGTGTAGATGAAGCAGAGACAAAACGTTATATGCATCATTATAATTTCCCATCCTTCAGCGTGGGTGAGGCAAAACCAAACCGCGGCCCAGGCCGCAGAGAGATCGGCCATGGTGCTTTGGCAGAAAGGGCGCTTGAACCGGTCATTCCGGCCGAGGCCGACTTCCCGTATGCCATCCGCCTTGTTTCCGAGGTGCTGATGTCTAACGGTTCCACCTCACAGGGCAGCGTTTGTGCAAGCACATTGGCGCTGATGGATGCCGGTGTTCCCATCAAGGAACCTGTTGCTGGTATTTCTTCCGGTCTGGTCGTGGATGAAGAAAACCCCGATAAGTTTATTACCTTTATGGACATTCAAGGCATAGAAGATTTCTTCGGCGATATGGACTTCAAGGTTGCCGGTACCAAAAACGGTATTACAGCCATTCAGGTGGATATCAAGGTTGACGGCCTTACCTATGAAATCATTCGTCAGGCATTCGAAATAACAAACAAAGGCAGAATGACCATTTTAAACGATGTCATGCTCAGGACGATCAGCCAGCCCAGGGCAGAGCTGTCACCCTATGCTCCGAAGGTCTATACCACTTCCATTAATGTGGATAAGATCCGTGATGTTATTGGCCCCGGCGGAAAGGTCATCAACAAGATCATCGCAGAGACCGGCGTCAAGATTGACATTGAAGAAGATGGAACCGTGTTTGTTGCCACAGCGGATGAGGCAGCAGGCAGAAAAGCCATTGCTATTATCGAGGGAATTGCGGGCGATGTTCAAGTTGGCCAGCAGTTTACCGGTAAGGTTACAAGAATCATGAATTTTGGCGCTTTTGTTGAATTCCTTCCCGGCAAGGAGGGCATGGTGCATATTTCAAAGCTTGCCCATACCCGTGTGAATAAGGTGGAGGATGTTGTCAATATAGGTGATGAAATTCCCGTTAAGGTTATTGAGGTTGACAGACAGGGACGCATTAACCTGTCCTTGAAGGATTGCCTGGAGAGTTAACAGCAGGTGAAAGACAACCTCTTTGCAGGGGTTGTCTTTTTTGCATTTTAGATGGCATTTTGGAGGGTTTATGAAGAAAAGCTTAAAAATTCTGTTCGTTTCCGCGGAGGTAGCCCCATATGCAAAAACCGGGGGCCTTGCCGATGTGGCCGGCTCACTGCCACAAAAGCTGAAGGAAATGGGGCATGATGTTCGTGTAGTGTTGCCGGGATATCAAATGATAGACGGTGAACAAAGCTATATTACTGATTTTCCGGTGGAGATCGCGGGTCAGCAGAGAACCTGTATTGCCAGGCAGCTTGCGAATACTGATTGTATTACCTACACACTGAATAACTATCATTATTTTAATCGCAGGTATATTTATTGCTATGATGATGACGGCGCCCGTTTTGCTTTTTTGTGCAAAGCTTCGCTGGAGCTACTAAAAGAAATTGACTTTAAGCCGGACATCCTCCATTTGAACGACTGGCACGTGGGGCCTGCTGCCATGCTGCTCAAAGTGTTGTATCAAGAGCGGGATCCATACTACGAAGGGATAAGAACCCTGTTTACGATACACAACCTGGAATATCAGGGCCATTTTGGGAGAGAGATGATGGATCTTCTGGGCCTGCCGTATAGCTTTTTCACCCCCGACGGTGCTGAGTTTTTTGGGATGTTCAATTTTTTGAAGACAGGCCTGGTTTTCTCCGACAAAATTAGTACCGTCAGTAAAACCTATGCTGAGGAAATTCTAACACCAAAGTATGGAGAGGGCCTTGAAGGTGTTATTTTGAATCGCGTGAAAGATTTGTCGGGGATTGTCAACGGAATTAGCTATGATGCATTCAACCCAATGACGGATCCGCATATACCGCATCATTTTGATGATAAGACCCTTAGCGGCAAGGCTAAAAACAAGCAGGAACTTCAAACCGAACTGGGGCTGCCGCAAAAGGACGTGCCGCTTGTTGCGGTAGTTCATCGCCTTGTTGCTCAAAAAGGGCTGAATTTAGTGCTTGAAGCGTTCGATGACATGATGGCACTGGATACTCAGTTCATTCTTCTGGGCCTTGGCGACCCATACCTGGAAGATGCTTTTTTAGCGCTCATGGAAAAATATCCGGACAGGGTTTCAGTGAAAATAGAGTTTAATGAGGAATTATCCCACCGTATTTATGCAGGCGGAGATATCTTTTTAATGCCCTCAGCCTTTGAACCCTGTGGGCTTGGCCAGATGATCAGCCTGCGTTACGGGACAATCCCCATCGTACGAGAGACCGGGGGGTTGAAAGATACGATTGTTGATGCGGGTCTTCATAAGGACGGAAATGGTTTCAGCTTCAGTGATATGACTTCTGCAGCTTATTTCGAAGCCTTTAAAAGAGCCGTAGATATGTACAGGAATGAACCCGGCACGTGGCTGGAACTGGTGAAACGCGGCATGAAAAACGATTTTTCCTGGCAGCATTCGGCAAAAGAGTATTTATCGCTGTATGATGAACTGCTGCAGATAGATGAATAGAAACCGTTGTTAAGCTCAGAAATCAACACCTTCATTTTAAAGCTTACCACGAGGTTGCAGGTTGTGAAGAAAGACGTAAAAAAAATGTCCCCCAAAAGAGTCCATGAGGTTCTGGATCTTTTGGAACAAGCATATCCGGATGCCCGATGCGAGCTGAACTATAAAACCCCGTTTCAGCTGCTCGTGGCTACAATGCTAAGCGCACAAACCACCGATAAAACAGTAAACAGGGTTACTGAAAGCCTGTTCACTGCATATCCCGGATTAGAAGACTTTTTACAGCTCCGGCAGGAAGAGCTGGAAGTGAAAATCCGGGAGATTGGTTTATACAGAAATAAGGCTAAAAACATCCTGGCCATGTGCACAGTGCTAATGACCCAATATGCCGGTGAGGTTCCCCAAACAATGGATCAGCTTCTATCCCTGCCAGGGGTTGGAAGGAAAACGGCGAACGTGGTACTCAGCAATGCATTCAATGTTCCTGCCATAGCTGTGGACACACATGTTTTCAGGGTTTCCAACAGAATCGGACTGGCAGCAGCTGAAAATGTTCTTGAAACCGAGCTTCAGCTGCTTGACGGGATTCCCCAAAAATTATGGTCATCAGCCCATCACTGGCTCATCTGGCATGGCAGAAAAATTTGTGATGCAAAAAAACCAAAATGCGATTTATGCGTTCTGAAGCAACACTGCCAGCATTATAATGGGGTCTGATGTTTCCAACCTGTTCACGTATTATCAACCATTAAGGTTGGAAAACGCCTGGTGGTGGTTACAAACTGCCTGGGTTGCTTGGCCCTAAATCTTATTAAACAGTAATTTCATAAGTTTTGAAGCTTTTGTGTTGCATTATCAACCAGTAAAAGGTAAAATATGCATAAAGGGCTTTCTTTGTGAAGCAAATAGCCTGCAGGTTGTTTTAACCATTGTTCTTATAGAAAATTGCCCAGAGAAATAGTGTTAAGTAGATTCATTTTTGTCGATATATATGATTGAAATGTGATTTTTACTATAAATAGTCAATGATACCAATGGACCGTCTGTCAGAAAAAAGAAAGCAAGCACAAAAGAAGCTGACATTTGGGAGA
>JAGOJH010000174.1 GCA_017995215.1 Thermoclostridium sp.
GTGGGTCACCCATTTTACTGAGCCTGTCAAGGCGATTATCTTCGGCAAAAAAATTTATCTGTTTCATAGGTATATTATATCATATTTGGGCGAATATTGCATGAGGTTTTTAGAGATGCCCTTAATATAGTTTATAGAGATAATTTTCCCGGGTACCGGATTAAATGCAGCAGGGCCGAAGTCTTCAACAGCGAGGTATAAAAAGTGCAGGAAATGTTTTTCTCACATATTGCTCCAATTGCTTTACGAACAGTTGTTGATATGATACCGGATAGCTTGATAATTATAAATGATAATTATCAAATAGTTGATTTTAATCAAACAAGCAAATCAACATTTCAGGATTTTGCCACCCTTGATATGAATGGTGAGATATTTACAGTCTTTAAAAACACCGGCCTCATGGAAGACGAAGATAACCTCATTCAGTATATCGATAAAGTAAAAACTACATCTGCTCCGGTCATTTTTGATAAACGCATCCAAAAGGATAAGTTCAACAAACATTTTTCAATCGAAATCACACCCATCATTTCAAACAAAACCAGTTTGGGTACCATTCTCCTTTTTAGGGATATTACCGCGAACATAAAAAACCAGGCGCATTTGGAAGAAAAGCACAGAATACTGATGGAACAGGAGCGTCTGGCCTCTTTGGGCAAGCTTATCGGAGGGATCGCACACAACCTGAAAACACCGATCATGAGTATTTCCGGTGCGGTTGAAGGGCTAAAAGATCTGGTTACTGAGTATGAACGGTCTGCAGAGGACCAAACCGTTACTGCCGGGGATCATCATGAAATTGCCTCAGAAATGCACGCATGGCTGAGTAAGATTCAACCCTATTGTTCCTACATGGCTGATATTATTGATACGGTTAAGGGACAGGCCTTGACCTCTTCGAACGCATCCATGATCAGCTTTTCAGTAAATGAGCTTGTGAGAAAAATTGAATTGCTGCTAAAATATGAGTTAATGAAGTCTGGTTGCACGTTCAACACAGATTTTAAGGTTAATTCTTCTGTAGAATTGTTTGGAGATATTAATAGTTTAGTACAAGTATTCGATAATATAATTATAAATGCCATTCAGGCATATGAGGAAAAAAATGGAATAATAGAGTTAACTATAGAACAGACAGAGGAGAACATCCTGTTTTCAGTAAAAGATTATGCGAAGGGTATTCCATTGAGCATAAGACACAGGCTCCTCAAAGAAATGGTTACAACAAAGGGCACAGCGGGCACGGGACTTGGGTTGTATATATCCTGCTCCATTATAAAAACGCGTTTTGATGGGACAATGTGGTTCAAGACTACAGAAGGCAAAGGAACCACTTTTTATGTACAAATTCCTCGTAAACGATAAAACAAAGCAATCCTTATAAGATACAGGGGGCGTATCTATGAGAAAACGGTTATCAGTATCGTCGAACATGAAAATTTTGATCGTCGATGATGAACAGGGGATCATTGATTCTTTGTCCATCATGCTGAACAGAAGCGGATATAACCATGAAGGTATCATAAACCCCCTTGAAGCAATTGAAAAAGTAAAAAATGAACATTTTGACATGATGATCCTGGACTATTTAATGGCTCCCATCCACGGTGATGAGGTTGTAAAAAGAATCAGAGAATTCAATTCGGAATTATATATCTTACTTCTGACCGGCCATAAGGATTTGGCACCTCCTCTGGAAACAATCAAAGCATTGGACATTCAAGGATATTGTGAAAAAAGTGATCAGTTTGATCAACTGCAGCTTCAAGTCGAATCAGGCGTCAAATCTATTATGATGATGAATACAATCAGGCAATTTCGCGACGGTTTGAAAAAAATTTTGCAGGCAGTTCCGAAAATATATCAACTGCAGCCTCTGGGCAACATCCTCGAAGATATCCTCATGGAACTGCTGCCGCTTTTAAGCAGCGAAAATGCTTTTATTTTAGTCGACAACATTCCTGATCAGTTTGATTCCAGGAAGAGTATTTTCCGTGGCATTGGGAAGTTCAAGGCTGAAATCTCCGATTTTATGCCCATGCTGGACTCGCGTCTATTGGAAAGCATCGGAAAAGCAAAAATAACCAGGCAGATTATCCATAAGGATACAGGGGTGGTTTTGCCCTTAATTAATGAGTATTCCGATTGTATTGGTATTATTTATGTTGAAAGCTCTGGAAGCTCTTCCACCGAAATCTCCCACACCTACCAACTGTTGGAGATCTATACGGCACAGGCGGCTTCTTCACTGACCAATGCGTTTATGCATTCCATGGTCAATATGAAAAATGAAGAACTGAATCGAACCTATGAGCAGATAAGAATTCGGTATATGGACACTATCGAAGCATTGCGCCAGGTGGTTGACGCAAAGGATGAGTATACGCGAGGTCACTCCGATCGGGTGTCCTATTACTGCGTTAGGATCGGAAAAGCTTTAGGCCTCAACGAAGAGGAAGTAGAGACCATCCGAATTGCAGGGTTGTTTCACGATGTAGGCAAAATGGGAATTACCGACGACATACTGTTTAAAAGTGATAAGCTGAGCGTGCGTGAGTTTGAAGAAATTAAAAAGCATCCGATGAAGGGTGCCAGAATTTTATCCGTCATCTCCATGTTTAAGGATGTGGTTCCAATTGTGAAATGCCATCATGAAAGGATTGACGGAAAAGGATATCCGGAAGGGCTTAAAGGAAGTGACATTCCATACCTTGCAAGGATATTATCTGTTGCCGATGCATTTGACGCCATGATGTCCAACCGGCATTACCGTACCAAGCTGGATCTGAAATCAGCGATCAATCAGCTGATAGAAGGAGCGGGTACCCAGTTCGATACGAAAGTGGTGAAAAAATTTGTATCCATGCTGGAAAATTTTTCTGTGATTCAAAGAGAACTCACGGTTACCTATGAATAGGGAGAAAGCGGTTTCTCCTGGCAGTATTCCTGCTGTTTTCACTTTCAAATGAAAATGTCATTCAAAGCAGAATAAATAAAAGCATCCTGGAACCATCATTCTGATGAAACTGCCGAACCCACCAAGGGCAGGCTTGTTGACAAGCATGCAGGTAAACAGGTATAAGGATCCGCGTCAATGCCTTAAAAAAGGTATTCTATTGTATGAAGAAACATGATATAATCCCACGTTTGACACTTGAACAAAATAGAAATCCCGCAAAGCTAGATAAATTAAGACTTGCGGGATTTTGCGTTAGTTCAAAAAGTGCGTAATGTTTTTTATCTTTTCGTTTCTTTGATAA
>JAGOJH010000088.1 GCA_017995215.1 Thermoclostridium sp.
CTAAAGCAAAACCTGCCGTTGCAATAAATCTGTGTTGCGATTGCAGGCAATCGCTTCCGTTGTTATAAAGAGTTCTGTTAAGCCTTGCCGTGAGATAGGATTGGGGAGCTTTCGCCCCCCATTTTGTCATGTAAGTATTTTTTTGTGCAGCTGATGCACTCCCACCACTCCGCTTTTTAGCCTTTGGCTAAAAAATGTTGGGGGTTTCCTGATTGTTAAAGGCTTTTTATCAAGGTTATTCTTCTGCCTTTGGCTCGTTTTGTTTGGTAAGCTCTTCCCTGATGATCTCTCTCAGTTCATCTCTGGAGACAAAATCTGGCTTCTTTGCGTTGATGTTGCTCTGGATCTTGTTGACCTCTTCTTCAACAAACTTTCGGATGGCTTCTTTCTGGTTCTCGCCTTTTTCAATCAGATCATTGATCAGGTTCTTCGCATCTTCGGAAGCAACCTCACCTTTCTTAACCAGTTCGTTCACAAAGCCTTCCACTTTTTCTGCGGAGTAGGAAATCAATCCCAGTCCGAAGTAGAGTGTTTTTTCTAAATACTTCAGCATCTTCATTTCATCCTTTCTTAATTATTGCTGTTGAACTGCCAATATTCATCCTGAGATGAAGCTGTGCCACGCAATTTTTGTTTTCATTTTGTTCAACTACACAATAGTACGTTTATTTTGCCTATTTGTATGATGCTTATGAAAAAAACCTTTCCCAATTTTTATTTTTAACAGGAAAGGTTTTATCAAAAGCTCCCGGGAGCCGTACATCGTGTTTTTTGCAAAAATAAAGTCGCCTGTTGGAGAAAACCAATGCAAATTATTCTGTGCGCAAAACATCAAAGAATACTCCATCAATTTTTTTAGCATTTTTCACTTCAATGATCATGGATTCCTGCACATATTCGCCGTTCAGGGCTTTGCTCATTAAATTAACGTAGGAACCAACCGCTTTCACATTTCCGACACTGGTACGGACATTTTTGCTCACAAGTTTAGTGAGATCATCCACCTTGCCAAGGTTCTTCAACGTGACATGCTGCTTGAAAAAAGCTTCAATAAACCTGTTCTGGTTTTCCTTTCGCAGCTGTTCACCATAATTCTGGAATATACCGTTTTTGTCATAGCCCTGCCGGAACCTGACAAAGCCTTCGGCCTGTTCTGCATTCAAATGCTGGAATCCGGGCTGCAGATCGATATAAAGATCCTGCTCGGGATCCTCATATTTCATTCGAAGGGGGACTTCAAGCTCCACACCTCCAAACAGGTCGACGATATCCCTAAAGCCCTTTGTGTTCACATAGGCATAATCATCTATGGGTATTTGGAAAATTTCATTGATTAAATCAGCCAAAAAATCGATATGGCTGTCTCCAAAATAACCCTTGTTGTCCTCATAACCGATCTTCGCCCCAACCGAATGGGCTGCATTTATTTTCTGAAAGCCTTTTGCCTCATACAGCTTCGGTGATTTTTCACGCAGCTGGCTTAATACGTCCTCGCTGTAATCCATATAGATGTCCCTGGGGATATTGATCACCCTGATCTTTTTGCTTTTTTCAGATACTGATGCGATGATGATCGTGTCCCAATTTCCGCTGGAAGCATCTTCCCCGATCAAAAGAACATTTTTATCGTTCTGGTCAACAAGAGGTATATAATATTTTTGCCCGTTCGTTAATTTATAATCAGCCTTCAGGCCTTTATCGCGCTGTGGGACAACCACGGGGGATTGCTGTGAATCATTCCCGATGGCGCTATCTTTCTCTGTGTCTGAAAAACCAGGAGCGTTCTGCTCCGTCCACAATGCATTAAAGATGATTACTCCTGCTATGATTCCTGCAGCCATAATCATCACTGCGAATAAAATAGTTCTGCCTTTTTTCATTTTGCCTATGCTCCTATAGTCGCGATTAAAATTGATATACTAAATACTATAGCCCTTTATTCCGGTTTTGTGTAGATCTATTTTTTTCTCAGAATGTGGCAAACCGGCCAATTGCACTGGATGCCAAGGATCTATGCCGCCTTTTTGTAAATGTTCTCCTTGCAGCAAGCTTAGTTCACCTGCTATATTGTATAGGTATGATCCAAAAGAAAAGACAGCTTTCATCGTTGGAATTACAGCTGTTGGCTGCATTTTTTATCAATCCATAACAGGAGTTTTCAGATGATCAAATATTTAACCGGTGACCGGGAGTTTAATAAAACCCTCATTCAGCTGGCGTTGCCCATCGCATTGCAGAACCTGATCATGACCTCGCTGAACCTAGTGGACACTGTAATGGTGGGCCAGCTTGGAGAAGCGAATATCGCCGCCGTGGCGCTGGGAAACCAGATCTTCTTTTTAATATCTCTTTTCCTTTTTGGTGTCAGCAGTGGTTCTTCAGTGTTCATTGCCCAGTTCTGGGGGAAAAGGGACGTATTGAGTATCCGCAAGGTGCTGGGACTTTCACTTATCTGCGGCTTTTCAGTTTCATTTCTGGCGATGATCACAATTTTGCTTTTTCCAGCGCAAATCCTGTCCATCTTTTCCAAGGATCCGGAGGTGATCCGCATTGGAAGCGAATACCTTACGACGGTTTGCTTTTGTTATATTCCAACTGCCATCAGCTTTTGCTTTGCATCAACCCTGCGCAGCACCGGACAAGCTAAATTACCGGTTTTCGCCAGCGCTATCGCGTTGTCCGTCAATACCCTGCTGAATTACATTTTGATCTTCGGAAAGCTTGGGTTTCCTGCAATGGGGGCAAAAGGAGCAGCCATTGCCACTGTCATAGCCAGGTTGTGCGAGCTGATTATGATTCTCGGTGCAGTATATGCAATGAAGCTGCCTCCTGCAGCTTCATTACGCGAATTGACCGGGTTTAACCGGGACTTTATCACACGGTTCTTTCGTCTGACCGTTAAAGTAATTCTAAATGAGGTTTTATGGTCACTGGGTGTAACGATGTATACGGTAGCCTATGGCCGGATGGGAACTGATATTCTTGCGGCAGTGAATATTTCGTCTGCAGTTGAGAAAATTGCTTTCGTCCTGTTTAATGGTATGGCCAACGCATGTGCGGTAATGGTTGGTAACAAGATTGGCGAGGGAGATGAACAGACCGCTTTTTTGTACGCAAAACGGCTGGCTCTGCTCGGCCCGCTGATTGGTGTGATACTTGGGGTTAGTGTATCCCTGTCATCCGGCCTGCTGCTGTCTATTTATAATGTCTCTGAAGAAGTATACCGCAACGCGGTCAGCATTTTGACCATTTTCGGCCTGATGATGCCAATTAAGATTTTCAACATGATCAACATTGTGGGCATTCTTCGAAGCGGCGGAGATGCGATGTTCAGCCTGATTATTGATACCACGGGCGTGTGGTTTATTGCTGTTCCCTTGGTGTTTGTCGGAGGCCTGGTACTGCAGCTGCCGCTCTTTATTGTTTATCTCATGGTCAATCTTGAAGAGGTGTACAAGGTTTTGCTGGGTATCAAGCGTTTTTTATCGGGCAAATGGATCAACAATGTGGTAAAGCAAATGGCTTAACTCTTCAACGAATCCTGCTATCCTGTGGGATATGGATCATTCTATTGGTCAAATCTCAAAGAAAAAAAGAAGAATTTACACATTATTCACAGATGCGTAAAACTTTATACTTACAATATTAGCAATATCACTTTTTTGCATGATTTAAAGGCTTCTCGGATATCCTGCCTTTTATTTGCATATACCAGGAGGCTGTGAAGAAAAGGAGCATCTTTTATTGGAGGGTTAGGAAATGGAGCAAACAGGTAATTTGGATGGGAAAATGCTCATCCACCAGGCTCGGGAAGAAATAAACAAGGTGATTATTGGTCAGGAATATATGATTGATCGTATTCTGATAGCGCTGATAACAGGGGGTCATATTCTGCTGGAAGGCGTTCCTGGCCTCGCAAAATCCCTTGCTGCAAGCACCATTGCCAGGGTTACCGGTGTTGAATTCAAACGAATACAATTCACGCCGGATCTGCTGCCTGCAGATATTCTGGGAACTGAAATCTATAACCAGAAAACCGGTGATTTCATCATCAAAAAAGGGCCCATTTTCTCCAATATCATACTGGCTGATGAAATCAATCGCGCACCGGCTAAAGTGCAGTCGGCGCTGCTTGAAGCCATGCAGGAAAGGCAGGTAACCATCGGTGAAAACACTTATCCCCTCGATAAGCCGTTTATTGTAATCGCCACCCAGAACCCCATTGAACAGCAAGGCACGTACCCGCTGCCGGAAGCACAGCAGGACAGGTTTATGATGAAGCTGAAAATTCAACATCCCAACCGCGAGGAAGAAAAGAGAATTATCGAGCGTTTTTCTGTGGAGCAAGCCGAAGCACCCGAAATTCACAGGGTTTTCACCCGCGATAATCTCTACGAACTGCAACAGCAGGCCGACAGCCTTTATATTGATGAAAAAATAAAGGATTATGTGCTGGATATTATCTTTAATACCAGAAAGGCCTCCAACTATATCGCCTGTGGCGCTTCACCCCGCGCTTCCCTGAATTTGATAAAAGCCGCCAAAGCGAGAGCCTTTATAGAGGGCAGAAGCTATGTTATTCCTGACGACATCAAGGCAGTTGTTTATGATGTGCTGCGTCACAGGATTCTGTTAACCTATGAGGCTGAAGCCGAGAATATTACCACCGAGACGATTATCACTGAAATCCTGGAGCAGGTAAACCTGCCGTAAGTGGGTGGGAGGAGAACACATGCTATCGGCAGATTTGATCAGGAAGATCCGAAAAATTGAAATAAAGTCAAGCAAACTGGTGGATGAGGTTTTCTCGGGCGAGTACCGCTCCGGGTTCAGGGGCAGGGGGATTGAGTTCGAGGATATTCGCCAGTACATTCCCGGGGATGATGTGCGCAGCATCGACTGGAATGTAACCGCCCGGCACAGCAAGGCTTATGTGAAACAGTTCTGTGAAGAACGGGAGATGAACCTGTTTTTGCTGATCGATATGTCCCGTTCCAACAGCTTTGGCCGCAAAAGGGATTTAATCTCAGAAATTGCTGCCACTCTTGCTTTTTCCGCATGTAAAAACAACGACCGGGTGGGCGTGATCTTTTTTACCGACAGGGTTGAAAAGCTGATTCCCTCCAACAATGGCCGAAAGCATGTGTTGTCCATCATTCAGAATATTTTGGATTATCAGCCCCTTTCAAAAGGAACGAATGTCGCGGGGGCATTGCAGTTTTTCAACCGGATTGAAAAGAAAAAGTGTGTGGTTTTTTTAGTCTCGGATTTTTTGGATGAAGGCTACGAGAAAGACATCAAAATTACTTCGAACCACCATGATCTCGTTTTGGTGAGGGTTGTGGACAGAGCCGAGGAAAGAATCCCGGCCGGGGCCATATTCACCTTTAAGGATCTGGAATCCGGTGAGATGGCTGTGCTAAACAATATGCATCAGGAATATCGCCCTGATAATCAGCTTGGTCTGTATAAAACCAATTTAATCAATATTTATACCGATGAAGACTATGTAAAGCCCTTGAAACAATTTTTCAAAAGAAGGAGTCACAGATGAAGCGCAAGCTGACGTTGTTTTTTTTCATATTGTTTTTGCTCATTCCATTTGGCCATGGGCTGGCGGAAGAGCGCAATATCTACGTCGGGGATTTGATCGAGCTGAAGGTTATAACCCATGCTTTTTCAGAAGAGGAAATGCGTGAAAGGTTCAGTGAGTTTGAGATCGTTGCACTGGAAAGCAAGACCGATGGATATCTGTTAACGCTGCGCACCTTTGAAACCGGTGAAAAGACTGTTCAGCTGGGAGATAAAGAAATTGTCATCCATGTTCAATCCACTCTGGATTCATACGATAGAACCGATGTCTTCGAGGGAAGCACCAATGTCAGGAACCCCGGGTTTTCACCGGAATGGAGAATCGTTGCCGGGGTTTCCGCTATCCTCTTTCTGGCTTCGGGGGGAATTTTTCTGGGAAAGGCTGTTCAAAAAAGGAAGCTTGCCCGCCTCACTGCACTGCAAAAATTTATGCAGGCAGTTGACCGTGTTCCATTTGAAGATAAAGATGCTCTCGTACAATTCACTTTTTGCCTGAAGATTTATCTGGAATCCACTTATTCATTTCGCATTCTGGGGAAGACCTCAGCTGAGATCCTCCGGGAGCTGGTGCCAATTACCGGGTTGCAGGAAAAACTGCCGGAAATCCGTTCGTGGCTGGAGGAGTGTGACTTCCTGAAGTTTTCTGGCAATGAAGGCTCTATAGAAAAGAAACAGGAATTGTGTAAGACGCTGAAGGCGCTCGTTGAATCAATTGAAGCATTAAATCAGCCTCAAATAGTGCTATGAGGTGTCGCTTTTGGGGCTTGTTCATGAAAGAGAACTAAAAGAGGAGTAGACATGATCCGATTTGCCTCCTGGTATTTTCTTTTGTTCATACCAATAATCCCTTTCATCGTTTTCATGCGGAGAAAGAATGCTGCGCTGAATTTTTCAAGCGTAAAAATGCTGCAGGCTTCGGGCATGAAAAAGTCCATTTGGCACCTTATCGGGAAGGTTATGATATGCCTGGGCCTGATTTCGCTGGCCACAGCAATGGCCCGGCCACAACGGCTGGATGAAGATGCTCCGATTAGCGAACAGGGCATTGACATCGCCATGGTTCTTGATGTCTCCGGCTCCATGGAGTCGGTTGATTTTAAACCCAACCGTTTGGCTGTAGCGGTGGACACGATTAACAGCTTTATCGAAGACCGACCTCAGGACAGGATTTCATTCATTATCTTTGCGGGTACGGCTTACACCAGGATTCCGCTGACGCTGGATCACGAGCTGATCCGACAATCCCTTGGTGAAGTCAGCACAGAATCGGTCAATCAGGATGGAACTGCCATTGGCATGGCCATTTCAGTAGGCCTGAACCGGCTAAAGAAAAGTGATGCAGCTTCAAGGATCATGGTGCTGGTGACCGATGGAGACAACAATGCGGGGGCCATCAATCCCACAACGGCCAGTGAACTGGCAAAGGATATGGGTGTGAAAATATACACCATTGGTGTTGGAACGGATCAAACCATTATCCCGGTGAATTATTTCGGTCAGATCCGCTACCAGCAGGCTGAAGGCGGTTTAAACGAGGAACTGCTGCAGGAAATCTCAAATACCACCGGCGGGCAATACTACCGCGCAAAAGACGCAGAGAGCCTGAACCAGATCTTTGATAATATCAATCAGCTGGAAAAGTCCGAATTTGATCGGGATAATTTCAGGCAATACACCGAATTGGCGTTTGATCTGATAAAGGTTGCCCTGTTCCTGCTGCTGTTGGGCATCTTTTTTGATCGTTTTTATTTCGTGCAGATACCGTAGCAGGCAGCCGGGAATTTTCAGAGGGGATCGTAAACTCTGGGGCGGGAAGCGGCAAGCAGGCCTTGCTCACAGCGGAAGAAAGAGGGATGTAATTTTTGAATGCACTGGAATTGAAGAACCCAACAAATTTAATATATATGATATTACCGTTGGCTGCTCTAATACTGTTTTTTCTGGGAAGACGCAAAAAGGTTAAACTTCTGGAGCTGCTGCGGATAAACACCCGGGAGCGTTTTGTCTGGCTTCGGATACTCTGCATGGTTCTTGGTCTGGGTCTGATATTCTTCTCACTGCTTGGCCCACAAGCCTTTGAAGGCTTCACCGAAGTGGAAAAAACAGGACTGGATATTTATGTGCTGATCGACACCTCCAAAAGCATGCTGACTGAGGATATCAAGCCCAATCGGCTCAGCCGGGCGCAAAAAATCATCGAAAGCATTCTGGACAGCCTCGATGGCGATCGGATAGGGTTCATCCCCTACTCCTCATCGGCCTATATTCAAATGCCGCTGACGGATGATTATGACCTGGCCAAAATGTTTTTGGAGGTCATTGATACAGAACTGATCGGTGGTGGCGGAACCAATGTCGGTGCGGCCATCTCTCTAGCAAACGCATCCTTTGACAGGGCGACCGGAAGCGACAGGGTCATCCTGATCTTCAGCGACGGAGAAGAGTATGAAACCAATAGTATTGAAGCACTGAAGGGAATTTCGGATGACAGCCTGAGGGTGTATACCATAGGGATTGGAACGGAAAAAGGCGGACTGATTCCCGTTTATGATCAATCCGGCACGGTTAAGGTGGAATATAAAAAGGACTCGGGGGGCGAGCATGTTCTATCGAAGCTGGATTCGGATGCCCTGCAGAAGCTTGCGGTATTGGGTAAAGGGAAATATTATCAGTCCACCCTGACCGGTGAAGAAATTGCTTCGCTGGTGCAGGAAATTGCAGCCTTAAAAAGAAATGCCTATAAAACGGATAAAATACGCAGGTTCAAGCAGCTCTATCAGTATTTTTTGGGGACCGGACTAATCCTTTTTTTAGCGGCTTATCTCCTTCCTGAAAGGAGGCTTCAGGAATGAAAAAATTATTTATATCTTCCGGTATGATCACGCTTGTATTTGGTATCCTTTTCTTGTTCGGAGTTCTTGACTTTAACCATACCGTCGGTCGGGCTATGGTGACCGGTAACCGCCTGTATGGCACCGAGGAGTTTGATAAAGCGCTTGAAGCATATGCTGCAGGCCTTCAAAAAGAGCCCGAAAACCCGACCCTGAACTTTAACGCTGCCCAGGCTTCATACCGTTTGAAAGCTTATGACAAGGCCATCGGGTTTTATGACAAGGCATCCGCAACCGCAGATCTATACCTCAACGCAGGTAACTCTTCCTTAAGGCTCGGTGACAGCACAGAGGAAGAGAACCAGAAGATACAGCTTTACACGGCTGCTCTGGAGACCTACAAGCAGGGTATACTAGCCTTTCCACAGAATGTCGAGCTGAAATTCAACTACGAATTTGCTTTTGAAAAGCTTAAGGCATTGAAAGATAATATGCAGAATCAACAGCAGCAGAATAATCAGGAAAAGCAGGAAGGCCAGGAACAAGATCAGCAGGGTCAAAATAACCAGGAAGACAACCAGCAGAATCAGCAGAATCAGCAAGGTAATGAAGGGAATTCCTCAGATAATCAGCAAAACAGTGAGGAAAATCAAAGTAACCCAAACCAAGGTGAGGACATGCAGCAGCAGAACCCGGAAGATCAGCAATCAGGAGAATCCGCGCAGGACAACGAGCAGAACCCGGAGGAACAACAATCAGGAACGTCCAGGCAGGACAACGAGCAGAACCCGGAGGAACAACAATCAGGTGAATCCGGTCAAGACGAACAGCAGCAGGAAGAAACCGACGGGCAGCAGGCTGAATCTACCCCTGCATCCATTAATGAAGAAAACAACGATGCAACCGTAGAGGGAGCAGTTTTAAACAGCAGCGAACTGGAACGAATATTACAAATGCTTGAAATGCAGGAGGAAGAAGCCCTGAAGAACAATCAGCAGATCAGGGATTCAGGCAAGGAGGACGAACATGACTGGTAAAAAGCGAAGGATGATATTGATCACTATCCTGTTCATACTGCCTTTCATGCTGAATTTAAATGCAGGCGCAGCTCCCGCGAAGGGTGCGGAATTTACCCTGACCATCGACAGTCTGAACCTTCAAATGGGCATCAGTGCAAACCTTGTGCTCAGTTTTGTTAATGCACAGAATGCAAAGGTAACCGAAATAAAGGGTTTGGACAGCTTTGATGTTCTGTCCTCCAGCCAGTCAACATCAACACAGATTATCAATGGCGATATGACAAACAAGAAAGAGCTTTTCTATATCATCATGCCAAAGCAAACTGGGCAGTTTACCCTTCAGGCTACGGTCGAGCACAATGGTCAGACGTACCTGACAAACGAATTGACGGTAAATGTGTCCGAGTCTGCCAGTACTTCCGGGGAAGATGAAGAGGCTGAAGACCTGTTTGTAAAAACTGTGATCACTGAAACTGAACTGGTGCCGGGTCAAAAAGCGGTTCTGACTTATGAATTGTATTCCCGCTACAACATTGAAAACTTCGGTTTTTTGGACAGTATAACCCTGGATGGCTTTATCGCCAATGATACCCCGGAGGATCAGCTGCAAGCCGGTTATGTTTACATCGGTGATAAAAAGTATGTGAAATATGAAGCCCGGCAGCTTGTTCTATCTGCGCTGAAGCCTGGAACGTTTACATTGCCGGCATACAATTTTCAAGTGAATGTCAGTACCGGAGATTTTTTCAGCAGCTCAAAACCTGTTTATCTGCAAACCGATCCGCTGGAGCTAACGGTTGATCCTCTTCCCAATCAGCCTGCTGACTTTTCCGGGGTCATCGGAAAGCTGAACCTGGATGCCAGCTATAGCAGACAGGAGCTGAATTACGGTGATTCCATCACCTTGCGTGTTAACGCATCCGGCAGCTGTAATCTGGATTCTCTGAATACGATTTTTAAAGATGGTGTTCCCGGCTTTTCCGTTTATGAAACGCAGAAAAGCACCAAAGAAGGTGTAGAAAACAGTCAATACTACGCCGTAAAAGAGTTTGAAATCATTCTGGTGCCTGAAGCAAACGGAGAAATCAGGATCGACCCTGTTTATCTATCTTACTATAATCCTAAAACTGGTGCCTATGAGAAGGCTGAAATACCTGGCCAGACGATTATGGTTCATGGTGAAGCCCCCGCTGTAAAGCCCTCGGGACAGGCAGGAAGCAGTTCTTTTGAAGCCGTAAGGATAGAGCAGGTTCATTACGACTCAGGGAATGATGAGTATGTGACAATCCAATTGAAAAAAGAAACTCTGGCGATTGTGCTTTGGGTCTTTGGCGGAATATTGGCACTGGGGTTAGCTGCTTTCCTCTTTTTATTATGGCAAAAAAGAAGAAATACGGAAGTTGATCAGCTTTACAGGAAAATCAATAAATCAAATGATTACAATGAAATTTATTCTCTGTTCAACGCAATGATGAAAGCTTGCTTTCATATCAGCCTGAAGGCTGACACGCGGGACACTATCCGCAGCGGTTTGGCCGCCCATGGTTTGGATGGTCTGGTGTTGGAAATTCAGGGAAGCCTCGAAGGCAAAAAAAGCAAAGACAGTATCGGTGAAATCAAGAGCAAAATTAAAAAAGTCTATCGTGGGGTAAGAAAAATAAAGGGAGAAGGTTATATGTGCTGACAATACTTCTAATATGCTAAAATACAGGTGATGTGATATTTGACCATGATGACAGTTATCAGGCTACCGTGTACTATAGGACAAAAGTATGTCGTTTTTGTGTTATCGGAGGCTTCCCGACGAAGTACGCCCGGAAGCATAAAGTATGATTATAGACAATCTTTACATAATCGTTTTTGGACGAAGGATTGATTCTTCAAAAAACAAATGATATGCTAAATTAAATTCAATTCTGCTGTAATACAATTATGCCTGGCAGAGAACGAAAGGAGTTGTTGTGTTATGTTTATAGTTTTTGAGGTGGCTTTTGTTTGAAACAGAATATTGGGCATAGCAATAATTAAACACCTTTTATTGTTGTGCCGTTTCATGTAACCTTTCGTGAATACTGTAAATTTCTATGCATGAACAGGTGTGTCCGTGTTTATTCTAAACAATACGGTTTTCGGCTCATCCGCAAGCTTTGATCGTATTAATGGATGGGACTATTGTATTATCAACACTTGCATTCCCTGTAGAACCGTAGTCTGCAGTTATCGATGGCTGCTTGCTGCGGTATTTTTATGTTTGAAATGATCGATTGGAGGATGAATGATGTATACCACATTGAATGAATTATTGTTAAAGCCAAAGCTTTATGAAAAGACTCAAGAAAAATTCTGGAATGATCCGCATATCTCCAGGGGCATGCTCGAGGAGCACCTGAATCCCAATACGGATGCCGCAAGTCGTAAACCTGAGACGATAGAACGCTCGGTGGAGTGGATATATTCCTTGCTTCCTCGTGGTGCGAAGCTGCTTGATATTGGCTGCGGCCCCGGATTATATGCCAGTCGTTTCTCTGACCACGGACTGTGCGTTACAGGCTTGGATTTCTCGGAGCGTTCTATTGCCTATGCAAAGGAACACGACACAAAAACTCAGTATGTAATGCAGGATTATCTTAATATGGAGTTTGATAGTATTTATGACATGGTCACGTTGATTTGGTGTGACTACGGTGCCCTGATACCCGAAGATCGCAATAATCTACTTGGCCGCGTATATCAGGCTTTGAAGCCAGGCGGGATGTTTTTGCTTGATGTGTTTACACCACAGTTGAACACTGGCCGCACGGAGAATACATCCTGGGAAGTCTGTTCCCATGGTGGTTTTTGGAGTCCGAACCCGCATATCTGTCTGAATGCGAAGTATTATTATGGTGAGCGCATTGATGTTGCGCGATATGTTATCGTTGAGGCTGCGAACATCCGAAGCTATAATATCTGGAATACATGCTTTACGAAACAATCTTTGACAGAGGAACTCCAACAGCATCATTTTATCCCTGTTGATTTTTATTCTGATGTCGAAGGTAAGCCATATGAAGAAAATTCACCGACCTTGTGTGCGGTGATGAAAAAATAGCAGGGTTTGGAAGTATGCCCCAGCTAAGCTGGACAAGTTTACTATTTCTGTTATATATCCAGGGCAAAAAAACATCCCCTTATCACGCGAGTGACAGACTCCTTCCTTTTGTCACTGCCATTTTGTCGCATCATAATATATCAGCAGAACTCGTACTAAAACACTTTGGCCAGACATATGTTACAATAGCTAAAGGTCTGGGTGGATTTATTGGTTCAGGAAAATTGGCGGGGAGGGTTATCTATGGCCAAATACGTTATGGCACTGGATTCTGGCACAACAAGCAACCGCTGTATCCTTTTCAATGAGAAAGGTGATATGTGCAGTGTAGCGCAAAAGGAATTTACGCAGTATTTTCCCAAGCCAGGCTGGGTAGAGCACGATGCAAATGAAATATGGTCATCCCAACTTGGGGTTGCTGTTGAAGCAATGCAGAGAATCGGCGCATCAGCAGGTGATATCGCTGCAATCGGTATTACGAACCAACGCGAAACGACCGTTGTATGGGACAAAGAGACAGGTGAACCGGTATATCATGCAATAGTATGGCAATGCAGAAGAACTTCCGGGTATTGCGATTCATTAAAGGAAAAGGGATTGGTCGATACCATCCGACAAAAAACAGGCCTGGTCATTGATGCATACTTCTCAGGGACAAAATTGAAATGGATTCTTGACAATGTAGAAGGTGCAAGGGAAAAGGCTGAAGCCGGAAAATTACTCTTTGGAACAGTGGAAACATGGTTAATCTGGAAGCTGACAAAGGGAAAGGTTCACGTAACAGATTACTCCAATGCGTCCAGAACGATGCTGTTTAATATACTTGATTTGGATTGGGATGAAGATATTCTCGCAGAGCTGAGTATTCCTAAATCAATGCTGCCTGAAGCCATGCCCTCCAGCTGTGTTTATGGCGAAACGGATCCTTCCTGGTTTGGCGGAGCAATACCCATTGGTGGTGCTGCCGGTGATCAGCAGGCTGCATTGTTTGGCCAGACCTGCTATAGCCCGGGTGAAGCTAAAAATACATATGGTACCGGTTGCTTTATGCTGATGAATACCGGCGAAACCCCTGTTTTCTCCAAAAACGGGTTGGTTACAACCATAGCCTGGGGACTGGACGGAAAAGTGAATTACGCTCTGGAAGGTTCCATTTTTGTTGCCGGTGCAGCAATACAGTGGCTTCGCGATGAAATAAAGCTGATTGATTCATCACCGGATTCAGAATACATGGCGAATAAAGTTCCTGATACAAATGGATGTTATGTGGTTCCAGCGTTTGTAGGCCTTGGTGCACCGCATTGGGACCAATATGCCAGAGGAACTATTGTAGGGTTAACCAGAGGATGCAGTAAATACCATGTAATTCGGGCAACCCTGGAGTCACTGGCATATCAAACCTATGACGTGCTGAAGGCAATGGAGGAAGATTCCGGGATTACACTGAGCAGCTTGAAGGTGGATGGTGGAGCGTGCGCGAATAATTTCCTGATGCAGTTCCAGTCAGACATCATTGATGCACCGGTACTGAGGCCGCAATGTGTGGAAACGACAGCCATGGGTGCGGCATATCTTGCTGGTCTGGCAGTAGGCTATTGGGGAACAAAGGAAGATGTTGTAAAAAATTGGTCCATATCCAAAACGTTTGAACCCGCTATGGATAAGGAAGATAGAGACCAAAGAATAAAAGGCTGGAGAAAAGCAGTGAAATGTTCCTTTGGATGGGCAAAAGAAGACTAACATAAAGGTTTTTAAAGCAAAAACCGGTTACTGTTTGTGCCGCCGGGGGTCGCGGCAGGATGGAGGTTAGTATGTTAATATTTTTATCAGAGTTGATAGGAACTGCATTGCTCATTTTACTTGGCGACGGAGTTGTAGCAAACGTAACTTTAAATAAGTCAGGCATGAAGGGCGGCGGCTCGGTGCAAATTACATTTGCATGGGGCCTGGCTGTTCTGCTGCCGGCGTTTATCTTTGGTGCTTCATCAGGAGCGCATTTTAACCCTGCACTGACATTGGCTTTGGCAGCAGGTGGTGCTGTTGCCTGGTCACAGGTGCCGATTTATATTCTTGGGCAGATGGGCGGTGCCTTTTTGGGCGCATGCCTTGTATATCTTCTTTTCAGAGAGCAGTTTAGTGCAACGGAAGACACGAAAACAAAGCTTGGCGTATTTTCAACAAGCCCGAGTATTCCCAATACAGGGCTGAACCTGTTGAGTGAAATTATCGGTACTTTCGTATTGGTATTTGCCATCCTGGGTGTGGGTAACGTTGTGAATTGTGCACCCGGTGTTGAGAAGTTTCTTGTATTCGGCATCATCGTATCCGTTGGTATGTCCCTGGGTGGTTTAACCGGTTACGCCATTAATCCGGCACGTGATCTGGGTCCCCGTATCGCTCATGCACTCCTTCCGATCAAAGCGAAGGGCAGCTCGAACTGGGGCTATTCCTGGGTCCCTGTAGTCGGTCCGATTATTGGTGGTCTGCTGGCTCAACTGTTATTTACCATTATCCCATGGTAATTTACTGTGTTTTCCAGGTTCTCGTGTGTTAAACCAGGGGTTCATAGGGGTATCAACCAACCTAATTAAAAAAGTTCATTGATTTATGCGCATGGCGATTTGTAAATTACTCATCGGTGAAACACAAATTGCCATGCGTAAACTTTCAAAAGGGTACCTTAGGAGCCGGCTCGGAAAATCGGTTTAAT
>JAGOJH010000175.1 GCA_017995215.1 Thermoclostridium sp.
GCCAGCGGCGCGGAAAGTGAGCTATTCAGCAATCGGGCGTCGGGATTGAGAAAAAGCAGATATTTGCTTTGGGAGAGTTCTGCTCCCTGATTGCAGGCCCTGGCAAATCCCTTATTCTCTGTGTTATGAATTACCCTAGTGGGAACGGGATGCGCCACGCACTCGATTTCATTCAATGAATGATCCACAGAAGCATTGTCAACCACAACAACCTGCCTCACCTGATCTGCGCCATGTTCCCGGATGGATAGCAGACAATCGCGAAGCTGAATTCCGGAATTCCAGTTCACAATAATGATGTCCAAATCAGCAGCCATCGGCATATTCTTCAGTACCAGTAAATTCTCCAGATTCTCAACTTGACGTTTGCAATGAACGACTCGGGTGACCAGCATAGTAATTGATAAACGCCAATATAAATCCCAGATACAGCCATTGTGGCGCAAAACCCGCAAGCGAACTGGAGGTAATGCTTGCCATGGAAAAACCGACCCATCCCATCAAAAGCGATTCGCAAATCATTTTTTCGTATCGCTCCCGCAGTCGTTTGTGAATCGCCCAAAGGTTGTAGATCACATTAAAATAAAGAAAAACATATCCAGTAAAGACCGGAATTCCATAATTGACCAGGATTTCCAGCCACCAGTTATGCAAATTGATGAGAGAGAAAACGGGATAAATTTTATAATTGTAGATATAATATTCAGCATTACCGGCGCCTACGCCAAGAGGAAAGGACAGGCCGGAGATGTATAAAGCGTTTAAATACAAATTCAAACGGATATGCAATCCGCCAATATCCTGTGTCTTCCTGGAAACAAGCGCCGCTAAACTCATGATTTGTTTAAGAAAATTTTCAATAAGTGGCCCTGACAAAATGTACCCGGCTACAAGCAGGATCAATAGAGTGAAAGCAATGGTTTTCTTATTATGTTTGATCAGAAATACATTCCAGAAGGCCATACTCAAAGCAAAGGCAACATAACAGGCGCGGGAAGCGGTGGTAATCAAAACAATAATGCCCGCAATTAAAACGAGCGACCCCAAAAAGCGGATAAAGAAGCCGGACGCATACCTGATCCCCACGACAACCATGGGAAGTGTCAATGACAGGAAAGTTGCATAATCATTTTCGTTGTAAAACACCGTTGTCGGTATGGGTATTTTCCACTGCGTGTATCTGATATGATATTGAGAAAGAGTCAAATGATTGCGGGTGATGATTTCCCAATAGGCCACGAATAAAAGCACCATGAATATGATCAGCAACAGCCAATAAAGCCGTTTTAGAGAATTCAAATCACTCATGTAATAGACCAGAAAAAAGAGGAAAAGAAATCCATGCAGAATCACGTAATTATATTTCAAAGCAGCTTCCTGGTCAGCCGCCCAAATGATAGATAACACGCTATAAACCGCCCACAAAAAGATAAACAGCAGGTAGGGCTTCACCCGAATATGGGAAAAATCCAGAAAACCTTCATGTGTCAAAATTTCAAGGGCCATCAAACCGAGGCATCCCATTATAACCAGACGGAAAGGAAGCAAAATAATCCCTCCAATCGAAGGAGCAAAGCCCAGCGTGTAGGTAAAAGCCAGTCCAACAGCCAGGAACAAAAGCAGACGTTGTACTGAAGAAATGGTTATATTCATCATTTGCTTATGAAACAGCCTTATAGAAAATTTTTTTTGCCTGAATCAGAGCCTTCCGGTAGATTTTCCTCTGTCGGTCATCAGCTCGTCCAATAACTGTGCAAATTTTCTTGCCATTTCACGATGGCTGTATTTCTGGACCGCTACCCAATCGGCATGGTAGGCCGCGCTACCCTGGCATTCAAACGCTTGATACCACATGATCAGCAACATTTTTAAATCTGCAAGCGCTCTGACGTGGATGCCGGCTCCTGTTTCCTTCAGAAGGTCAGCAACAACCCCTCCCGGACCTCCTAAAGCAAGAATGGGTCTTTGCGCCGCAAGGTATTCGAACACCTTGCCTGTATAAACGCCCTTTTCAACATCATTGTCCCAATTGAGAAGCAGAAGAACATGGGATTCCCTTTGTTTGTTCAGAGCTTCCTCCCGTGACAATTCGGATTGCAGGCTGACTACGTCGGTCAAACCATGCCGGGATACCTCTTGCTCCAGCCAAAAAGGTATGGATCCCCAAAAACGCACTCTGATCCGCGCAGCATCGATCCTTCCTTCTACAATCAGTTCCTTGATCGCATGAAAAAGAAGATCGGGGTCGCGCTTTCCCTGATAAAGCTGGCCGGTATAGGTAATGGTGAATTCCCTCGTGAGAGGCGCTACGGCAACATCATCAGCGTCGAATCCATTTGTTATGACCGAGACATGATTCTTGTGGTGTAAGGATTTCATCTGATCCGCCAAAGGACCGGAAACCGTTACCAAGGAGTCCGCCCCGCGGAGCGTTTTTAGCTCCAGTTTTTTTTCAAAAAAGAGGCGCAGGGAACTGTGTGTAAAATACGGATTCTGCGTCCAGAGATCGCGAAAGTCGGCAAGCCAGGGAAGGCATGAAACAGCTTTGAGTTTTGCTGCGATCAGGTGGCAGGTATTGGGCCCTGAACTGCTGATAATTGCTTCAAATGATTGATTATGCAAGATATCGATTCCTTTCCGGACGGCAAAGGAATACCATTCTTTTTCTTCATCGGGATAGGCGATGAATTCTTTTGCAGTGTTAAAAAGTCTTGTCAGCAAAGTGCCATCCCCTTTTAATTCCAAGTCGGCGCGAGAAACTCCCATCTGCGCCTGCAATCCTTGATTCGGCGACAAATGAAATTTTCTTTTAAAACAGCTTGTCGCGCTGCCGGGATAATCTGTCTGTACAACCTGATAACGCGCATCCGGGGGCGCGGGCAGTTTAGCTGTGAGGATGACCGGTGACCAGCCATACTCTGGAAGATATTTTGCCAGCCCTCTTATTCTCAAGGAAGCCATCGATGGGCGAGGAGGAAAAAAGTATGAAACAATGAGTACGCGCTTTTTATTCATGATTCCTATTTCTCCGCCCGTCTCACATCAGTTCAGACGGCTATCTTTTCCGCAAACCTTCTGATAAACTTCCGTAATCCTTTGAGATACGCTCTCCTGCGAAAAACGCTGAATGGCGTCTTCTCGAATCAATTCGGGATCATAGGCGCTGTAGTGTTCATAAATATGCATCATCGCACGAGATAGCTCCTGAACATTTCCGTATTCAACCAGCAAACCATTGAATGAATTGACAATA
>JAGOJH010000176.1 GCA_017995215.1 Thermoclostridium sp.
CTCCAAGGTTAATCCAAAGTCAAGCATGTGGTTCCACATGGGTCCTAATGCTAATCAACGCGTAAGGGTATTCATTGGAACAATGACTGCTCAGGCTTTCAGGATGAAAGATGGAACCGGTAAAGTTGCTATTACCTTAACATCACCAGGTGGAGCAAATGCTTCCATCGGTATCATGGATGTAGCTTTACAAAAGCTCTCAAAACAGCGTGCTGATTTAGGTGCTTATTACAACAGGCTTGAGCATACTGCTAAAGGGCTTATGACAGCCTATGAAAATGTGCAGGCATCAGAATCCCGTATACGAGATACTGATATTGCTGAGGAAATGGTAGAATTTACCAAGAATACGGTTCTTGTGCAGTCAGGCACTGCAATGCTGGCACAGGCTAATTTACAACCCCAATCGGTGTTACGATTACTTGTGTAGTTTAACAGACACTTTATGGTTCTTTGAAAACTTTTGTGATGATTCTCACTCTCCCTGGACTGTTTTCCCGGGGCTGTCCTTTCAATTCGGCTGCTTGTTCTGGCGGCCGGTGATGAGGGGAGGGCGTCACCGGCTGCCAGAGATTTGGCGGCCGATGATGTCTGGATGATGGGCAGTCCGGGCAACATGGGGAGTGCACCCCTGGTCTAAAAAAAGACCATGCATGTTCATGATGAACATGTTTAAAAAACCTGAGATATCTCAACATAAACAGTGGGATATCCTGTCAAAGTTCAAGGGAGGGAGAGTTTATGAGAATCAATCACAACTTAAGCGCTATATTCGCTAACAGGCAGCTTAAGATCGTATCATCGCGAATGGATAAATCCATTGAGCGGTTGGCATCCGGTCAGCAGATTAACAGGGCTGGGGACGATGCTTCGGGGCTTGCTGTGTCTGAAAAGATGAGGACACAGATAAATGGTTTGTTCCAGGCTGGACGAAATGCCGAAAATGGGCTTTCGTTTATTCAGGTTGCTGAAGGGTCGCTCCAGCAGATTAACGATATTCTGCAAAGGATCAGGATGCTTTCTGTACAGGCCGCACATGGTATTTATTCAAATGCCGACCGTGCACAGATTCAGGTTGAGGTTTCACAACTGATAGACGAAATCGACAGGATTTCAACGTCAGCAGAATTCAACCGGATGAAGATGCTAACAGGCATTTATGCACGAAATTCGCGAACAGGAAGTATATTTTTCCATGTAGGACCAAACCAGGGACAAAGGATTAGAGCTTATATTACTACTATGAGTGCCAAAGCTTTAAACCTTTATGATGGTAACAGGAAACGTTCAATTTCCACTGTTGGTCAGGCAAACGCCATGATAGGGTATATCGATGCAGCATTGGATAGGCTGAATCGACAAAGGGCAGACCTTGGTGGCTATTACAACAGGATGGAAAATACCATCTATGCTCTGGCAATGTCTTACGAAAATATGTTAGCTGCAGATGCCCGTATCAGGGATGCGGATATGGCTGCTGAGATGGTTGAGTTTACAAAGGACCAGATCCTTGTCCAGAGTGGTGTTGCGATGCTGGCTCAGGCTAATTTTAAGCCGCAGTTAGTATTGCATTTATTGGGATGAGGGTATTATCCGGTTTTCGCAGTGCCAGCCGGAATTTGCCCTCTCCATAAAAGAGGAGAGGGCAACAATTTTTCACATGGATGTTAGCATGTACCTACAAGGAGGTATTAACTATGGATATAAGTAAAGTTACAGGTAATATGTCTGTTAACACCTTTAAGGTGAAGCAGCAGGAAGCTAAAAATGAAGAGAAAAGGCTATACGAGGAATCTAAATTTTCACGGGAAAATTTAGATGATGCTGTTGAAATGCTCAATGCTACAGCAAAAGTTATAAACAACCGTATAGCCTTTTCGGTGGATGAAAAAACCGATAGAGTTGTTATGCGTGTAGTAGATGTAGATAACAACGAAATAATCAGGGAGATTCCACCTAAGGAGATGATCAGATTAGCTGCTCAGATTAAAGATATGATAGGCATGTTTGTCGATGCATCAAGGTAGTATTACCATAATATGTCACTTTAGTGATTGATGATTTTTGCCGATACTGTATTGAAATAGTATGGGTATGGATATATCTTTACTATTATCTTACATGAAGGGATACATGTATGCCAGTCACTTTAGGCGGCGTAGCATCAGGGATGGATACTGACCAGATTATTCAAAAGCTGGTTGAGGTAGAAGCAAGGCCAATACTGCAGTGGCAGGAAGAAAAAGACCGATACTCCCTGCGCAAGGAAGCTTTACGCCAATTGCAAACCAAGCTTACCACCTTGAATACTGCAACAAAAGATTTGTATGGATTTAGATCCCCTTTTAAGGAAAAGGGTGTACAGATTTCTGATCCTGAGGTGCTGCAGGCACAGGCTTCACGGTTTGCTGAAAATGGTACCCATACGCTGGAAGTTGTTAATTTAGCATCAACCCAGAAAATATCAACTGACCAGATTAAAGAAGATGAAATGTTGCCAGCTGGGACTTTCAGTATAGAAGTTGATGGTAATTCATATACTATCAAGTTCCGTGGTGGTAATTTAAAATCGTTGAGTAATAAGATAAATGAAGTTGCTTCAAGTGTTGTATCAGCAACAACAATCAGAACAGTTGATGATAAAGGTATTTTAAGCATTGAATCGAAGATATCAGGGAAGAAGGGCGAGTTAAAACTAAGAGGTGACGAAGAGTATTTAAAAAAGATAGGATTGGTAAAAGGCGAAAAAGGTGCAGAAAAAGAATTTCAAAAAATTATTTTTGATACCAAGTATTTTACTGCTTATACGGGCGAAAAACCAATTGAAGATGAAGACGGCGTTTTATCGGTTGATAAAGAAGGTAAATCAGTTATTATTGATGCTAAATTGTGGCGTGAGTACATCCTCCCCGTTGAATACCAGACAAAAAAACAATCCGTGTTAGAAGTCAATGTAGTTTATTCAAAAGAAAAATCAGAAGAAGAAGTTATACCGTACCGGTTAGAAGTTGGGCCTGATGAAACTACTGTTATTAAAGGGATAGAACTTAAAGGATATAATGTATCACGTGAAAGGCCGCTTGAGAAAAAACAAAAAAAAGAGATTGCCGATATAATAGGTGTTGGAGTTATTTCCGTTGAAGACGGTAAACGCTCTGAGAAGATATATCCAATTAATCCAGACAAACAGGGTAAACACGAAATACCAATAGGACAGGACTTTGGAGAAAAGAAGATAACAAAGATATTATT
>JAGOJH010000003.1 GCA_017995215.1 Thermoclostridium sp.
GAAAAATTTTTTAGGAAGCTGATCTGTATTTTTTTGTTACAGCTTCCTTTTTTCTTACCCATTTTATATAATGGAAATGTCAAAGTAAAGAAAAATTTACCGCCAAGTTAGACCGGGCTTAACAGTTGATAGACTCCAATCACTTTCCACGCTGGACACCAAGAGAAATATTTGTACTGAAGCATATTAAGGAAAAATTCGGACTGTAAGTTCGCAGAGTGCCTTGTTCATTTTTCCGGCATCTTATCGATATTTCCACAGTATGCTAAAATATAAGCATATTTGGATAAATAAAGCTAATCTAGATAACGACACGAAAAAAAGGCTGATTTTACTGGAATGAATTATATCTCGTAGAAAATGAAGAGGGTCATAACCGGGTCGAAACAATTAAAGGTTGTCAGGTTATATATCTGGGTAATTATATATCTGATAGATAGTACAAATATGCATATCACCTTTTCAGAAAGGCAGGTATCATATGCGAAAATCAAAGAGCGCTATCTGCATAACCGCAACATTAACTATTCTTCTGGCAGTTTTTTTGGTTTCGTCAATTTATAAAGTTGCTTTGTGGGGCGGTGTTTTATCGCCTTTAATTGCTTTCTTTTCTGCAGGAATACTAATACTGCCTTATATAAGATCACAGCGCATAAAAACCATTATCACACAAAGCAATATTAACCCTGAGTGCTTGATGCAGAAATAACCGAGAGCATTATGATGAATAAAGAAGACAACATCAATGATGTGTTCATGCTTTTTAATGATTTGGGTATTACAGTATCAATTGATGATTTCGGATCCGTGTTATCAAATGAAACGGCCGTGTACTTATCCAAGAACATTAGCTGTTCTGGTGTATAAAACCAGTTATAATAGAAAACCCTACACTGATTTGTTATTATGGTAAACAATAATTAAAAAAGCTCACACCGGTGTAATTCTTTAACCATGGAATGATGTGATAAAATGTGAGATATATGACGATTAAAGTCGGATAGCAGAGGGTGTATATGCATGAAAGAAGGTATTTTCAGAAAGACAAGCCTGGACCGTATATCTTCACCTGAGCAGTTGACCGATTACATTAGAGTTACAAATCCCAGCGTGTGGATTATTCTCGGTGCGATTGCGGTATTACTGATATCGGTTTTAATCTGGTCGGTATTCGGCGCACTGCCCAGCACACTGGAGGTAAATGCATTCGTGCGGGAGGGTGAAGCTGTCTGTTATGTAGACGGAGAAACCGCTGTTAAGCTAAAAGCAGGTATGCCTGTAAAAATGGGCGACTACTCCGGCGAGGTTGCAGAGGTTGCCGCTCTGCCCATATCCGCCGGCGAGGTTGGTGAGATGTTCGAGGATGAGTATATCGCGGAAAGCTTGACAGCCGGGCAATGGAACTATCCCGTTACGCTGAGTGTCCCAGGTGCTCCGGATGGGCTTTACAGCATCTTCATTACCACTGACAGCACAAAGCCCATTTCATTTATTTTGAATTGAGGTGGCGGGTATGAAAAAGACTGAAGTGCCTAAGCCTGTCACCAGGGGCGTGGCGAAAGTACCTGTTATCATGCAGATGGAAGCGCTTGAATGCGGCGCTGCTTGCCTTGCCATGATCATGGCCTATTATGGGAAATGGTTGCCGCTGGAACGTGTGCGGGCCGACTGCGGCGTATCACGTGATGGCTCCAATGCCCGTAATGTATTAAAAGCTGCCCGCAGCTATGGAATGAACGCGAGCGGCTATAAATACGAGACTGAGATGTTAAAATCAGATGGCATGTTTCCTTGTATCATCCACTGGAACTTTAATCATTTTGTTGTATTATGCGGTTTTAAGGGCGAGTTCGCCTATCTGAACGATCCAGGCCGGGGAAATGTTCGCATTACGATAGAGGAGTTCGATCAGGCATTTACCGGTGTGTGTATCATGCTCGAGCCGACAGAAGGCTTTGAGCCCGGCGGCAGGCCCCGCTCTGTCTGGGCGTTTGCCAAAGAGCGGCTGCGCGGCACAGGTGTCGCTTTTGCCTTTGTCATCATAACAACCCTTATCAGCTCTGTTTTAGGTATTATCAACCCTGCATTTTCACGTATCTTTATAGACAGGCTGCTCACCGGGCAGAATCCCGACTGGCTCCATCCGTTTATCCTGGCATTGGCGGGGATAACTGTAATTTCTCTCATTGTCCAGGTGATAAGAACCACATACAGCTTAAAAATCGAAGGGAAATTGGCTATTGTTGCAAATGCTACCTTCATGTGGCATTTGTTCTGCCTGCCCATGGAGTTTTTCTCCCAGCGCATGGCCGGCGATATTTCAGGGCGTGCAAGCAGCAATGAGAGCATTGCATCCTCCATCATCAAACAAATCGCACCCCTGGTACTGGATTTTGCGATGCTGGTTTTTTATCTGACTGTCATGATCCGATACAGTCTGGTTTTAACCCTTGTGGGTCTTCTTTCCATCATCATCAATATGTTTATTGCCCGGATGATTTCAAAAAGACGCGTCAACCTTACGCGCGTTCAGATGCGCGATGCAGGCAAACTTGCCGCTGCCACCGTTTCAGGCATTGACATGATTGAAACCATTAAGGCAAGCGGTGCAGAAAACGGTTATTTTGAAAAATGGTCGGGCTATCATGCCAGCGTCAATACCCAGTCGGTTCAGTTCACCCGGCTGAATCAATATCTCGGTGCAGTGCCGGGGCTTGTATCCTCTCTTGTAAATATTGTAATTCTCATGCTCGGCGTGCTGTTCACCATGCAGGGCAGCTTTACAGCAGGCATGATTTTAGCCTTTCAGGGTTTTATGGCGTCCTTTATGTCACCGGTGAAGAATTTTATCGAGGCCGGTCAGTCCATGCAGGAAATGCGTACCAACATGGAGCGCATTGAAGATGTGATGAAGTATCCGGTTGACCGTCTGCTGGCATGTAAACAGCAGGATCCCAAAACTGACGAGGAAGTCTGCACCAAGCTCACCGGAGAGCTGGAGATAAAAAACCTGGTCTTTGGTTACTCCCGCCTTGCCGAACCGATCATCAAAGACTTCAGCCTGAACCTGCAACCCGGAAAAAGCGTTGCGCTGGTGGGCTCGTCGGGCTGTGGCAAGTCCACGCTGTCCAAACTGATTTCAGGCCTGTACGCGCCCTGGAGCGGTGAAATACTGTTTGAAGGCAAACCTCTGGATACCATCCGGCGAGAGGTCTTCACCGGTTCTGTCGCCGTTGTCGATCAGGATATCATCCTCTTTGAAGACAGCATCGCCAACAATATTAAAATGTGGGACAGCTCTATCGAAGACTTTGAAATGATCCTGGCTGCCCGGGATGCTCAGCTTCATGAGGACATCATGCAGCGGGACGGCGGCTATCGGTATAAAATCATGGAAGGCGGGCGCGACTTATCAGGAGGGCAGCGGCAGCGTATGGAGATCGCACGGGTACTGGCCCAGGATCCCACCATCATTATTATGGACGAGGCCACCAGCGCACTGGATGCCAAGACTGAATACAATGTGACCCGTGCCATCCGGGACAGGGGTATTACGCTTATCATCGTGGCACACAGGCTGTCCACCATTCGTGACTGTGATGAGATTGTGGTGCTGGACAAGGGAGAGGTCATGGAGCGCGGCACGCATGAAGAGCTGATTGTAAAAGGCGGCTATTACTCAATGCTTGTCACAAATGAGTAGAAAGGAACGGCATCTATGAGCTGGTTTAACGATCAAATCAATGAACGGCTGAAAAACGATGACGAACGCTTTGCCCAGGCATTTGCCAATATGTCTTCCTCCGTCATGGGGAAGACCATATTGAACGCTTATACCGCGGATGATGAACGTGCAAGCGATGCCATTGCCGAAATACTCTCCTTTTATCATATTAAAATGGAAAAAACAGACGAAGCCTTTCCGGACATGAATGAAAAGCTGGAGTTTTATATGCGTCCCCACGGCATTATGCGGCGCACGGTCAAGCTGAGCCAGGGATGGTATAAGGACTGCGTTGGTGCACTGCTGGGCGAAACCACGGAAGGAAGCATCGTCGCGCTGATACCGGGCAGATTCAGCGGCTATACTTTTTTTGACTATGCAACCGGCAAGCGCGTTAAGGTGACGAAGAAGAATGCTGAAACGCTTTCGGATAAAGCTATCTGCTTTTATAAGCCCTTCCCGCTCAGGGAACTGAAAATTTTCGACCTGCTGCTGTACATCTTCAGGACACTTTCGTCGGCGGATCTGGCCATGGTGGTTTCAGCAACCCTTGCTGTCACGTTCATCGGTCTTTTGATGCCATATATCAATAATCTGATATTCAAAGCCCTGGTGCCAAGCGGACAGGTAAAGCTGATAGTTCCCATGGCGCTGTTTTTTGCCGGTGTGACGATCAGCCAGGCGCTGATTAAGATTACCCTTTCCCTGATTCAATCCCGCATCAGCACTAAAATAAACATTTCTGTGCAGTCGGCGGCCATGATGCGTGTGCTGGTGATGCCGGCGACCTTTTTCAAGGACTATGCTGCCGGCGAACTGGCTAATCGTGTGGGCTATATCAACAATCTGTGTAACATACTGCAGAACACTATTTTGTCGGTGGGCTTGTCCTCACTGTTTTCATTACTCTATATTACGCAGATTTTTGCCTATTCACCGGGGCTTGTCATACCGGCGCTATCAATAACACTGCTTTCCTGCATCGTAACCCTTGTTACCGCCCTGATGGGCATGAACCTGACAAAAAAGAACATGAAGCTTTCTTCGAAACAGAGTGGCTTACAGTACTCCTTCATCTCCGGCATACAGAAAATCCGGCTGTCCGGCGCAGAAAAGCGCGCTTTCGGTCAATGGGCGGATATCTACTCCGAAATTGCGCGGCTGAGCTATGACCCGCCGGCAGTACTAAAATACAGCGGCGTGCTTTCGACGGCCATCCAATCGGTGGGAATGCTTGCGATTTATTACTCCGCGGTGGTGACCGAAGTGGGCGTTGCCGGCTATATGGCTTTTAACGTATCCTATGGTATGGTCAGCGGCGCTTTTGCTTCGTTGTTTGGTATTGTCACAACCATAGCGAGCATCAAGCCCACGCTGGAAATGGCGCTTCCCCTTCTTAAAACCCTGCCCGAGTCGGCGGACGGTAAAAAAATGATTACCAGAGTATCCGGCAATATCGAATTGTCCAACGTCACTTTTCGATACAACGAGAATATGCCGGTCATCATTGACAATCTCTCTCTGAAAATAAAGCCGGGGCAGTATATTGCCATTGTTGGGCAGACAGGCTGCGGAAAGTCGACGCTTCTTCGCCTGCTGCTAGGCTTTGAAACACCTGATAAAGGGGCGGTGTACTACGATAATAAGGACTTGTCGACCCTCGAACTCAAATCCTTACGCCGAAGCATTGGCGTTGTCATGCAAAACGGCAGGCTTATGCAGGGTGACATTTACTCCAACATCGTTGTCGCAGCGCCATGGCTTACCCTGAAGGAGGCGTGGGAGGCCGCAGAAATCGCGGGCATTGCAGATGACATCCGCGCCATGCCCATGGGGATGCATACCCTCATCTCCGAGGGCTCGGGTGGTATCTCCGGCGGCCAGCGGCAGCGGCTGATGATTGCCCGGGCCATTGCACCGAAACCCAAAATCATCATGCTTGACGAGGCTACCAGCGCCCTTGACAATATCACCCAAAGCCACGTATCCCAGTCCCTCGATGCTCTGAAATGCACACGAATTGTCATTGCTCATCGGCTTTCCACCATCAGGAAATGCGATCGGATTATTGTTCTGGATAAGGGCAAAATCGCCGAGGACGGCAATTATGAACAACTGATCGCTAAAAACGGGTATTTCTCTGAGTTGATCGCCCGCCAAAGACTCGATGATACCGGCTCTGTAAATGTGACCACGGCATACTGATTTTAGTAGCGATATCACTACACCATCAGAGCAGTAGAAAATTTAACCGCAACATGATAAAAATCATCCTGTAAAACGGACTTATGCCTGTTATTCTATAAGGCCCAGTCTTTTTGCTTCCAGAACCGCATCGGCCGCCCGGTTGACATTCAGTTTCAAATACACCTGCTTGGTATGCGCCTTGACGGTGTTGATCGTCAGCCCGGTCATGCTCACAACTTCCGCGTTTTTGTATCCTTGCGCCAACAGTGTAAGGATATGCTTTTGCTGCCTTGAGAGCTTGACGGGTTTATCTGCAAGATGCGCAGTAATTCCCCGATGCCTTTTAGAGACCTGATAGGCACAGAGGAATACCTGCTTTACATAGTGGCTGTCCAAAGTTCCCTGGTAATCGGCTCTTTCGGTTTTTGCGCTGATCTTTTTAAGGATAGGCAGCACCGCCGCGCCTTCATCGGCAATAATGCGAATGGCATGGTAAGGCTGCATGGCCTGCAGGACACCCTCAATGGTTCGTTCGGCTTCCTTTTTCGCTCCGGTCGCCCATTCAAGCGCCCCCTGCAATACGGCAGCTTCGGCAGCATCGAGAGGACGATGATAATCCGCGCTGAGTTTTTTCAATTGCTCGATATACTCCAGGGCCTCATCGGGTTTCGACAGCACAATATAAGCCCGAACCGCCGTGAAATACTGATAAAGCTTATAAAAACGAAGAGACGGGTCATCGGTGACAAAATATTGCTCAAGCCATATTTTTGCGGCTTCCTTGTCGGCATCCCATAACCTGTGTTTTGTGCTGACGGCTGAAAAATTAGCACGCAGGTAAAGGGCATTCTCCTGTTTGATTCGTTCGAAGAAATGAAGCTTTGCACTTTCCGATTCCTTCTTCTTTCCCATAGCGTATAATATCTGGGACAAAATCATAAAAACGCCAAACTGTATCTCAAGCCGTGTGTCCTTTCTGATGCTGCACTGAACCAGGGTGATTGTCTCATGGGCTTTTTCAAGTTCATTTTGCTCGTAATAAAGCCCTGCCTTCACGCAATCGCAAAACAAGTCGACTTCTTTACCCAAAAAAGGACCAAAGGCTTCTCTGATAGCCTGCAGGCGCTTGCCCATATCCGGGATTATCTCCAGACAGTCACAAATGGAACGATGAACCATGGGGAAATTCTGTGTGATCGTATTGGTATGCATGCGGATGGCATCGCGTTTTTCTTTGCTCATTGTTCTAACCTGTTCGGAAAAGGCTTGGGCATATTCATGGAGGCTGCGGCGGAAATCGGCGAACCGGATAATAGCAGCCGTACCGATGATGCTATTGTTTATCAGGGTGTTCTGGTTATGGGCGTAATTAAGATAATCATTTAGCATATCCATGTATTTCAGCGAGGTGTCCGCATTGCCGTTGATGAAATTTACCCACACATACTCCATGACCAGACGAATGTTTTCTTTGATAAAATCATCGGATAGCTTTTCGAAGATAAAAACCGTATCATTGTTCAGCCATTCCTCGACGCTGATATCCTGATACATGGAGTTCAGTTCATCCATGCACCAGTTGATGCCGTCATGGTTTTCCGCTTTCACATAATAAACGAGAGCCGTGAAAAAATCTCCCCGTCCCTGATACCACCGGGCAACTTTCATATTTAGCAGCCGCACATTGATGTCGGGATGTTCCTTTTGTTTGTCCCGCAAGAATTTTAATAGCAGGCGATGGTATTGGTAGGTACCGCCGGAGGATTTGGTTACGAAGGAGTTCTGTGTAACAAGCCCGTCAAGAATCATGTTTGCGTTTTTTTTGCCAGTAAGGATGGCGCACAATTCAGCATCCATCTCGTCTGCCACAGCAGTCACAAGCATAAACTCCCGCAGCTCTTCGTTCCATTTCGCCCAAATCTTTTTATCAATATAATTTTCAAGGATATGTCCACCGCCCTGGGCAGGCTCACTGTCCCCTCCTTTCGAAAGAGCACTTATACCGATAGCCCAACCGCCAGTAGTGTTTAAAATATTCTGTGCCTGCACTTCGGTGATGTCAGTGCCCAGAGCACTGTAATACTTCTGTATTTCCTCCATCGAAAAGGCAAGCTCTTTTTCTGTGATCATGACAGGGTTTCTGCTTTCGATCAAATCATTCAGTTCTTCAGGAAGAGCCCCCCGGCTTAACAACAGGATATCAAAAGAATGGGGCAGACGTTTTAATATAAACGGCAGAGATCTTAAAATCTCTTTATTGGTGATGGCATGAAAATCATCAAGAATGAAAGTGTAAGACTGATCATCCTGAGTCCATCTCGATAGAAAATGGATGGTGTACTCAACGGGTGCAAATTGAAAGGCCTTGCTGTTTAATATTTCAGCCATTTTCAAATTGTCAGGCTGTGTCGACAAGATACCGGTGCAAAACAGCCGATAAAACACAAGAGGAGAATTGTCATATTCGTCCAACCCAATCCAGACCGATTTGCGTCCCATGCTTTTGACCCATAACAGGCAGGAAACGGTTTTACCATACCCCGGAGGCGCACAGACAACAGCCAGGCGGGTTTCAGATATCCTGTCATACAGCTTTAACAGGTCGCGCCGCGGCATACACATTTCAGGCAGTGATGCGGGTTTAAACTTATCATTTGCAAAATTGATCGCAAGCATTCTGTTTTCCCTCTTTGCTTCATTATATCTCTAAAAAATTTCACAATCAAGAAGAAGGAAATCAGAAACAGAAAAATCTCCTCACACTTTTGAGTTTCGTGTGTATAAACATATGAAAAGACCTCACACCGGTGTAATTCTCCTGCCATGCAACAATATGATAAAATATGACAAGAAATGCATTATCGACAAAGGAGACTTTGGCATGAATATTAACAAAACACAGGATGGAAGCAAATTAACCGTATCTCTGGAGGGCCGGCTTGACAGCAGTACTGCTCCACAGCTGGAGACGGAACTGAAGCAAGGCCTGGACGGCATCACCGAGCTGCGTCTGGATTTTTCAGAACTGAGCTATCTATCCAGTGCCGGGCTGCGCGTCATTCTTGCCGCCCAGAAGCAGATGAACAGGCAGGGCAGCATGGTGGTTGCCAACGTGAATGAAACCATTATGGAGGTTTTTACGATAACCGGCTTTACAGATATCCTGACCATTGAAACGGTATGAAGGATAACGATTCTCTTATTAAAAAGAGCTTCCGGGGGTATCTGGTTCCTTCCATACTGGCTATTCTTGGCGGAAACATCAGTTTTATGGCCGATCATATCATTGCGGGTAAGGTGCTCGGGGGTGATGCCCTTGCTGCGATGAGCATGGCGGGTCCACTGTTTTTCCTGTTCACAGCCATGGGAACGCTGATCTGTGTCGGTTCTTCCACCATGGCCTCTGTTTGTCTGGGTAAAGAGAACACGCAGGGAGCAAATAAACTGTTCACTCTGGCTGGCCTTCTGGTTTTGCTTTGCGGTGGATTGTTCACGATTGCCGGTTACGTATTCCTGGATCCCATAGTGGATTTTTTAAGCGGCGGCAGCGAGCTTCATGCCATGGTCCGTGATTATTGCCGGGGGCTTGTACCAGGTGCAGTCTGCATCATGGCTGTGTACCTCCCGCTGAACTTCTTCCGCATTGAAGGCAGAGGCCATCTTGGTATGATCATGTTTCTGATTCTGTCCGCACTGAACATTGCGCTGGACCTGTATTTTACCATCGGCCTGGGTATGGGGATGTACGGGCTGTCCCTGGCAACCGTTCTAAGCTCTCTAGTTGCATCTGCTGTTATGATACCCTTCCTTTTCTTCAAGGGGGGAGGCTACCGCTTCGTATCCGTCGGTAAAACCCTCCGGCAGGTAAATGGTATCTTCATTGTAGGGAGCCCGCCTGCACTGAATAATTTTTATTCTGTTATCAGGACACTGGTCTTAAATACCATCATTTTTTCAACGGGAGGGCCGGCAGCCGTAGCCGGTTTTGCCTTTACAAACAGTGTGAACACACTGGCTCAGGCTATTATTTCGGGGATGGCACAAACCGTGTCACCGCTGGTGGGAGTTTTGTTCGGTGAGCATGATGTGATGAGCATCAAAAAAGTATGTAAACTGGCGGTCAGGCTTGGAATCGCATCCATGATCGTATTCGGCATCCTGTTATCTGTATTTTCAAGACAGCTGTGTATCCTTTTCGGACTGACCTCCGCCGTCGAGCAGGCTGTCGCTGTGCCTGCCCTCATCCTGTCTGTCGTCAGCCTTTCGGGTGTGATGGTAAACCAGATACTGTGCTACTACTATATGACCATAGGCAGGACAAGGATTGCCAATCTGATTACCCTGTGCAGGGGAATTTTATTCATTCTGACAACAGCCTTTATCCTGTCCCGGATATTTGGGATCATTGGTATATGGATTAGCTTTTCTGTCAGTGAAGCTTTAACACTCATCATCACAGCCCTGATTGTGAAGAGGACGCTGCTCAAAGAGAAGAATTTGCGGGGAATGCTCCTGCTGGATCATCGGGATGTGGATGAAGGAAGATATATTTCTTTTACTGTAGATACCAATCAGGAGGCGGTGGTGGAAAGCTCAAGCAAAATCAACGACTTCTGTGACAAATGTGAGCTGAGCCCCAAACAATCCATGATCATCGGCCTTGCTATCGAAGAGATACTCCTGCTGATGGTTCAGCATGTTTTTCCAGATAAAATGAATGAAGCCATTGATGTAAAAATTTTCGTTCGGGATGAAAGCACCATCATGCGCTTTCGTTGCGGGGGCAGGAAATTCAACCCGCTGGCATATTATCAGGCGGAAATGAACCAGGATGGGGAAACCCGGAACATGAAGGCAGATGAAAGCATGGGGCTTCAACTCATCTCCAAAATGGCAAAGCAAGTGGACTATTCCACGAATCTTGGCATGAATAATATTGTAGTCAGGATCTGACCGTTCAACGCGAGGAGGTTTAGTATGAGCATAGGGAAAAAAATCCTGTTTGCACTTCTGGGATTGGCCCTGCTGGTTACCATCCTGCTGGGGGTGGTTTCTTTTTACGGTTTTTTTGATATCCGGGCAACCTTTCAGAAGGAAAACAAGGCTGCCATTGACGAACTCTATAAGAAAAATGTCGCTGAGATAACCAGAAACAGCTCCAAGCTGGCCATTTCTCTGGCAAACTACAATGCTCAAACGATTAATATTGATTTTGAAAGAATCATCGGAGAAATAAAAACCATGAAGGGGGATATCGAAACGCTCTATCGAAATGGCGGAACCAGCGATTACACCCCCATCAGCCGATATGAGGAATATATTATTTCACAGGCGGCAAGCCCGAAAACGGAGGAGGTTGACCGGACACTGAAATATTTAAGCTCAGCCACCTCTATGTTTGACAACATTCTTGACATTGAGCCAAAAATTTCTCTGGCTTACATCGTGCTTGAAAACGGGATGGTGATTTCCAGCACAGACACCTTTTATGAGGCCGTCGAAAAGGCGGATATGCGCACAAGAGACTGGTACAAGGGTGCCGTGGCGGCAGGGGAGGTCAACTGGTCGGATCTATACAAGGGCACGGATTCCAGAAGCTATATCACCTGTGCCACGCCGGTTTATGACCCGAATGGCGTTCTCTTCGGGGTGCTTGCCTTTGACCTTCGCGTATCTGAAATTTCACAGAAGGTGCTGGATACGGAAAACAGCTCCTACATCGCTTCTTTTATCATGAACAGAGACGGACATCTGCTGCTCGGATCAAAAGGGCTGGAGGAAATCGAAAAAGAGCCGTATTATCAAAAGCTGATTGAAAGCATTGATTTAAAAGCCGCCCAATCGGATTATTATGCCGACGAAAGCAGCATCATCGGTTATGCTCCGATTCAATCCACAGATTGGATTTTGGTGACAGTACTGGATTATGATCTGATGATGGCGCCGGTGCACTCCGTTGCCCAATCCGTATCCGATACAGGGACCAAAATGGAGCAGGTGATTACAAATGAAACGCAAAAGGTGTTCCTGATTTTTCTACTTATTCTGCTGATACTGCTGCTCTTTGTATGGTGGTCTTCGACCCGGCTCAGCAAGTCCATCACCAAACCGGTGGAAGCACTGGCCGACGGAGCAAAGGTGATAGGGGGGGGAAACCTTGACTATGAATTCGCTAACCTGGGCCCAGATGAGATAGGGATGCTGGCATCCACCTTTAACAGCATGACCATCCGTCTGAAGGAGTATACGGATCAGGTTGCCAGGGATGCAGCTGAAAAACAGAGGCTGGAGTCTGAACTTGACGTAGCCAGGAGCATACAGCTTGGTATACTGCCCGGGAAGATGGAATGTCCGGGTTATGATATCTCCGGCATGATGCTTCCCGCCAGGGAGGTCGGAGGCGATTTCTATGATTTCTTCCCGGTGGGCGAAGATAAGCTTTGCCTTGTGGTTGCCGATGTTTCCGGGAAGGGAATGGGTGCCGCGCTGTTTATGACCATCGCGAAGATTATCATCAAGACGGTGGCCCAGGCAAACAAAGTATCAGTGGACGAGCTGCTTCGTATAGCCAACAACCTGCTCTGTCAGGAAAACCCCGCAGAGCTATTTGTGACAGCCTATGTGGCAATCCTGGATATTGCTACAGGAACAGTTTCCTATGCCTGTGCAGGCCATAATCCCCCTGTGATCGGCCACAGCGATGGCACGGTTGAGTTTTTACCCGTTAAGCACAAGCTTCCCCTTGCGGCGATGGAGGAAACCAAATATCCTATCATGCATGCGCAGCTTCTGGAGGGAGAAAGCTTTATTCTCTATACTGATGGCGTGACCGAAGCAACCAACGCAGAAAATGAACTATACGGAGATGCACGTTTGCTGGAGGCAGCAAGGAAGCTTCACGGGCACACGGCACACGAAATGATTGGCGGAATCAAGGCTAATGTGGACCATTTTGTCAGCCGGGCTCCACAGTTTGATGACATCACCCTTGTAGCAATCCGGAGAATCACAAAGGAAGGGACATAAATGAGCAGCAGAGCAGAGGAACTGATATATCGCTATTTTTTGAATAAGTTTTCCGAAAAAACCGAAACCTGTGGGGGCATGGAGATTGAAATGCCTGTGGTAAACTTGTCTAAAAAGCCTGTAGAGAGTGAATTTCTCGGGGCCATGCTCGAGCTGCTGCAAGATGCTTTTGGTTTCAGACCCACGGAATTCACCATGGAGGGCTTTCCTGTGAAAGCAGTCAATGAAAATGGGGATGTTTTTTCCTTTGAAACCAGCTTTAACACCCTTGAATTCTCCATGGGTCAAAAGAAGAGCATCATTGAGGTGGCCGACCATTTTTATCTGTATTTAAGAGCCTTAAAGAAGCTTGAGAAGCGATACAATCACCTGATATGCGGGATGGGAATCAATCCCTATGCGCAATATGCCGACAGCAGGCCATTAAATACACCCTCCATGCTGGCAAAATCCGAGTTCATGAAAACCTTCACCACGCATCTCGACAGTGAGAGCTTTCATACGTTTTCGGCCTCAACCCAGACGCATATTGAAGTAAAGCTTCCAAAGCTGCCCGTATTTCTAAATCTACTGGAAAAGCTGTCTTTTGTCGATGCCATGCTTTTTGCGAATTCCCTGCCATTCCCTTACCAGGAGCCGGAATGGAAGGCAAAGCTTCCGTCAACACTGCAAAGGGAGATGCACAAACCTGATCTGTGCTTTCGTGATACGTTGTGGAGGTTGTGTGAAGCGCCCAACACCGCAGCTTTAGATCGAACGTATGGTTCGGTTGATGATATTGCAGCTTACTTGATGGAACTGAAGGTTTTTATTGTCGGTGATGGCAGAGGCGGGCTACAGCCCATCCGCCCCGTAAAATTCTCCGATTATTTTCAGGATGGACGAAAACCGGAGGAGGACATCGCATACTTTCGCTCCCTGGCGCCTGCCGCCGTCAGCAAGTACGGAACCATAGAGATCAGACAAACCTGCACCCAGCCGCTTTCGAAGGTTTTTATGCCGAGTGCTTTTTACGCAGGCCTGGTAGTGGATTATCAAAGTGCTTCAGATTTGGTTGATGAATTTATGCGGGAAAACGGAATTCAGGCGGCCGGATCCATACTTCGGCATAAAGCTGCCCACCAGGAAACCATTGCGCCGCGGGAGAAAATCAATACCTTTATCATGAACCTTTTGGAGGCTTCACGAAGGGGCTTGAAAAAAAGAAGCTTTGGTGAGGAGAAGTTCCTGGAAGGCGTGACCAGCCCGGAAGGCTTTATTGAGTGCCCCGCTGAAAAGCAACTCCACTTGCGGGAGCAAGGCTTGACCTGCGAGGAAATCATGTTTGCATTCAGCGAAGTGGGCGACTCCTAATGGTGTCGTCAACAGGCAACACAACAAGTCAAGCTGAAATAGCAATGCCACAGCCTTAACAAGAAGCAGGGAGGTAATTGCATGGAGTATCAATATAAAAAAGCAATCTCTGATTTTGATATGAAGCTTCTAAACGCGGAAATCGAAGCGCTTTGTGCTGACAATGAGCTTTTGTCAGCCAGACAGTTTACCATTGAGCTGATCCTTGAGGAGCTGATAACCAATATCATCAAATATGGCAGTAAAGCAGGAACAGATGGGATGATAGAAGTCCGGCTTCTTATAGAAAAAGATAGGGTCATCCTTGTCATAGCCGATAATACAGATGCGTTTAATCCACTTGATGTAGATGCACCTGACATAAGCCTTTCTGCGGAAGAAAGGAAAATCGGGGGGCTTGGCATTTTTCTTGTGCGTAAGAAGGTTCAGTCTATCTCTTACGAATACAGTGACGGCATGAACATTGTAAAATCCGTCATCTGATTTGTATAACGAGGCTGGCTGTTTCCGCGATACAGTAAACAATGTAAATGAAGTTGCAGAAAATGCAAATAAGGTATTATATAAAGCGCAACAAAGTGGAAGAAACAAAGTATGCCATTGACGGCAGCTTATTTATAATTCGATGAGACAATGACGGGTAAGGAGAATGTATATGCTTTTCAGTCTTGCTTTGATGGTTCTTTGCGGCCTTGTTTTAAGTGGAGCCATGCAAAAATTAAAATTACCGGGTCTTGTCGGAATGCTTCTAACGGGTATAGTATTAGGTCCATATGTTTTAAATAGAATAGCTCCGGAGCTTTTAAATATTTCAGCTGATTTGAGAGAAATAGCTTTGATTGTTATTCTTACAAGGGCTGGGCTTGCACTTGATATAAATGATTTGAAAAAGGTTGGCCGTCCGGCGATCCTTATGTGCTTCATTCCGGCAACCTTTGAAATAGCCGCAACAACAATATTTGCACCGATGTTTTTTCCTATATCGTACCTGGAAGCTGCTATAATGGGAACTGTCCTCGGCGCAGTATCACCGGCGGTTGTTGTTCCCAAAATGCTGAAGTTAATGGAGAGCGGTTATGGTAAATCACAGAGTATACCACAGCTTATTATGGCTGGAGCTTCGGTAGATGATATTTATGTTATTGTACTTTTCACATCATTTATGGGAATGTATAGCGGTAGTAGTTTTGATGCTGGAAGTCTTGTTAAAATTCCGATAGCCATTGTAGTCGGCTTATTGATCGGCATTTTACTTGGACTTGCTCTTGTTAAATTATTCAGGAAAATACACATGCGGGATACAGTAAAAATTTTAATCCTGCTAAGTACTTCTTTCCTGGTCGTTTCTCTTGAAACTGCCGTTAAAGCTTATGTTCTTATGTCCGGACTGCTGGCTGTGATGGCTATGGGCGGCACTATCCTTAAACAATATGATATTTTAGCGAAACGACTGTCGGGTAAATTCTCAAAGATATGGGTTGCAGCTGAATTAATGTTGTTTGTGTTAGTAGGCGCAACAGTTGATATCAGCTATGCGGCGAAGGCTGGAATGGCAGCGGTCGTGCTTATAATCATTGTTCTCTCAATTCGTATTTGTGGTGTGTTTACTTGCACCGTCAGGACAAAATTGAATTTAAAAGAAAAGTTGTTCTGCGCTATTGCCTATTTACCTAAAGCAACCGTACAAGCAGCTATTGGAGGACTTCCTTTGGCAGCTGGTATTGCGGCAGGCAACACAATTCTAACTGTCGCTGTATTAGCAATTCTGATTACCGCTCCCCTTGGAGCAATCAGTATAGATGCTTCCTATCAAAAATTGCTTACAAGGAGCGAGGGTAGTGCTAAACATTAGCCCTTAATTCTGTGCTATTCCTGGTTAATACCACGCAAACTCACCTTTCCTGAATATCAGCGCATTGGGGGAAATTCAAATGATAACCTATAAGGGTTTAGGTTGGCTTAGTATTGTTTTTGTTTTTGCTCCCGTGCTTCTGATTTTTATACCCGGAGAACTTCTGTTAGGGTTAAGCGCTGAATACCGGGGTCTGCCAGCAGGAATAAGCATCATTGTTGGTTCGGTTATAAATTGGTTTATTGGCAGAAAACTCAACAAAATAAGTACAGAACATTTCGTTGCTGGAATGAAAATGCAGAACGCCAGTTTCCTCTGGGGCGTATTGGGTATTGTTCTGATAATAATGAACCTTTTGCAACTGTTTTTATCCAAATATCGGGTTATCGGTTGATAAGTTTCATCAGCTAAAATACCAGACTGCTGCTTGCCTGCTGCCAACCGGAAAGGTACTTTTAATCCCCATGGATGATGATACCTATAGTAACTTACAGCTGTAAGTACCGATAATGGGTTGTGGGCGAAGCCCACTTTTGAATATGCTGGACACTGCATTCTTTATATGGTAATATGTGGGGTAAATTGTTTAAATTTTTGTGTATTGGACACGAAGGAAAACAAATAAGAAAGGAAAAGATAAATGGAAATCTACGTTAAACAATTTAATCTTACGGCAAAAATCGTAAAAATATTAGCGTTTATCGGAGTGCTCATCTGGGCTATATGGTCAGGGGTTTCGAAAGGAGACAGATTCGATTTCGGACTTGTATCAGCTGGAGTGGTGCTTGCTGTATTAGCGTATCTGTGTGTTGGTATGTTTATGTTTGTCCGCCGCAACATTACCGGAAGTATTCTTTTGTCCATTCTTATTTCCGTAGGGGTGATGATATTTTTAGCTTTTCTGATGGATAAGGCAACAAAGTCAATAAAATGGTTTACAGATGAATTGTCTTTCTACGTGTTTGCAGCTATTGGCCTTATACTGTTAGTAATTGATATCCGTCAGGTGATCAATTACTATAAAGCGACCCGTGGTGGGCAGCAAATTATTATGGCTGCGCAGCAGGAAGCACCGGCCATGGAAGTTGTTCTTCAAGACGAACCACCTGTGCACCCTGATCTTTCTGCAAAGCTAAAATCAGCGAAAGACTTGTGAGGAATAAGAAAACAGGGACGGTTCATTTGTTACGTAACAAATGCCGTCCCTTTGTTTCACCTGTCAGTACCCTGAAAGGTTAAGCAGCAAAGGGTGCTCAAAGTCCTCGTTCCAGTAGAAATTCATGGTTAACTTTGCAGGATTGTACACAATACTCCACATGGTTCTTTCATATTCTTCCTCCCCGGCATTGCGAAAATTAAGCTGTGCCACTGATTTCATCGCATCGCGTACTTCATTTTCCCCCATAACACCTCCGGTTTTGTAATATGCTTCAGTGAGTGTATCAAAGCGGATGTGTGATTGATTGGAACCGATACCGTACTTTTCGCTGTCCGTGAGATAATGATTCGTAACTACTTTGGTTTCTGTCACATACATTTCATTTTCGATATATTCCACTACGACGCTCTTTCCGCTGGCATCACAGATAGAAAAGTGATGTGCCGCTCCGATGGAAGAATTCATATCGTACTGTTCTAGAAGCGTGACAGCTTCATCGACTGTTGCTGCTTTATCCAGGATCAGACGGATTGCAGTGGTGGTTGTCAGATCACACTTTTCCGTATCCTGATGGGTTTCAACCTTATCACCCGCCATCAGATCGGCAATCATCAGCCCTTTTTCATTCATCCCGTCAAGGCAGACATATATAGATGCAATTGCCATCATCCGATCCATCATAGAGCCGTCCGCCTGCCAGTTCTCATCAAACCCGAGAAAATCAAGGCAGCAGGTAGAGACGGATGCGTATCCGTTTTTGGGGATGGTATGTACGATCATCGCACTACATTTTTCCCAATCGTAATTTCGCCCGAAAAGCACTTTGTCATCAGGTGTGTTGGCTGTGATTGTACTGCATCCAATATCTGTAGCATTGGGACTAGTGTCTGGCTTGTAAAAGCCATTGGACAGAAAGGAAACCAAATAGCACGCCACCGCTTCATCGTTTGATGCACCACCTTGAGCAATGAATTCATCAAACCCGTACTCACCCTTGAAGGTAAGCGAATAAAGCCCTTCATCCAGTTTTTCTATCGTATTCGCCGCTGAGATTGTTGTTCCAAACATCGACCATGCGCCAATAACAACAACCATTACAATTACAAGCAGTGCAATAAAAATTATACTGATGACCTTTCTAGCTTTAGATTTCTTCACACTTTTTCTCCGTGTCAAGTTATATGAAACAATTCCTGTAGTTGTTCCATTGTTTGTATTATGAAACATTATCGTGCAAATAGCAACTGAAAAATATACTCAGACATATCATTTCGCAGTGCGTAAAAATAGTAGCAAGACAATTTCTCAAACCCATTCTTTTCTGTTCAAGCGAAAACAGGAAGATAAAGAGGAGTGAAATATTTGAACTGGTCAACCATAAAAAATGATTTTAAACGAAACAAGGCTATCAATTTGGCACTGCTGCTATTCATGATGTTTTCGGCAATTCTTGCGGTCGCTTCCGTGATCATGGCCGTGCAAACCTTTAAATCGATTTCAGCATTATATGACAAAGCACAGCCGCCGCATTTCCTTCAGATGCATAAGGGGGAAATCGACGAAGAACAAGTCAACAAATTCATGGCGGAAAATGAATTGGTTACATACGCTCAAACGATCACGATGCTCGACATCTATGGTGAAAACCTTACTGTTGTGGGTAAGAAGGAGCCGTACACCCTTTCCGATCTCCGCCTCGATATCGGTTTGGTCAGACAAAATGAGCAGAGGGATCTGCTTTTGAATTCCAGACATGAAAAAGTGATTCTAAATGAGGGCGAAATAGGCATTCCCGTCTTACTAAAGGGAATGTATGAGATGAATATCGGAGACAAAATTATCTTAAACAATAACAGCATCGAGGCAGAATTTGTGCTTAAGGAATTCATTTTGGATTCACAGATGAATTCCACCATGGCTTCCTCTACAAGAATCCTTTTAAGTGATGCGGATTTCGAAAGGCTTTATGGAAGGGTGGGAGAGTTTGAGTATATTGTAGAGGCCTATTTACACGATAAAGGTGATGCATTAACCTTTCAAACCGCTTATGAGAACGCAGGCCTTCCAACCAATGGCCAGGCGGTCATCTATACGATGATATTTTTACTAAGTGCTCTGTCAGACATTGTGACCGTGTTTGTGCTGCTGCTGGTGAGCTTGCTTTTAATCATCGTTTCCTTTATCTGTGTGAAGTTTACAATCATGGCGGCGATGGAAGAGGAAGTCCGGGAAATCGGTACAATGAAAGCCATCGGAATTCCCTTTCGTGATATTCGGGATCTCTACCTGAACAAGTATAAGGTGCTGGCATTGGTGGGTGTTGTTTGCGGATATATCATCGCATTCTTTGGCAGCAATCTGATTACACAGCATATCAGTACCACGTTTGGAAATGTAGGTTTATCTCCGCTGACAATCCTGTTGTCCATCGCAGTTGCCGGTCTTGTATACTTTCTTATCAACCACTATTGCAGGAAGACCTTAAAGAAAATCAGGAAGCTTTCAGTGGTGGATGCGATTGTGAGTGGAAAAGGTTTTGAAAAAAACACAGGAGCTATTCAGGACGGATTGCATCAATCAAAGCAACTTTCAGTGAATTGGCTGATAGGAATCCGTGAGGTTTTCCATCAGTTTAAAAAGTGGATCGTTATTTCTGCTGTTGTGTTCATTGCCGTACTGATGATCATGGTACCGGTGAACCTGTTGAACACTTTTGAAGCACCGGAATTCATCACCTTTATGGGTAGCTCCGTGGAAGATATCCTCATTGAAGTGGAAAATGGAGAAAACCTTGAAAAGAACTATATAAAGGTGAAGCAGCTCGTAGAAAATGATGCTGACATTTATAACTATTATGAGTTTGGAACGATACGCGTTCAAACAACCGATTCATCGGGTATCGGGATGAATATGGACATTGATGTTAGCGCCAACGCGGGCACTGAGCTGCAGTACCTCTCAGGAAGCGCCCCTCAGGGCAACCATCAGATAGCCGTTTCTTTCGTCAATGCAGATGAAATGGGCATAGATACCGGCAGTACGATTACACTTTCATATGATGATAAGGTGCAGCAATTTATCGTATCCGGGGTGTATCAGGATGTTACCAGCGGTGGCAGGACTGCAAAATCACAGCATGCTTTTGAGGGAGCTGCAGCTCATAAATATTCATTCACAGTGAACCTGCATGAAAACATTGATGTGAAAAACAAGGCGGATGAGTTGCAAAAAAACCTGGGCGCAGGCATAGCGGTCGATCCAATGGAGGAACTGCTTGATCAGACTGTAGGCGGTGTTTCAAAGCAGCTAAGGCTTATTGTTATTCCCATCATCATTTTGGGCGCAGGTCTGGCCATGCTCATCACGGTGCTGTTTTTAAAGCTTCGCCTTGCCAAGGATTTATCCGAAATTGCGGCTCTGAAGGCAATTGGTTTTTCTATAAAGGATCTGTATCAGCAGTACCTGATCAAGATCGGTTCAGCCGCATTGTTTGGTATTTTAGCCGGAATGGTTGCAACACAGCTGCTCGGAGAAAAAATCGTGAACGCAGCATTGGGCATGGCAGGATTAGGGATTCGGCAGGTTTATCTGATTGCCAATCCTGTAATGGGATATATGATTGTCCCATTGCTGTTGTTAGGCCTCACGCTGCTTGTAACACAAATTGTGATGAGAACCATTCAAAAATACAATATCGTTTCTGTCATTTATGAATAGAAAGTTGGAGGCTAATATGAGAACAATCCTGGAAGTAAAGAATTTATGTAAAAGCTATGAAGATGCCAAGGTGCTGAATCAAATAAGCTTTAAGGTTGATGAAGGCGAGTTCGCAGCGATTATGGGGCCGTCCGGTTCAGGAAAATCCACACTTCTTTACAGTATTAGCGGTATGGACCGACCGGACTCCGGTGAGGTTGTTCTTTGTGATAAAGAGATATCAAAACTGCCAGATGATCAGTTGAGTGACGTGAGGCTAGAAAAGATGGGTTTTATTTTTCAGCATTCACATCTTCTAAAAAACCTGTCGATTCGTGACAATGTTATACTCCCTGGGTTTAAAGCAGACATTGTTTCGCGCAAACAGGTTAATCAAAATGCAGATGCTTTGATGGAAAAGACAGGGATATCCCACATCGCACATCATGATATCAGGAAGGTTTCAGGCGGACAGCTGCAGCGCGCAGCAATTTGCCGGGCGCTGATCAACAAACCTGATATCCTTTTTGGGGATGAGCCCACAGGCTCACTGAACAGCAGCACTACAGCCGAGGTGATGGATATTATCAATACTGCCAACGCAGAGGGGACAACGGTTATCCTTGTTACACATGACAAGAAGGTAGCGGCCAGGGCCAGCAGGGTGATATACCTCATCGACGGAAGCATTCAGGATGAACTGGAGCTTGGAAAATACGAGGACGATGACACAATATCATACCGCGAGAAAAGGTTAAATGAATGGCTGGAGAATCAGGGGTTTTAGATGGGTATCTCCTGCCAGGCGTTCAATGGATGCGAGGATCTGCCGGCTGATATAAATCGTGCAAATGGAAGCGAGTAAAACTTGAGTAAAGTACAAAGTCACTTAACCAAACGAGCAAAAACTTGAGTAAAGTACAAAAATGACCAATCGGCTGTGCAAAAACTTGAGTAAAGTGCAAATTTGCTTAACATAAACCTGCGGAATGACATAAATAACCATATGTGTCATACTATACTCGAAATTTTGCACACTGGATTGAACCAAATGTGCAAAATCTTGAGTAAAGTACAAAGGCACTCATTAAAATGTGCTAAAACCCAATAAAGTATTAGTATAATCTCGAAACATATTAATCACAGTATAATTTGGAAGGAATGATTATCCCGTACTTGTAATTCTGTACAGTGTGTTATAGGATATTTACATGAAAGATTATTATAGCCACTTTACGGCTGCCCAAATATGGAATATACCATATATTGAAGCTGTCCTTGGAGATAAATTTGGAGAAAACAATAAAACGCATATAACAGTCTCCAAAAACAATACAAGGTTAAACCGGAGCGGGAAAATATATCATTCATGTGAACTTGCGTTACCACCAGAAGCCGTGTTAGTTCGCAAAGGCATAACGGTTGCGTCACCGGAATTATTATTTTTGGAGTTTGCATCTGAATTGGATCTTCATCGCCTTATCCTGTTGGGTCTCCAATTGTGTTCACATCCACCAGGATGTCCTTCGGTAGCAATCACGACAACGCAAAAGATTGATTCGTTCCTTGCCAGGATTGTAGGGCACAAAGGGCAAAGTAAAGCAATAAGAGCAATGAAGCATGTGAAAAACGGTTCTGCATCTATTATGGAGTCATTAGCCTATATGATATTGTCGCTACCAAACGCTTTAGGGGGTTATGGACTTAATGGTTGTGACTTTAATTATGAAGTAGTCTTGAGAAGTGAAATGAAACAACGTCTTGGAAAACATCGCTGTTTTACTGATCTCTATTACAAAAAGGCTGGTTTAGCAATCGAATATGATAGCTTCACTTATCACAATAAACCATCAGAACAGGGCAAGGATTCCATGCGAGCGGCTGCTCTCGAACGACAGGGTATTGATGTAATGCGCATGAGCACTATTCAATTATATGACGAAAATGCCTGCAGGGATTTTGCCTATAATCTTGCTGCTCGTGTCGGGAAACGTATACAAATCCGCACAAAAAAGTTTGAACAAATGCATGCTGTTTTAAGGCAATTGCTCCCGGCGAGGCCTGAAACAGTATAACCATGATAGGGGTGTAATTGTATGTATAACATCAAAAGCAAGAAAGCTGTAAAGTTAGAAGCTCTAAGCTTTGCACAACTTGGCATGCAGGAGAATGATATAGAAGAAATTCTGAGAACCGGTATTGATATGTTATGTGATGATGAAGAATCCATGCTGATTGTGGGGCGCCAGGTTAAAAATGAAAGGCTTGGCAGGAGCGACCTTACCGCTGTTGATAATAACGGTAACATTGTACTGATCGAAATCAAGCGGGATCGTAAGGATATTGAAAACCGTAAGGAAGCATTTGAGTTTCAAGCCATACGATACGCTGCAAGCTATGCGACAATAGAAAATACTGATGAGCTCGTAAAAAAGGTATACGCTCCATATATTGAAAAATATCGCACTGAGTTTGAACTGAACGATCTGACATCATATGAAATCGGAATAAGAAAACTAAATGAATTTCTGACGGTCAATGATGCAGATAGAAACTTTAACAAAAAACAACGGATTATCCTTGTTGCTTCAGATTATGATGAGCAAACATTGTCAGCAGTAGCCTGGCTGAATAGTAACAGTGTAGATATAAGCTGTTTTAAGCTAACACCGTTTTTTATCAATCAGGAAGTTTTTGTCAAAGCTGATAAATTGCTGCCACTAACTGAATATGATGATTATTATGTAAACTTACTAGACACGACGTCACCTGCAAGAAAACAAGGCAAGATTTTTACGCGTAAGTCGTTACCCAAAATTGATGCAATGCTGGATTGGGGAGTTGTTAAAGCAGGAGATGTTATCGTAGCGAAAGACCGCGAAAATCAAGGAATCCTTCTTGAGAACGGCAAGGTGTTAGTAGATGATAAAAAGCTATCCATGCAGAATTGGTTGAAAGATGTGTATGGATGGTCCAGTGTTCAGACATATAACTTTGCTGTGCACAAAGACAGTGGTAAGACGTTATCTCAAATCCGTGAAGATTACATGAACCAACAAGCAATAGAAACCGATGATGATACCTGAAAAGCCAGGTAAACAAGTATACAGGTATATGAATCATATTTGATGACTGAGCTTTCCTAACGTTATTTGGGGTTTGCCCACGGTGGTGTGATGGTATACCTGAGCATGTCTTGTGTTACATATCTTGCATTTTCTAATGTTTCCATTTGGTTGATTTTATTTCTTAATGTTTACTGTAAATCTCTTGTTAAACAGTTGTGTTTTGCGGTATAGTAAAGCTATATTACAAAGAAAAGGTATTCTTTTACATCCTTCGCTTTTTTCCCGGGGGTGAGAACAGTGATACAATTACACTTAGCGGCAAACATAGCGGAGTACAGGCATCAGTACAAGATTACGCAGGAAGAGCTGGCTCAGTTTTTAGGGGTTACAAAGGCTTCGGTATCCAAGTGGGAAAATGGGCAGAGCTATCCGGATATCACACTTTTGCCAAGACTGGCATCCTATTTTAACATCAGCATCGATCAGCTGCTTGGTTACCACGCACAGATGACCAGGGAGAAGATTAAACAATGTTATCATCAGCTAGCTTCGGATTTTGCCAACCTTCCCTTTGAACAGGTTATGACCAGAACGAAGGAGTTAATCAAAGAGTATTACTCCTGCTATCCGCTGCTGCTGCAGATAGTTATTTTATGGATGAATCATTTGAATATGGCCGGCAGCGAGGAAAGACAAAGAAAAATACAGCAGGATATTCGGCAGCTGTGTGACAGAATCATTTCTGAAAGCGACCAGTCCATTCTTGTGAGTGACGCGGTTGTTCTTCGAGCCATGGTACAGATTCAACTGAAAGAAACGCAGGCTGCCATTGACAGCCTGGAAGAAATACTGGATCCAAAAAGGCTTACAAAGCAAAGCGACGGTTTATTGATCGAGGCATATCGATTGAACGGGGAGCCGGAAAAAGCTGAGAAAGCAATACAAATCAACATGTTGATGAATTTGCTGGGGCTATTTTCTAACGGCTCTCTATATTTGTCCATGCACCTGCAGAATGCCAGACTGGCGGAGCTCATTATCAATAGGCTGGAAAAATTGATGAAGATCTTTGAAGCAGACAAACTACATAACAACACAGCCCTCGCCATCTACTATCAGGCTGCCATATTTTATTGCATGCAGGATAAGAAACAGGAAGCTCTGGAAAAAATGAAGAAGTATGCAAATTGCAGCATTGATATGATTGAACATGGTATTAAGCTGCATGGAGATGGTTTTTTTACAAAGGTAGACGAGTGGTTTAATGAACTGGATTTGGGAGCTGATCCGGTGAGAAACGTAAAGCTGATCGTTTCGGATATTCTGCGGATGTTTGAGAACCCCTCGCTTTCTGTTTTGTTTGATATGGAAGAGTATCAGCAGTTAAAGAAAACTTTACACAGGCGTTTGCAAAAAGAGAAATAGATACGAAAATGGGTGTGCTGTTTTACAGGAAGGATGAGGAAAATGTTAAGTATTCAAAATCTCAGCAAAACCTATAAGGGCGGTAAAAAAGCTGTCGATAACATCAGTCTTCATGTTCAGGCAGGGGATATCTTTGGTTTCATTGGTCATAACGGAGCGGGGAAAAGCACAACCATCCGTGCGATAGTCGGCGTTCTCGATTATGAAGCGGGAGATATTTTAGTCGCCGGTCACAATGTGAAAACAGAACCCCTTGCCTGTAAGGAAGTCACCGCATATATTCCGGACAGTCCGGATTTATATGAACATTTAACCGGCATTCAATATTTGAATTTTATATCAGATATCTTTGGCATTCCTGCTGCCACCCGGGAGGAAAAAATCAAGAAGACTGCCGATACCTTTGAACTTACAGGAGACCTCGGAGATTTGATTTCCTCATATTCTCACGGTATGAAGCAAAAGCTGTCCATCATTTCCGCGGTCATCCATGAACCAAAGCTATTGGTACTGGACGAACCCTTTGTTGGACTGGACCCAAAAGCATCGGTTGTGTTAAAGAAAATCATGCATGAACTCTGTGCATCTGGCAGTGCTATTTTCTTTTCAACCCATGTATTGGATGTGGCAGAAAAGCTTTGCAACAAAGTAGCAATGATTCACCATGGAAAGCTTGCGTTTGCAGGGACGATGGAAGCGTTGCTGAAGGAGAAGGAAGGCGGATCTCTTGAAGGGATCTTCATGGAAATTGTGAACAACGGACAGACAGAAGCATAAGGAGAGGTGGGGTTGATATGAGCACTATAAAAGCAAAAAATGCAGGACAAAACCTGTGCTGGCTCCTTGTGAAAAACCGCCTGACAGCTCAACTTGGCATGAATGTTTTTCGATATGAAAAAGATAAGCGCAAAAGAACCAATAAGATTGCAACCACTGTGGCCATTCTGGTTTGCCTGGTCATGGCTGCCGTTTACTGCAGTGCAATGGCCTATGGCTATGCTTATATGGGGTTGACAGAGCTGATCCCCGGAATTGCTTTGATGCTGAGCAGCCTGATGACGCTTTTTTTTACAATGTTTAAAACCAACGGAGAGCTGTTTGGCTTTAAGGATTATGATAGGGTCATGTCTCTGCCGATACCGGTCAGAACCGTTATCAACAGCCGTTTCATAAACATGTATTTGTGGAATACCTTTTTCGCGCTGATTGTTATGGTTCCAATGGGCATTATATATGCCATCTTCGCAAAACCAACCCTTATCTTCTACCTCTTATGGTTTATCGGGCTCTTTTTATCCTGCTTGATTCCAACCACTATTGCTGCCGTGTTTGGAGCGGTGATTACGGCGATTTCATCCAAGTCCAGATATGCCAGCGCAATTGCCACAACCCTTTCGATTGTTTTTGTGATTGCTGTGATGGTATTACCCACGCTTGCCGGCGCTGGAGCAACAGGCCCCGGACAGTTGTTTGATGCTGAAACCGGAAATATTAACGAGGAAGCTTTTTCTGCTTTGGCTCCCATGCTCTCAGATACCATCAATAGGATATACCCTCCGGCAATGCTATTTACAAAGGCAGTTATTAACGGCAATATACTGTCTTTTATGCTGTTTACAGGGATTTCGGTGGGCTGGTACGCGCTTTTTATTCTTGTTTTATCGATGAACTACAAACAGATCAACACTGCATTAACCACACATCGCAGCCGTGCCGATTATAAACTGGAAACGCTGCAGCAGGGAAGTATGCGTTTTGCACTTTACAAAAAAACGATCCTGCGCATCCTGAAGTCAACCATATGTGCGACAAACCTGTTGATTGGCTGTGTTCTTGCAGTGCTTTTAGCGGCAGCCATGTTGATCGTCGGGCCTGAAAAAGTGATCCAGGGCATGGAGATTCCAGGTCTGATGGATATCGCCGGTAACGCGGCGGGTTATATCATTGCAGCCATCGTGGTTATGACCAATACAGCCGTAGTTTCACTTGCTCTGGAGGGGAAGAATATCTGGCTGATCAAATCCCTGCCGATCCCGCCGAAAACCCTGTATGACAGCTACCTGATGACCAACCTGACCTTCACGGTTCCAACCTCTTTGGTCTGCTCGTTGCTGTTCAGCATTTCTTTGAAAACAGGGTTTATAGGAACGGTGCTGATGTTCCTGACACCGTTATGCTTCTCACTGTTCACCGCAACAGCCGGCATTTTTATCGGAAACCGGATGGCATATTATAATTGGCAGGATGTGACCCAGCTTGTAAAAGGCAGCCTGATGAGTATGCTCGGAATGCTTGGCGGTACGCTTCTGGTTGTGGTGTGTGGTGTAATTGCCAATAGCGGCATTCTTCCGATCTCTGCAACCCTTGTCACCTTTGTTTTAGATATTTTGTTCCTGGTATTGGCGGCAGTTCTTTATGTGAACGAAAGCAAGCGCCCGGTGAGATGAACTGGATTTCACAAAACAGCAAGCACCATGTGAAGTTATGCTGGGTTTCACAGAGAAGTAAGGACCCGGTGATATGATTCGGGGTTCACAATAATGCACTTTCTGGCTTTGTGTGTCGTATCATTATATCAGTCTTGCTTTGAATCTTCTCGGCCTGGAAGTATTGTTCCTCCATGGGGATCCATCGTGATGCAAAGACCTGCGCCAACCCCGTGCCGTTTCTATTAACAATCCTGTTCATCTGCTCTTCCGGGGAAACGTCACAAAAAATCCGGCAATCCATATAGTCACCAAAAGCGGGGTGGCAGCTGTAAGAGCCCTCGACGATACGCCACATGCCGTTTTGCATAAACCGGGGCTCACCATAATCCATTGTATCGCAATTAAAGCGGCGATAAGAAAAGCTCTCGCTGTTCTTCAGATGCGGAAGCACCTCCAGCAGGAAACGTTCGTAATGGATGTTCCCGCCGCTTTGTGCAAGCCTTTCTTCGGTGCGAAGCTCCAATGGCAGAAAGAAATCATCCATATGGATAACACCCGCATCTAAAACCTGAGATAATAGTGTTGCCATTGTTGTTTTTCCTGCCGCTGCCCGTCCGTCGATTGCAATTACTATTGGCTTTTCCTTGTCGGATAAAGCAGCGAGCGTTTGCAGAACAGGTAGAAGCGTCACATACTCACTTCTTACAATACGATAAGCAGGATGCTCAGTTGCACGATAAATTTCGCTGTGGTGAACAGGACGTATGCTTTTGGTAATATAAGCATCCCTGTACTTCTGCCAGGCTTCGCTGCCGAAAGGCAGATGGTTGCTATTCACACAGGCAGTGACGATGTGGAGGTACTTAATAAAAAGTACCCCGGCATTATCTCTTTTTTCCAGTGCAGAATGGTAAAACATTTGAAACAGCCATTCGGGCGGCAAACTCAAGTGTTTCCACGCGGCAAGGTTACATCTGCAGTATTCATCGCAAACTGGCTCGAACACCTGCATGCTTTGTGGTAAGGTTTGCTCAAACTCTTCCCACAGATATGCCCGTGCTTTATCCGGGTTCATCAGAATATGCTCTGCGCCAAAGGCTGCCTGAAAGCATAGCTTTACTGCATCCTGTGGTGTCATGGCAGGATGTAGTAAGGCTTGCTGCTTCAAGTATCTTTCAAATGATTTATCGCTCATGATTCAGCCCTGGCAGGATAACGCTGCGGTATCAGCCTTGCCTGCATCAGTGCATAGACAATGGTCGGAATAAGCACAAGCTGGATAACGAGTGCCGGCCAGCAGGTGACAAAATAGCTGGTTACCCAAGCTGCGATTGAATACTTGCCGGCAGCAAAAATCAAAGCCTTGGCAAGCCCGGCAACTATGCGTCCTGCAATCAGGGAAACAACCAAACTGATGTAGAGATCGGCATAGAGTTTTTTCGTGCGTACAACACTCATGACTAGTCCGCAAACCAGTCCATAAATACCAAGCTCAATCATCATCGGCGGCAAATAGGCCATGGGAGGCATTCCCGCGATGAGGCTGGAGAGCAATGGTCCGGCAAGACCACAGAGCAGACCGAAAGGCCAGCCGCAGATAAGCCCGCATAAAAGAACAGGAATGTGCATCGGACTTAATATACTGCCTGCATTCGGAATGGAATGGAACAGCATGGGCAGAACAACGCACAGTGCTGTACATACTGCAGTAATAATAGAGCGTTTTACTGAAGACATTTTTTGCATTTTAGACTCCTCCCCGTAATTAGCAATTGTATCAAAGCTCCTGCTTTTTCGTAAGTTTTTAGCCATCAGGGTTAAAAACCTTATAGCGGGTGCCCGATTCACTTAACAAAGCGTTTGGCCTGGATTTCAGAGATTGCTCGGCGCTCTTTATACCCCAGAACAATCCTATCAACGTGTTGATATATTTCATTCAATATTGCCACTCTGACGTAACATAGCAGTACCCTCATCGAAGCAGTAAAAACTGAATAAGGAAGACTGAAGCACATATTGCTAAACCGCTATAATCGTGCAGCACAAGGGGTTCTCTTTTCCGCCGGGTACGGTTTTTGGCATTGCGATAGCCTCTGGCCTCCATCGCAAGGGAGAGTTCATCCGCCCTTCTGAAGGCTGCAATAAAAATGGGTACTATCAACGGAATATAGCTTGCTGCACGCTCTGACAGCTTCCTGCTTTCAAACCGCGCGCCTCTGGCTGTTTGTGCCATTTTAATGGATTGCGTTTCTTCCATTAAAACAGGGATATACGTAATCGCTACGCTGATGATCATCGCTACATCTTCTGTCGGAACACCAATGAACTTTAGCGGTTTCATCAGGCTTCCCAATGCCGCTGTTATCTGCGTGGTCGAAGTGGTTGATGTCAACAGGTTACCAAGAAATAAAATGAGCGCCACATTTATCACCACGATGAAGCCCTGTCGAATTCCTCCCATGGACAGATGAAAGATCCACCATGAAACCAATGCATTCCCGCTATTAAAGAACAGAGCGTTCATACAAAAAATGATAAGAAAGAAAAGCCACATTCGTTGAACTGAGCCAACAGCAGAACGTATGGGCAACCCTGACAGCAGAATGAACGCAAAGTTGACAGTAAGCATCAGGGCATATCCCCAGGCAGAGGATGAACCGACAACAGCGGCGATTAATATAAAAACACACACTATTTTAACCCTTGCATCCAGCCTGTGGATCAGCGAATTTCCCTGGATGTACTGACCTGCCGGAAGTGTTCTCATACCAGGGCACCTCCGGTCAGTTCATCCTTTAACGCACTAAGTAAATCATCATAAGTAACGATATCAGGGGGTAAAGCAATATGGCGATCCAATAACAGCGATACGATTTTTTGTGATTTTGTTCTGCCAAATGTACCAGAACTCGTTTGATAAAGCCTTACAAAAACTTCTTTCGTTTCTCCGCTGTCTATCAACCTGCCGTTGTCAAGCAATAACAGATGCTTTGTGTGCTCACAGAGTGCCTCAAGGTTGTGCGAAACCATCACAATGGTGGTTCCGGCCTGGTTCATTTGAGCCATAAAGTGTAAAAAACTTTGCCGTCCGTAAGGGTCAAGCCCTGCAATCGGCTCGTCAAGGAGCAGTATTTTCGGCTTTGTAGCTAAAACTCCGGCAATAGCAACGCGCCGTTTTTCACCACCGGAAAGTGCGAGGGGAGACTGGTTGCAGATTTTCTCAAATTCAAAGCCCATGGTCTCAAGCGCCCACTGAACGCGTTCGGTTATATCGCTGCGACTTAAACCGCTATGCTTAAGACCAAAAGCAACATCCTTTTCAACAGTGGTTTCAAAAAGCTGAACCTCCGGGTATTGAAACACTACACCGATGGTTTGCCTCAGGATGTTTCTGTCATAGCCCTTTGCATGGATGTCCTGGCCGTTCACACGGATTTGCCCGCCTACGGGGGACAAAAGCCCGGCGATCAGCTTCAGCAGTGTTGTTTTTCCACAGCCGGTACGACCCATGATGCCCACAAAATCACCATCATCAATGGAACAGGATACGTCTTTAAGTACATCTGTCTTTTCCCCGGAAAGCTGTATATATGAATAGTTCAAATTTTCTATCGTAATTGACATATTTGTTCAGCAAGTTCCTCCTCTGTTAATGGACAGTGGCTTAAATGGATACCTGCTTGCAACAGGTCATAGTAGAGCCTTACCGGCATTGGCACCATCAAGCCTGCATCATACATCAGCCCGGGGTTGGTCAGAATGTCTTCAGGGCTTCCACAGGATAAAACCCTGCCCTGATGCATCAGGATAATTTTATCTGCCGACACTGCTTCCTCTACATAATGGGTAATCGAGATGATGGTTTTCCCGGCTGCATGCAGCTTGTGCATGATATTCAACACTTCCTGCCTTCCATCCGGATCAAGCATGGCGGTAGCTTCATCGAATATGATGATATCAGGTTCAAGCGCCAGTACGCCCGCCACAGCAACGCGCTGTTTCTGACCTCCGGAAAGCGTATTCGGCGCGCGATTTTCAAAACCTGTCATATCTACAAGCTTCAAAACCGACTTTACCTTGCTCGGAATATCATTGCGTGGCACTTCATAGTTTTCCAGCCCGAAGGCTATATCTTCATCGACACTGGATGAAACAAACTGATTATCGGGGTTTTGGAAAACCATTCCGCAGATGCGGTGCAAAAGCCAGATTTCCTTCTCATTGGAAACGTCAATCTGTGCAACGGTAAGCTGGCCGTGCTGAAGTTGTAACAGTGCATTCAGGTGTTTTACCAGCGTTGATTTGCCAGAACCGTTACAGCCGAGTATGACTGCAAACTCTCCTTTGTTGATTGAAATATCAACATTGTGCAGGGCAAAGGAATGGTCGTTATAATCATATGAAAACTGAATGTTTTTCCCATCAACAATCACAAAGTTACCTCACAAGCATAAAAACAAAAACCGCGGGGGCGACACCTCCTGCAGGAAGTTAAATCACCTTCGCGGTAATCAATTCAAAAATATTGGTTAGTCCCCCCAGCCAGCACCCTTCACCAGAGAAAACTGCGTATACAGAGGATATGGGAGCCTTGATAAACAGCCTGACGGCTTTCTTATGACAGCCGGTATTCCATCGTGGAATGTGTAAAATATACCACATTTCAAGACAAAAAGCAATCCTATCAATTTAGCCAGAGACCTAAAAAGAAAAGAGTGCAAGTTCAGTGCGAAATATGCTATAGTAGCAGTTATATGAGTATAATATCAATTATTTTGTTATACACAAACGATGGATGTCAGGAGGATTTTTATACATTTCCTGACTTCAGCAACCAGAGGAGAATCAACTAGAATGAAAGAGCTGCTGCTAAAGCATCCATTACTGCGTTCTCTTGTAGAACTACGCGGAAACCCCCGCGCCTGTGTTTATACCGAACCCATGTGGGGACTTTCAATGAACCTGTGCCTGCCTTATGCTACGGTATACATGCTGACCTTTGGCATGAGTGATGTTCAGGTGGGAATTGTCTCTTCAGTCTACATGTTTTCACAAATGATTTTTGCATTCCTTTCCGGTGCCATCGTTGATAAAATGGGGCGCAGGAAGAGCACAGCCATTTTTGATTTTCTGTCGTGGAGCCTTCCCTGCCTGATATGGGCATTCAGCCAGGGCTTCTGGTTCTTTGTTGTGGCCGCATTGCTTAACGGCATGATGAAGATACCCACTGTATCCTGGGATTGTCTTCTGGTCGAGGATGCCCCGAAAGATAAGATAACTCATATCTATTCACTGGTGATGATTTCCGCGAACCTTTCCGCACTGTTTGCACCAATATCCTCGGTTCTGGTAGCAAAGCTGACACTTGCACCGGCTATACGGATACTCTATATTAATGCATTCATTATCATGACGGCAAAGATATTAATTCTATTTCGGTTTTCAACTGAAACAGCGGTCGGAAAAATCAGACGGGAGGCTACCCGTAATCTGTCATGGAAAGAGATGCTGTCCGTATATAAAGGTGCACTCAGTAAAATCGCAACTTCCCCGGGGACAAAATTTGCAATCATCATCAGTATTTTGGTAGAGATAGTAGCCATGCTGGGTATGACATTCTGGCAGATTATCGCATCACGGCGCATCGGTGTGCCCGATACTTTACTGCCAATCTTCCCGATGGCAAGGAGCATTATTTCTATTGTGTTGTTCTTTACAGTCATCTCACACATCAGGCAAACGAAGCTGAAATGGCCGTTGTATGCAGGGTTCATCAGTTCCATCATCGGTTGCATACTGCTCATTTCAATCACAAGGATAAGTGTTTGGGGATATGTCATATTATCGCTTTCATTAATTTTTGAAGCTTTGGGTGTGGCTGTTCTGGGAATGCTTCGGGAATCTCTGGTCGCAATTCATGTAGATCCTGCCCAGCGTTCAGGAATTATGGCTTTGCTTCAAACTACAGTGATGCTGGTGAGCGTACCCTTTGGATACATAGGCGGACTGCTGAGTGACATCTCAAAAGTATTACCCTTTGTCTTAAGCATTACGCTTCTGCTGCTGGGTATGTTGGCAACAGCGGTATTTTATCGTGAGACAAAGCAGACACGTACCTTGTCTCAGAATTAACAGGGGAAATTTTTAAGAACCCACAAATAATAAGCTGAAAATGTATAAGTAAAGCTCTCTATTGTTTTATTCCAATAGCAGGGCTTTGTTTTTTGCTGGAATGCCTGCACAGAAACCTGTACTTTTTGTCCATTCAGGAAATAGAGGAAATCTATATTCTTCATAGAATTAATTTCATAGAGCAGAATCACGCATAGTAACAAGGGTACCCGGGTATGGAAAGATGATGTGGTATGAATGTATAAGCTGCTCATCGCTGACGATGAAAAGATAGTTCTGGATTCAATCAAATTTATTATCGAGAAAAGCTTTATCGATGTGGTTGTTATCGGAACAGCAAGATCTGGACGTGAAGCCATAGAAAAGGCTGAAACCTTAAAGCCTGACATTGTTTTCATGGACATCAGAATGCCGGAGATAAATGGTATAGAAGCTATACGGGAAATAAAATCCAGAATGAATAATATCATGTTTACCATCCTGACAGCCTGCGATCAGTTTGATTGCGCCAAGGAAGCAGTTAAGCTGGAAGTTGTCGAGTATCTGCTAAAGCCCGTCAGCCGTGAAAAGATAGTAAAGACAATTAAAAAATCCATCGAGACAATAACCAGTAACAGGGAAAAATGGAAAAAAGAACTGGAGCTGAAGGAAAGGCTGGAATGCGTATTGCCTGTTCTTGAAAGCAGCTTTATCAAGTCTATGCTAGTTTATAAAGACCACAGCTGTGAGCTGGACAGGTACAGAAATGTCCTTGGGCTGGAAGAAGAGGGTGGATATATCATTACGGTTCAGTTCGGCGACACTGAAAATGGGGGCAATGTCCGCGATCGATTTGGATATAGTGTCAATTGCCAAACCTTTTACTCTTACTTCAGGGACGTCTTCAAGGCGAAGTGCAAATGTCTTATAGGCCCATTCATGATGAACAGAATATTTGCCTTTATCCCTGCATCTGTGAAAGGGGATAAATCGACCATAAAGCTTGAAGCTAAGGGTATAGCGGAATATGTTTTCAACATACTGGCAGAAAAAATGGGAGTGGATATATTTATAGGAATCGGAAGGGCACATGACACACTGAAGAACATCTCCAGATCTTACGACGAATCTCTTAGAACTGTAAACTTTCTGGCGTACAGTGGGTTCATACATATCATGGATGTTCCAGCTGAAACGGGTTCCGTATCAGAGTACCCTCAGGCAAAGGAAAAGCTGCTGCTGGACAAGGTGGCATCGGGTGATACGGAAGTATGTATCCAGGCATTTAATCACATTTATGACTGCCTGTTCAGGGTGTATCCCTCATCAGCACGAGGGGACAATGCCGAAGCAACCCAGGTACAGACAGACAATGAGGTAACTTCGTTGAATCAGGCATTGCAAACCTTCCTGGGTTCAGTCATCACAGAACCGGTTGTAAACAAGGGTGCCCTGGCAGCGGCTATCAGTAATGCTGAGAACCTGTTTGAAGAGTCAGTGGTTGGCACACAGCCCGGACAGTACCCGCAGGAAGCGAAAGATGCATTCAATATGGCAATCAATGCTGCCAAATCGGTATACAACAGTTCGGATGTGACTCAGTCCCAGGTTGACAATGCTGCTACAGCACTGAACAGCGCCATGGATACCTTCAGGGCAGCAGTTAATGAAGAAGTGTCCGCAGACCTGAATCATGATGGAAGCATTGATGTTGGCGACCTTGCAATTGTTGCCTACTACTATGGCAAGTCTTCCACAGATTCAGGCTGGGATGAGGCCAGGATTGCGGATGTGGTAAAGGACAGTCAGATCGACATTTCCGACCTTGCTTATATCGCACAAAGTATACTGGAATAAAATTGAATCATTGTTCACGGCGCGTTCATAAATATCACCAACAGTCATGAACGCGCCGTGAATATTCTAGCATGCCCGTTTTTTCATCTTGTAAAAGTGGGCTTCGCCCACAACCCATTATCGGTACATACAGCTGTAAGTTACAAAACCGTGCACCGGCTCCACCACTCAAACGTGATTCCTCGAATGGCCGGTACCAGGTGCTTTGCCAGGGAGTCAACAGGGATGTTTGCTTGAAGCTCTCCCTGTCGGACTCCTTTTTCAAATACTCAATAATATCTAAATAAAAGAGGAATGCCGGGGCAGAATGTTGCCATAGCAACATTCTGATGGGAGTTAAAATGGTATAATAGGGTAAACCTTACGAACAGAATGCAATTTCAGTTTGTAACAATAGGTGATAGGAGGCTGCAATTATGGTTGAACAGATATTTAACCTGGCCAGGGGGGATATAAAGGCGGTAGAGAAAGTAATATTCGATGAGAACGTTCATTACCTTCATATGGTATTTAATCAGGGTGAAGGGCTTCCCGAACATTTTTCAAATTCCAATGTTTATATGACTGTTATCAGAGGTAAGCTGTCCATCGGGCTGAATGATCAGGAGGTTCATGAGTATGAAGCCGGTACACTGCTGAAAATCCCGGTTCAGACAAAAATGAATGTCCGGAACTTATGTTCAGATACACTGGAGCTGATTATTGTAAAAGCTCCCGCGCCAAAAGGTTGAGAACAATAAAGAAATGGTGTGAACCAACGGGGATGATTTGAGAATTCGTCCCCGTTTTTTGTGCCTGTTCTGCTCCTGCTGACTGAACAAGCTTTATTTGGGCAGAAAAAAACCTTATTCTATTCATTTCGACTGGTCGATATATATGATGGTATTCATCTCAAAAACCTTTGAAAAGGTTAAGTATAGAACAGAAGGAAACAGGGTTCATATTTGGGGGAACATCATGGAGACAAACAGGACAGAAAAAATTGCTGAAGGGATATACTGGGTAGGCGGACATGAGCATAACGGAGGGTTACACTGTAACCCTTACTTAATAATCGATGAAGAGGAAGCCGTTCTGATCGATCCGGGATCTGTACTGGACTTTGAGTATGTCTATGAGAATGTCTGCAGCCTGGTACCCCTGGAAAAAATCAAGTATGTCATTCTTCATCACCAGGATCCTGATTTTTGTGCCAGTGTGCCCTTGTTTGAGAAAAAAGGTGCAAGCTTTAAAATTGTAACCCATTGGAGGACACAGACCCTCGTAAAATATTACGGTGTGAAATCTGACTATTATATTGTGAATAAGAATGATTTCAAACTAATGCTGAAATCCGGCAGAATTTTGGGTTTTATACAAACGCCATACCTGCATTTTCCGGGGGCAATCACCACATACGACTACCAGACAAAGACATTGTTCTCAAGCGACCTTTTCGGTGCATTTTCTTATGAGTGGAAGCTTTATGCCTCAGAGGGATACATGGAAAAAATGAAAGCCTTCCATGAGCACTATATGCCGTCAAATGATATCTTAAGACCTGTAATGGAGGTATTCCTGTCCATGGATATCTCCATGATCGCACCCCAGCATGGATCCATTCTGAATAATCATATACGAGATTATATTAAAGCTTTAAGGGATCTGGAGTGCGGCACTTTTATGACAACAATCCGCAGAAACCTTGTTCAGTCGGGCGGATATAGCTTTGTCTGCAGTCTGGTTTTAAAGCGCTTTGTATCAATTTTCAACAGGGAGGAAGTTCTTGAAGCAGTTGAACAATTAGATATTACTTTAAACAAGGACACCATGGAAATCGTTGACTATAATTATCGGGGCAGTGTTTTTTGGGACCTGATGTTCGAACAGATCCTCATCCAAAAGGGCGTCCAGTGGTTAATCGTGATAGAACCGCTGGTTCAACGTTTATCGAAGGAATACGATATCCCTGTTCCGGAAGTATATAAGAACACGTTAATGAAGGCACAGGAGGAGGCAGCCTTTTTAAGCTCCGAGAACACCATGCTGAAAGAAATTAATGACAGGCTGCACAACAGCGTTCGGGAGGCTCAGGACAAGCTGACAAAGTGCCCGGTTACAGGGTTGTATAATACTGAATTCTTCAAAAACTACCTTAACGACAATATAGGAACTTTGATAGCGGAGGGTTCGCAGCAGAACCCTGCCCTTGTGCTCCTCAGCGTGGACAATATGTCAAAGATTAAGTTCTCCTATGGTGATGATGAGGCTGACGAGACACTAAAAAATATCGTATATACGATAAATAGCCTAAGAGAGGAAAATACGGTTCCATTCATGCTCCGGGGAGAATCCCTTGCTTGCTATATCCCCCATACAACCAAAACAAAGGCGGTGGAATTTGCCGAGAACCTAAGAAACGCGATTCAGGGCTCGGGAAAGTTTATTGAAAAAATAACTGTTTCTTTAGGGGTGGTTTGCCTCGATGAGATCAGAGAAATGACTGCCGATGAAGGAAAGATTGCTGAAATGCTTTACAGCACAGCGATGATGCGGGTAAAGCTTGCAAAAAGCATGGGCATGAACATCGTATGCAGCAAATCCTTGGTGGAGAGCTATCAGGACGATGTTGGAAAAATCATGATAGCCGATACCGATGAAGTGAACCTGGATGTTTTAAAGACGTTTCTTGAAAACCTTCAATACAGGGTCTTTGCTGTAAAAGATGGGGAAGAAGCCATTGAAACCTGTGAAAGGGAAAATCCCGACCTGATCATTTCTGAAGTGATGCTGCCGAAATTTGATGGGTTTGTTGTCCGTGAGAAACTGTTGGCGCAATCGCTTACTAAAAATGTTCCATTCATTGTGGTATCTCACCTGAAGAATGATGATTCTGTACAGCGAGCGTCAGCACTAAAAATTGAGCATTATTTCAAAAAGCCCTATATGCTGTCCGAACTGCTGGGAGTGATCAGAAATAAAATAAAAGGGGATGTCTATCAATGAACCTCAGTGTTACTGTTTATATTATCATTGCAGCATTCCTCTTTTATTTAGATATTATTTTGATCTGCACCCTTTTGATCAATAGATTGAAGAGCGAGGAAAACACTCTCTTATCATCAAGAGAGAAAAATATTTTTCTGAGGATTCTCATGGGACTTGTCCCGGATACACAGCAAGACATCAAGAAAAGCAGGCAATCCCGCAGCAAATGGACTGCGGCAAAGGAGCGTTATTTTGAACTGAAACAGTCCATTCAACTGGACGGCGTGAAACGCAAGGAACTCGAAAGCCATATTGACATTCATAGACTGGAGAAAAAACAGATTAAAAAGCTAGAATCCGTTTTTGAAACAAGCAGGGCTCAAGCTGCCGTTTACCTTGGTTTCATTGGAACGGACAAGGCAAGGGCAGAGCTTGAAAAATCAATTATCAGGGAAAAAAGCTATCCGGTAAAGCTTTATATGGCCAATGCATTATCTGATATCGGTCATCCTCAGTCCATTCCAGTTCTTACAGCTTCACTGTTAAATTCCCATCGCTGGTACAGGGATCGCGTAAGCATGCTGATCGCTGACTTTGGTGAAAGCTTTAACGCATATCTGCCTCAAATACTTGAAAGCGATCGAATCGAGATCATTGAACTGATTGTCGATTTTTCTTCGGTGTATTTTTCTGAGAAACTGAAGAACTATTTGATCCGTTTGATTGATGATAGACATGAAACGAAGAAACAGCTTGAAGAACAGTATGGAACCAATAAAGCGAAAAGCTGTGCTAACTGTGTCAACGGATTCGTGAAGGACGAAGGTGGAAATCGGGTCTGCAGATATAAGGGGGTAGTTGCCCCCAGCTATAAATGCTATCGATACAGGACCCTTCCGGTTAGCATGAACTATACTGAAAGCTTTTTTGCCTTGGTGTATAAGGCAGCAGACATATTGGCACAAATTTATCCCAAGGCTTTGGACGATCCCAAATATTTGAACTGTGAAGACATTCAGTTAAGAAATGCAGCTATCAAAGCGCTTTCAAGCTTTAACTCTGAGGAAGCAATCCGACGGATCGTTTCTTTTCTTGGAGAGGACGGTTCTTTCAAAACCGCCATCAGCACCATTTCCAAAATGATTGAAAAAAACCCGGAATTGATAAAAAACATCATAAGGATATTTGACGCTGAAAAAGAACTCAAGGTGAAGCAAAGGCTTGCAGGAATTCTTTCAGGAAGAATAGAATACTTTATCATGAAGTTAGCCACAAAGAACATGAAATCTGCAGCGACTATTATTCGGGAGATACTTTTGCTGGGAAAAACCAGCGAAACGATTGACTTTTTAAACAAAAACAAAGCTCTCGATATTGAAAACGAGCTGATTGCCATCGTTAAGGAAGTGATTCCTCAGTCTGATGCAATTGAGAATGAGTTTAGAACCTACCTGAATGAACGGTTGGTGAAAAAGTGCGGTATGACCCGGTTGGAAGAAGCTCCTGCCAAAAAAGAAGAGAAGAAGGACAAAAAGCTGGTTCGTAGTCTTTATCTGATATTGGCTGCAACGATCATGATATTTCCAGTGATATACATGATCAGGCATTTTGATATTCTCCTGAAGCTTCCGTTCATCGAGCAGGCCAGGATATTTGTTGTTGATTTTAATTACTATCTTGCTTATTACTCAATTATTATCAATCTTATCTATCTTGGCCTTCTGGTGCTGTCATATTTTCAGCTCAGGCGGCAAATTGCACGCTGGAAAAACAAAAAAAGCTCCCTGCTGTTCAAAAAAAGGATGCTTCCCTCCATCACAATCATTGCACCTGCGTATAATGAAGAAAAGACCATTATTGAAAGTGCAAACTCGCTGCTGAACCTGAAGTACCCTGATTATGAGCTGATCATTGTCAATGATGGTTCCAGGGACAGCACTTTGGAGGTCCTTATCAAAACCTTTGATTTAACCAGGGTGAATCATCTGTTTCAGGACAGGCTGAAAACAAAGCCTGTTCGGGGTATTTATATGAACCGGTCCATGCCGAAGCTGGTTGTTGTCGACAAGGCCAATGGCGGAAAAGCTGATTCTTTGAATGCGGGGATCAATATCTCTACGAAAGAGTATTTCTGCGGGATTGATGCCGATTCACTGCTTGAGGAGGATGCGCTGCTGAAGCTGGCTTCGCTCACCTTGGATCAGGGGCTTGAAACACCGGCGATGGGGGGAAACATATTTCCTGTCAATGGCTGTACGGTGGAGCGGGGGCAAATTAAGAATGTTCAAATTCCCAAAAACAAGCTGGCCCGGTTCCAGACAATTGAATACATTCGTGCTTTTATGGCCGGAAGGCTGGGCTGGGCCTCACTGAACAGCTTACTGATCATTTCAGGGGCCTTCGGGCTTTTCAGAAAGGAACGTGTTATCAGCGTCGGCGGCTATTTGACAAGCAGCGGGAAATATGCGAAGGATACGGTAGGCGAGGACATGGAGCTGGTTGTGCGTATCAGCAGGCTGATGAGAGAACTGGGGCAAAAATACAGTATTTGTTACGCGTTTAATGCCAATTGCTGGACGGAAGTTCCCGAAGACCTGAATAGCCTGAAAAAACAAAGGTACAGGTGGCATAGAGGGCTGATTGACATTCTGACATTCCACAAAAGGGTGCTTTTCAATCCCCGTTATGGCCGTACGGGAATACTGGCCATGCCGTACTTTCTTATTTTTGAAATGATAGGTCCCATCATTGAGATGCAAGGCTACCTGATGGTTATCGCAGCATTGCTCCTTGGGTTATTAAATGTTGAAATTGCGTTGCTGCTTTTTATAGCAACGATATTGATGGGAATGCTGCTGTCCATTTCATCACTTCTGATTGCAGAAAAGGATTTAAAGGTTTTCAGGCTGAAAGACATTTTAATTCTGGTTGGATATGCGTTTATTGAGAACTTTGGGCCGCGTCAGCTTTTAAGCTTCTGGCGCGTGGGGGGATACCTGAGCATGCTGCGAAAACCAAGCGGGTGGGGAAAGCCGGAAAGAAAGGGCTTTAGCGCTTCAAAACCTGCGAAAAAGGCGGAAAGAGTATGAAAAGAAAAATTGGAATTCTGTTGCTATATATGGTCATGATTGCGGCCTCTGTTGCGATGGTGGGGTTTGCTTTTGGTCTGATCAATTTTCAAGGTAAAAAAGCTATGGGAATGAGAATCTATGCAAACGCACAAAATGGAGGCTTTCAGGTACTTGCTGGAAACCGATGGGAAAGCTTCTTCGTAAAGGGCGTCAATATTGGTGCAGCACTACCGGGGAAATGGTTTACAGAGTTTCCTGAACAGGAGGAAGTCTATCTGGGTTGGTTTGAGAAGATCGGGGAGATGAATGCGAATTGTATTCGTATTTATACGCTGCTGCCACCGCAGTTTTATTCCGCCCTGGCAAGCTATAACAGGAAACACGCAAAAGCACCTTTATGGCTTCTGCAGGAGATATGGCCGGAAGAAAGCCCGGAAGAACAGGACTATCTGAAAAGCGCATATGTTGACGAATACTTTGGCGAAATTGAATATGTCGTCGATGCGATACATGGCAATGCGAATATTCCTGAAAGAAAATGGAGAGCCTATGGCACTTACAATAAAGATGTTTCGCGGTATGTTTTAGGCTATTTGGTAGGCAGAGAGCTGGAGCCGGATGAAATCATTTCAACAAATGAAAAGAACAGCGAGTTCACATTCACCGGAGAATACCTCAGTTCAGGAAAGGATGCCAGCCCAACCGAAGCATGGCTTGCGATGAACTGTGATTATGTTCTGAAATATGAAGAGGATAATTACAACAGCCAGCACCCGGTTGCTATTGTCAGCTGGCCTACATTGGACCCTCAGGAGCATGATTCGGAATGGAACCCCGAAGGGAAAAAATCCCTTGAATACAATGACAAAGTATCCATTGACATCAACCATATTGAAACCGGTGCCAAAATGAAGGCTGGCTTTTTTGGAGCCTATCATATCTATCCGAATTATCCTGACTTCATGAACAATGAGATCAAATATGACGAGTATCATGATGAAGTCGGAAGACTAAGGTATGGCGGGTATTTGAAGGAATTTATCGCCGGACATACCCGTTATCCGGCGCTGGTGGCAGAGTTTGGCCTGTCAACAGGCACGGGAAATGCCCACACCAGCCCGGACGGGCTTAACCATGGAGGCTTGACGGAGGAACAGCAGGGTATTGGGACTGTGAGAATGATGCAAGCCATCCGGAAGGAAGGCTACGCCGGGGGAGTTATTTTTGAATGGATGGACGAATGGGTCAAAAAGACATGGATCACCGAGCCTTTTATCATCCCCTTTGACAGAAACGCTTATTGGCATAATGCTGTAGATCCTGAGCAGAACTACGGTTTACTTGCCATGGAGTCTGTTGTTCCGGAAGAGTATGAACAGGTACAGCAGGGGAATGGAATCATCAAAAACATAGGCATTAAGCATGATGCCGCCTATTTATATTTGGATGTGGAATTAACCAAAGCTCTGGATGTTCAAAATGAAAAGCTTTTCATTGGCTTGGATACGTATAACAGGGATAAAGGAGAATTCAGGTTTACACAAGAGTCCATTATTGAAGCTCCGACGGGCATGGAATTTCTTCTGGAGCTTGGCAATGAGCAGAACTCAAGGCTTTTGGCACATCCGGGCTATAATATTGCAAATGGCAGGTATTCATCCTATAAAAGCTTTGAAGGTATATTTGAAGAGATCCATCAGCTAACGTCCAAAGAACGGGTCACCAAAGACGGGCGAAAGATTGATGCTGTTTATCAAAATGAAAGCAGGCTGAAGTTTGGAGAGCTTCAAGACAATTCCTATAACCAGCTTGATATTGAAAACAACAAGTTCCGTGTCAGAATACCATGGGGCCGGATCAATTTCACAGACCCTTCCACAATGACGGTGCTGGATGATACCAGCAATCCTGCTGAACTGACGAGGGACCTGTTGAAGACTGTTCAGTCTGATGGGATTTTGGTTTCAGTACTTCTGTATAACATTCAACTACATAGAAAGCTTGATTCACTAAACCTGGAAAAGCCCTATTCATGGGAAGCATGGGATGAGCCTGTATACCGGGAGAGGCTGAAAAAAAGCTATTATATCATTCAGGAGTATTTTAGCAGATAATGAAGCACTTTTAGCCTTCATCTACCCTGGAAAGCAGTGTACGATTGCTCAGATGGAAACGATCGAGTTATATTTCGTCCTTTATAGTAGCCTTTTTATGCTCCAGCATCGTGTTGTATAGTTGAACCTGCCTGCGCCAAAAGTAGACGACAGGAAGGGTAAATGCTTCTGAAATGATGAAAATGATCAGCCATTTGAGATCCAGGGTCCAAATCCCAAAAGCCCAGCCGGTGTGGAGGTAGACACCCGCTAATAGCGTAGCAATTCCAAAAAAGCTTAACAGATAGCCAAAAAAAGGTTTTCTTTTAAATGCCATGGACAAAAGGTTTATCAAAACAACAGCAGTGCCGATAATCAACCCAATATGGAAGTTTGAGATAAGACCTCTGATGTGGATATACTCACGCATATCAACCAGCATCCATACAAACTCGATGGCAACACTGACAACCGCCGCTGTAACCAGTATCATGATGACACTGTTCAACAAGATAAACTTTCCTTTGCTCATTTTACCCTCTTATATTCCAAGGAATTCCTTGAAGCTTTTCACATAATTTCTGGAGACTTCAATGCCATTCTTTCCTTTTTCAAATTTTAAAAGAAGCTTCCTGCCAAACCAGGGTGTGATTTCAGTTACATGGGTGATATTGGCTATGAATGATTTGCCGATGCGTATAAACCTGTCGTGCGGGACTTTTGCCTCAAGCTCGTACAGCTTGTCCTTCACACGGAATTCCCCGTTTCCTGTGATGCAAAAGGTATTGTTTCCCCTTGCTTCAAAATAGTAAATCTCATTATACGGAACCATCTTGAACCGTTCGTTGTCCGTTCTTCCGACAATCGTGCTTTTATCTTCATCCGTTTGGGTCATATTCCCCAGAAGTTCCATCATGGTGAAAAGATTGCTGGAATGAAATAAAAGACAAAGCTTATCTGCAGGAGGCGGAAACCCGGATTCGACAATACAAATTTCCGCCTCCTCATCAATTGTGATTTTTCTGGCCGATAATAATTCTGTCAGCAACGGCTTTTTGTTTTCTGAACAGATAAGGCTTACTTTCATCATTTACACTCGCAACAGGTTGTTTCAATACATTGGAGAATAAGCTGTGTACCGTGTCGTTAGTTGAGAATGCTTCACTTTACCTTATTATACATCTTTTTCAGGACAAAAAGAATCATGGTTTTACAGCACGACAGATTTCTTTAACCATTTGCTGATAAGAGCACTGCATGTTATTCCCCAACACCACAACAGATATATTTTGATCCTTCATTTTATACATTCCTGTGCTGATTCCTGGGCCGCCTCCAGTATGAAAATAAATCTTCCCCAGCTCAGGATTCTCTTCAAGCATTAAACCATTCCCATAATAGTAATCCTCGGTGACATGTGCATTGGATTTTTCATTCAGGTGTTTTTCTTCATTGAGCCCCTGAAGGAAACGATAGATATCACGGGTAGATGAGTATAGTCCGCCTGCCCCGTGGAAGTTTGACAAATTAAACCCGGTTACTTCCACAATCATTCCTGCACAGTAACCCATGGCCATATTTTGCATTTTCCAGGGATACTCCTGATACCCTGTGCTATGCAATTCCATTGGTTCAATCAAACGTTGGTTCAGAAAGTCAATGTAGCTTTCACCGGAAACTTTTTCGATGATATCGGTTAAGATGATATAGTTTGTATTACTATATTGATAATCTTCTCCGGCTTTAAACAGTAATGGTGCATTTTTCACTCTGGAAATTATTTTTTCAGGTGTTTGCCTGGCAATATAATAGCGCATAAAGTCCCAAGGCGTTTCATAATAATTTTTGATTCCCGAGGTATGATTCAAAAGGTTTTGAACTGTAATATCTTCCCACATTGCATAATCAGGATAAAACTGTGCCACTTTATCCTGAAGGGACAACAAACCCTGATCTGCCAGGTTTAGAATGGACCAGGCGGTAAAAGCCTTGGTCATGGATCCAATCACAAACTTTGAATCGGGGGTATTTTGCGTTCTGTTCAAGAAACGTCTGGCATATCCATAGCCTTCATTAAAAATAATCTGATCCTCAAGTGCAACCAGAACCACTCCATTGAAATGATTTTCCTTTACATGCTTTTGAATGACTGCATCGATGTTTTTTTGCCGCTCATTGCTGTTTTCAGGTGTAAATGTGCTGATATACTGATTCGCGGTAATGTTCATCAGGGTTATTATCACAACCAGAATAATAATTGCCCCTGCCAATAGCCTTAAAAACAAAACTTTGTTTATTTTCATAACGGACCTCCTAAAAGTATTCTTTACTTTGAATATAGCATGGAGAGAAAGGGAACGAGGCATATTTCATGTAACAGGTACGCAATTGTGGTGAATGAGCCATATTCGCATGTGAAATGCCAACTCTGAAGCCAGGAGGATTATCATTAAATTGAAAGGCGTTTAGGTTGCTCTGGCGTTCGTAGGATGCAGTTGTGTACATTCAGATTTCAAAAAAGTATTGCATAAATATACGATAAGGCGTATAATTATACAAAAACAACAAGGAGGGATTACTATGAACAATAAGGTTGAATATGCAGGTGAATGCTTCAGCAATGGCTTTAACTGTGCACAGTCGGTGCTTTCTTCTTTTTGCGAGGATTTTGGTTTGGACAAAAGTCAGGCACTGAAGATTGCCTGCTCTTTTGGAGGCGGTATTGGTCATCTGGGTGAGGTTTGTGGGGCAGTTTCAGGTGCGTTCATGGTTTTAGGGCTGATTTACGGGCAAAGTGAGGCCCATGAATCAGAGAGAAAGGCGCTGACCTATCTGAAAGTGAAGGAATTCGCAAGGCGATTCAAGGAAATCAATGGAACAATTAACTGTACACAGCTTTTAAACTATGATTTAGGTGATAAGTCACAATTAAATGCTGCACGGCAGGCAGGTATATTCAAAACAAAATGTCCGAAATTTATAACGGATGCAGTGAGGATACTTGAAGATATGATTGCTGAGTAAGATGCCCCAGCCTGTTACTGCAGGGATTATAATACTTTAAAAGGTATTATGTTTCATTTTTGTACTTGGGGGTTAATACAGATGGGCGTTGAAAATACATCAAACGGTAAAGAAGTTTCCGGTAAAAGAACTTTAGCGTCTAAATCGCTGGCCCTGTTATTGTCATTCTATATTGCGGTTTCGCTTTTTCATCTTTAGTTCTGTTTTTTCCCCTTCCGATACCGATATCAGGGTTCTTGAAAAGACAGGCATGTAATACATCAACATTATTGTCTGCATGCACAAAGAGAAAATACATACGATGAAGGACAATGTTTAGAATTTTCCCTGCGCTGCATTTTACTCTGCTCCTTATCGGTGCCTGGAGATTAGCCAAATTTTTGTAATATTTTTGATGGAGATGCCGATTTATATAATATTGGCTGATTTCTCTGCGAAACGATCAAGCAGAAAGGTATCAAATCTGCTAAACAGCCGTCTGTTTATGAATAGTCGGCTGCATCAAGCTTATCAAGTGGCTTGCCACTTCAGCATGCATCACTGGTAAGTCGAATAGATGTAAAAGCTGATTCAATACCTTTTTGCTGAATAGGTGGAATATATGTACGCATTTAGAAACAACGTTTTCTTAAAATCGAAGGAGGATTTCCCTAATGAGCACTGAACTGAATAAGGAACCAGACTATCTGGAGGAGTACAAGCAAAAAAGTGAGACAAAGAAAAAGAAAAGCTTTTTGAAACCGCTGTTGATTACCCTTTTAGTGGTTGTTATTTTGGGCGGACTGGCATTTGGATGTTATTATCTATTGAGTAATGGCATAGTTTCAATTAGCTTTGGTGAATCGACACAAACCAGAAGTACAGAAAACAAGACAGATGACGAAACAGATAAGCATTTTGACTTTATTGCCACCCAAATCCGATCGGGTAAAGTAAATGTCGAGGAAGTCACCATGTTCTTTTCAGAGAATGATGCTAAGACCATCAGAAAGAAAGCAGGGTTGGTGGATTTCGCAGACAAGAGCCTGGAGAGAATTGTAAGGCAAAAAATAGAAAAGTCGTTCGGGCATATTTTTATCGAAGATGTTCAATCGATTACCAGCTTGTCAGCTGAAAATGCAGAGATTAACAATTTGGATGGTATCCAATACTTCTCTGCCCTGACTGAACTGAATCTAAGTGGTAATGTGATTGAAAACCTGAGCCCATTATCTGAATTAGGCCAGCTTGAAATTTTGAATCTGTCCAATAACAAGATTTCGAATATTGGCAGCCTTCAGAAATTAATGAAGCTCAGGCAATTAAACCTGAATAACAATTATCTTGTTGATGTGTATGCTCTCGGAACCCTGACGAACCTTAATCAATTGTATTTGGGCGGAAATTATATTAAGGCCCTTGAGGGGCTCAGCAGCCTGAGCAGTCTGAAACAGCTTGAGCTCTTTGACAATTCTATTGAGGACATCAGTGCCATTGCAGCACTTGGCAGTCTGGAAAGCTTAAACCTCAATGATAATACAATCACTGATATCACTGCCCTTGGCACCTTGACAAGCCTGAAGGAATTGTATCTGGCTGATAACCAGGTTTCCAGCATCACCACCATTGGTACATTGACAGGATTAACCACCCTGGATGTTTACGACAACTTAATAACCGACATCACTGTGATTAAAAACCTGCGAAACCTGAAGGAAACCAAAACGGAAAGAAACCCGGTAAAATAAGCAACAAAACAAAGTTGTGACAGAGGACGGTTCAATGTTGTGCAAGACATGGACCGGCATCAAACCATAATTCCGGGATTATTACAAATAAAAATTATTGTGAGGATTCAATACAGTTTTTCAACTGAACAGACAAAACAAGGGGATGGCTTTTGTTTCACTGAAGTGATATAAAAGCCATCCCCTTATGTATGTCATGTGTGTATTTGTTTGATTACTGGCCGGTTAATACCCTCATCAACTCATTCAAAACAGCCTGAACTAATGACGCGGTGACATCGGCCTTCGGGTAGTAGTTTCCATTTTCATCAAGCTTTGCAACCCCGGATGCAACCAAAGCCTGAACACTGTTTTTTGCCCAGGAGCTGATGTCGGTTTCGTCGGCAATAGCGACGTTTTCACCACCGAGCTGCACACCATTCAAAACGGCCAGCCTATCAAGGATAACGGCAAGCTGCTCCATTGTCAGCTTTTCGTTTTCAAAATAGTTGCCTGCACCATCTCCCAGGAATAAGCCCATTTGTTTTGCAACCGAAACCGGCTCGGGAACACCTGCCAGGATCAGTTCGAAGAACTGTGCTCTTGAGATAGGTTCATTGGATTGCTGCCCAAAGGATATGACTGTATCATACAAATCCTTGCTGGCCTCAATCTTATCCACGCTGCCTATGGTTGACCATGAACCATCGGCAATAAAGCTTTCAAACATGGCGGCGGTATCTTTCAAATCCTGGACCGTTGTCGACTTGATTTCCTGTAAGATTTCCAACCTGTCTTCGGTTATTCTGCCCACTAAATAGTTGGACATTGTGCTCATGGCTCCGCTTAATTCACCTTCGGCTGCAGTGTATGAACTGAAAGCTTTGAGAATGTATCTGTCCAGTTCTTCCTGTGTAATTGTCAGGTTCCTGATGAAATCCGGCAGACCTTTGAACACCTCAAAGGTTTCATTGATGTTCGGGTCCCGATAGGAAACCAGCATGAAGGAGTCGTTGCTGAAGCTTGCGATGCTGTCATAAGCACCATTTTCAAACCTGATTTTCGGGGTGATGTAATTTTCTGAAATCACCAGCCCAATAGGGACATATTTGCCGTTGAAGGTGGTTCCCATAGCTTCATAATCTGCAGAGATCATGTTGTACTGAACGGGAGTATCCATGGCTATCCCTTCTTTATGAGCCGGAAGCGGAATTTGGGTATAATCCTGTGATGCGATAGGATTTACCGGTAAGGCTTCGATGAACTTCTTGATTTCCGTTTCGTGTATTTCAATACTGGCTTCACTGCCTGCAAACAACGTGGTTAGGTTGGTTCTGTTAAGAATCAGCTGATGGATGGCTTCAAGTTCAGCTAATACAATGCCCGGTTCAGACTGCAGCAGTTGTTCCAGTTGGGTAAGAAAACCAAAGTACTCCAGGCCGTAAAGGTAGCTTTCGTAATTATTGCTGGTTTTCAGGCTCGCCATATTACGGGTCATCAGCAGGCTTAACGGATTGGAGACAAACTGGTTTTGCATAGAGGATATTTGCTCTTTTACAATCGTCAGAATAGCATTTGCATCGTTAAATTGAGTATTTAGCAGTATTTCCTTTACAAGCTCAACCTGTTTGTCGTATTCACCAGACAAACCCATCCATGACGCAACTAATACCGGAACAAACTCATCACTGTCTACCTGTGAAATGGTTGAAAGGCGGGTCGATAATCCATTCAGGTACCGAATTCTCAGGGTGCCAAGCTGATCCTTTGGATACTGTTGGGTATCCAGCCTTCCCAGCAAGCTTGCATAAAGACTTAGAAAATGCAGCTTTTCAATGGGTACTGCAGAGGTATCCAGCATGAGTGTAGTAAACCCTGTTTCGGCAACATCCGCTGCCGAGGAAAGCATTCTAACACCATCTGATAGCTGGGTTTCATTAATGCTGTATTTTTTCACTTCTACGGGAAGATCAGCAACCTTCACTACCTGCAGCGCATCAACAATTGCCTGATCGGTTTCCTTGCTGTTCCACTCGCTGTATGACTTTGTTTGGTTGACAATATTTTCAAGCTCCTCTGCGCTCATTGAAGCTTTCAGGTTTACCAGGGTTGTCAACTGTTCTTCGGCCAATTTCTCAGTCAGTCCAGGCTCGGGAACTGTAGCCACCAAAGCGGCATGATTGTTGTTTTGAATGTACTTTGCAGTCAGCTCCTCCAGATAGTTATCATCAATCTTTTCTGAAACATTGTTTAAATTTTTAATCAGATTGCTGAAGTAGTCAATATTGCCGGTATTCGCCCACACCATGGCAGCGGATAAGGATATGCTTATCCCGAGATTACTCATCTCTGTCAGGTTTGAATAGCTTAACAGGGTAGAGGATATGGTTGCGTTCACCAATTCCCTGTCGTATCCGATTTTCACCAGATCCTCAAGGCAGCTGTCCACAAGAGCCATAAAATCATTCTTTTTTGCTGCATCTGCATTCATCGCTGTAAAAGTGAATATGGGCTGAACGTTTGAATCATTCATGCTTACAACGAGTTGCCCGCCGATTTGTTTCTCTGTAAAAGCACTTTTTAGGGGCGAAGAATCCTGATTCAGAATTGAAGCAAGGATGCCGAGACTGAGAGACTCCTCTTCAGTGACATCTGTCAGCGCAAATGCATAATCTATTTGTGCAGCATTCACTGTATTGGCATTTGCATTCACGGCAAATGGATAAACAGCTTCAGTTTTTTGCTGCAATGGTTCGATTTTGCCATAGTCGATCTGTACATCCTTCTTTTCGTAGCCACTGAGAACTTCCTCATCGATCATTTTCAAAAACCTTGTATAATCAAGATTTCCGTAAAGGATCATCATGGAATTGGATGGATGGTAATAGTTCTGGTGGGTTTGAACTAGCTGTTCATAGGTTAAATCCTTAATTTTTTCAGGATCTCCGCCGGATATATTGGACTGGATGCTGTTTGGAAACAATGCGTCCGAAACATTATAGCGTGCAGCGGTAGAAATGTTCCCCAAAGACCCCTTCATCTCGTTGTATACAGTTCCGTTGATCAACAGCGGGGCATCAGCATCGGTCATTTCATATCTCCATGCTTCACGCAAAAAGATATTTTTATCTGAATAGACTGACGGGTTGTATACGCAATCCAGGTATACTTCCGACAGCTTCAGCAGCTGATCCTCACTCATTGAAGAAACGGGGTAAACGGTAGCGGTTGCGCTGGTAAATGCATTGATAAAGGTGCTGTAGGTTTGATTTGCTATGGTAAACAACACGTTTTTCAATGGATATTTCTGAGAACCCGATATGGTAATATGCTCCAGGATGTGGTTTACCCCGGTATCATTGACAGCCGGCGTCCTGAACGCAATTTCAAAAGAACGGTCGATATCCTTGCTTTGAATATAGTAAAGCATTGCGCCGGTTCTTTCATGTTCAAACAAAACAGTTTTTGCATTAACGATATCCATAAAACCAATTTCCACAGCCTTAAAGCCCGAAATGACCTGGCCAACTTCGGGAAGCTGCTGCAGCTGAATTTCAGCCGCGCCGACTGTTGTGAGCATACACATGCTCATCAGTAAAGTGACTACCAATGTGAATGAAATGACCTTTTTCATGTTCCACTCTCCTTCAAATAATTCGTTACACAAATAAATAATACGTATATAAAGAGAGTTTGTCTACTCTGGAGAAAAAAATTTCCAATCACAATATTTTAACTCCCACTGCTTAATTTTATCCTGAGCAACGTGAAGGATCTTCCGGAGTAATGGGAAGAACCTTCATTTCGTTCAAGATAAGGGATGTGCCTGCTTACTCCTGAATAGTTCCTCACGTCCCAGGTGAAACGACACGAAACCTTGAGCAGTTTCGCAGGAGCAGCACAGCCAACCGGCTGGTTTGCTGTTGCGTGCCCCACGGTTCATTGACAACGGTTCATATAAACATTAAAATAAAGTAAGTGGGTTTTTTATTTCCCTTGCAGACCGTTTTGTCTTGAGACAAGGCTCATACTACCATTATTAATTAGCAAAGAGGTGTTGGATTGGACGCTCTGAAAGACAAATTCAAAGAGGTTTTATTCTCTGTTTTGCCGATCACTGCGATCGTACTCATACTCCATTTTACCATCAGCCCGTTGAACCCTTCAATGCTGTATGCTTATCTGATAGGCTCGGTATTAGTCATCATTGGTTTAACTATTTTTCTGTTCGGTATTGATCAGGGGTTGGAACCGATCGGTCATGGAATCGGTGATTCCATGGCACTTTCGAAGAGCTTTGCCGTTATCATCGCGGTTTGTCTGGTTCTCGGCTTTTTTATTTCATACGCCGAACCAGATCTGCACATTCTGGCCGGGCAGGTGGATAGTGTCACTTCGGGTCAGTTTGGGCATACCATCATGGTGGTAGTAGTCTCTATTGGGATTGCGGTCATGATGACCCTCGGAATGCTGCGCATACTGAAGAACATTCGGCTTAAATACATATTTACTGCCGCATATGGTCTGATTTTTATCCTTTCCATGTTCTCTTCACCAGACTTTATTGCGATTGCATTTGATGCTTCCGGGGCAACAACAGGTGCCATTACCGTCCCATTTATGCTGGCTTTGGCCGGTGGAATTTCAGCCATTAAAAAGGACAGTAAAACCAACGAGGCTGATCACTTTGGGTTGGTTGGCATTTCTTCAACAGGCGCTATCCTTGGGGTATTGGTTGCGGGCCTTTTATTGGGCACAGACAAACTGAGCGGTTCTCTGCCCGAAGAAAACATTGCCTCCTCAAATTTGCTTGCCATGTATGGTTCCAAGCTTTGGCCGATTGCCTGGGAGTCATTTCTCTCGCTTTTGCCTATTATTATCGCATATGTCTTGTTTCAAGTGTTTTCTTTCAAACACAAGAAAAAACGAGTTATCGATATCAGTCGAGGTATTTTCTTCACATTTTTCGGGCTGGTGGTGTTTTTGTTAGGTGTCAACGGTGGCTTTATGGCAGTTGGCACTCAGATAGGAATGCAGCTTGCAGCAATGGAATCCAAAATTCCGGTTTTGGTGGTCGCTTTGCTGCTGGGGCTGTCAACGGTATTGGCAGAGCCTGCTGTCCATGTCCTCACCAATCAGATCGAAGATGTCACCGGAGGTTCGGTCAGCCGCACACTGGTTCTAATCTTCCTTTCCATTGCGGTTGGGCTGTCCATTTTCATGTCAGCCTTACGCATTCTGGTGCCGAATCTGCAGCTGTGGATGTATTTGTTGCCTGGGTTTGGCCTTGCCGTAATCTTGGCATACATGGTCCCCGATTTGTTTGTGGGAATGGCCTTTGACGCAGGTGGTGTGGCTTCCGGGCCCATGACTGCCACTTTCTCGCTGGCTTTTGTCCAAGGTATTGCTGCCCAGGTTCCATCTGCAGATATCGTGGTGGATGGGTTTGGAATGATTGCCATTGTCGCTATGATGCCCATTATTGCAATTGAATTGCTGGGCGCACTCTACCATCATAAAACGCACAAGGTTACGAAAGCTTCAGCAGTTGGAGGTAAGCATGGATAAGTTATTGGAAGATCTGATTATTAGCAAAAATACAATGTTAACATTAATCCTCAGTGAGAATCAAAGCCATAAATGTATCCGTCTTGCAAGAGAGAAGGGCCTGCGGGGTGGGATGGTTACAATTGGAAAAGGGACAGTCAAAAGCACGGCTTTAAACTTACTGGGTATCAAGAGCCAGAAAAGAGAAGTTATTCACTTCTTGTTAACAAGTGAACAGGCAAACGAAATGCTGGACTATTTCAATGAAGAGCTCCAGCTAAAAGTGCATGGCCATGGCATTGCCTATACAACCTTAGTGTTGCATGCAATTGGTTTGCCGGGTCAGAATAACGGAATGAAGCAGAATGCCATAGAAAGGGCACGGTACGCGGAGGGAGAAAGTATGTTCAAGAAGCTGACAGTGATTGTTGAACGCGGGTTGGCGGATGATGTGATGGATGTCGCACGGGAGGCAGGTGTGCGGGGTGGTACGATTTTACACGGGCGAGGTGCCTGCGCGGAGATGGCTACAAAGCTGTTCGGTGTGGAAATTGAACCGGAAAGAGAACTCGTCATCATTCTTACACCAGATGCTTTAGCTGATAAGGTTGTGAATGCATTGACCAACGCTTTGAAACTGAATGAGCCCGGGAAGGGTATTTTGTTTGTAGAGCCGATTCTGGAAACCCGGGGGCTTCTCGAGATGAATGACAAAGAAAACAAGGAGGCCTGAAATGCGCCCCCTGCCTGAGAAGGTGGGGGGTGTTTTGCTGGTATTGCAATGAAACAGTTTAAGAAGATCTATATCGAAATTACAAATGCATGTAACCTTGAATGCGATTTTTGCCCAAAGACAACCCGCAAACTGGAATTCATGAACATTGACACCTTTGGCAAAATTTTGGAACAAGTCGAAGCGCACACCAGCTACGTTTATTTTCATGTGAAGGGTGAGCCACTGCTTCATCCCAATCTGGATAAACTGCTGGATATCTGCCATGCGCAGCATTTCAAGGTGAACATCACCACCAATGGCACACTGATTTACAGGATGAAGGAGATGCTTTTATCAAAACCCGCATTGCGGCAGGTTAATTTTTCCTTGCACAGCTTTGATGGAAATAAACGCATGCAAGGCAAAGAAGAGTATATTCACAACATTTTATCTTTTGCAAAAGAAGCTGCAGGCAGCACAAATATCATCGTTACTTTACGGTTATGGAACCTTGATGAGAACAACGAGATTTTGCTGGAGAGGGAGAAGAACAACGAGCTTTTGCGGGCAATTGAAAGAGAGTTTGACTTACCATATAAAATTAATGAAAAAATAATGCCTGAGCGGGGCATTCAAATAACCAACAGAGTATATGTAAATGAGGAGCACCTGTTTCAATGGCCGGATATCAGGCTAGAAGAAAGCAATCCCCAGGGTTTTTGTTATGGGCTCCGAAGTCAGGCCGCCATTTTGGTAGACGGCACGGTAGTGCCCTGCTGCCTGGATGGAGACGGTGTGATAAACCTGGGAAACATTCATCACACACCCTTCAGTGAAATCATTGAATCCGAAAGAGCATTGAAATTGATAAATGGTTTTAACCGGCGAGAAGCCGTAGAAGAGCTTTGCGGAAAATGCGGATACAGGAAGAGGTTCGGATGAAATGAATGAGTTACCTGACCCATTCAAGATCGTGGATGGTTCTGAACGGTCATTTGGTAACTCCGGCTCACCATCATCAATCATCCAATTTTATATCCTGAATGCGTACCGGTTTTGAAAAATAATAGCCCTGTCCCATGGCGCACTTGTTCTTTTTCAGGTATTCCAACTCATTCACGGTTTCAATGCCTTCTGCAATAACCTTGTACCTTAAAGTTTTGCACAGGTTGATGATCGTGGCCACAAGAACCTTAGCTTCGTGGCTTGTGCTCATGCTTTGAACAAATGATTTATCTATCTTGATGCTGTCGATGGGCAGCCGTATAATATAGCTCAGAGAAGAATACCCTATCCCGAAATCATCGATTGCAATATGAACCCCCATTTCACGAAGTTCATTCAGCTTTACGATGCTCTCTTCGATATTATGGATGATCATTCTTTCGGTGATTTCCAGCTGAAGCAGCTCTGGTTCAACATTATACTGCTTCAGGATATCCAGTATGTCCGGGACAAACCTTTTACCTTCAAAGGTTTTGGCAGAGATGTTCACAGAGACACCAGCAGGTTTTCTGTTCTCATCATGCCATGATTTAATCAGCTTGCATACCGTTTTGAACACCCAAAAATCAAGATTCACAATGGTTCCATTTTGCTCCGCCAGATCGATGAACTGATCCGGATACAATATTCCCCTTTTTGGATGATTCCAACGGATCAGCGCTTCCACACCAATCATTTTGTTGGTCTCCAGATCCATAATAGGCTGATATACCAGGAAGAACTGATCTTCCCTGATGGCACGGGGAATTTCTGCCTGCAGTTCTCTGATTCCCAACAGGTTGGCATGCAACTGCGGATTATAAATTTGTATTTGATTGCTGCCCAGGTACTTCGCATAATTCAGGGCATGAGTCACCGATTTTAACGGTTCTTCCGCTTGAGTATCTTCATTTGCATAAAATATCCCGATACTGATTTTTATTTCAATGTTCTTTCCCTTCAAATGATAGCTTTCAATCAGTACCGACAGTATTTTCTGAGCCATGGATTTGATTTCACTGTCAGAACCATCCTTCACAAGGACAATAAACTCGTCACCCTTATAGCGATATAACTGGTAATTCGGGGTAATGCAGCTTTTTATCCGGTTCGACACCTCACACAGAACGGAATCTCCCATGGCATACCCATAAGTGTCATTGATATGGCTCAGCTTATCAATTGCAACCATAATCATTGAAAAATTTTGTGACTGCTCCATATGGGTCAAGCTGTGAATTTCTTTTTCAAGGACATACTGATTCAATAAAGCAGTCAGTGGATCGTACTGGGTCAGGGTCTTGATCTTATCCATCATCCGGTTAAAGCTTAAACCCAGCCTGCCTATCTCATCACGGGATTTCCCGGCGAATCTGACTGTAAGGTTCCCCATGGCGCCCTGCGAAAATAAATTATCAAGTTCCACAATCGGCTTCAATAGCTTTTGTACAATCACCCATGCCAGGATGGAGCATAAAATAAGAGAAATCAGTATAATAATATTAAAGGATTTCAACAGGTCATTCAGGCTTTCTAAGGCCTCATCTTCAATGGTTCCCACATAAACCTTCCAATTGGTATTGTCTACCGAAGCATACCCCATCAAGATTCGCTGCCCTTGAAATTCGAAGCTTCCTAAGCCTGATTCCAGCTGCCTGGTGGTGTGTACGAACTCTGAGAACTCTGCATAATTGTCGTCGTTGTACACAGCATCATGAATATTAAACATTTTGTTATCATTTTCCTGCTGTGATCTTGAAATAATTGCACCCTCGTCGCTAATGACGTAAGCCTTGCCATTTTCCCCATAACCACGGGTTGACGCGAAATCAGACAGAAAATCTTCATCCAGCCGTGCAATCATTGCCCCCTGAACAATATTGTTCCGGAAAATGGGAACGCTGAGCATGATGACATGTTCGCCAGTTTTCCGGCTGATGATGACATCAGAAAAGGAAATGTTACCGGCTAAAGCTCTCTGTATATAGTCTCTGTCGCTTAAATCCAGAATTGTACCATCAGTATAGCGCGCAACCCCATTTTGATCCACTACCGTAATTTGTAGATAGTTGGGATGAATTTGGGCTTCAAGAACATCCCTTTGCATTGTCCAGTCCATACTGATAATTTTTTCATTTCTCGAAATTCCGACAAGAGGTGAAATAAACTGAGAAATGTAGCTGCTTAGATGGTCGGCGGTTTCTTCTGCAACCCTTACAACAGCCTCGTTTACCTCATTCACAAGTATCTGGCGAAACCGGTAATATCCCCCCATCCCCAGCGGTAAAACCGCAAACAGGATGATGCACAATGAATAAATGATCACTTTTGTTTTAATACTCTTCATCCAGGCTCCCCCGTGAGCATGTTTCAACATAACTATATCATTTATACCACGAAAAAGTAAACCATAACGATATGTTTCACAATCTTATCTGATACAATAGAAATTTTTATGATAAACAGATAGTTGAGGAAGAACCATATTTACTGTTATGATATATACAGTTCGACACCAAAGGATAAGAAACGAATGAAAAAGCTGGTCATTGGAATCCTGGCGCATGTGGATGCAGGTAAAACAACATTATCGGAGAGTTTGCTTTATATAAGCGGAAAAATTAGAAAACCAGGCAGAGTGGACAGCAAGGATGCCTATTTGGATCACTTTAAGCTTGAAAGGGCAAGAGGAATTACGATTTTTTCCAAACAGGCGGTGTTTACTGCAGGGGATATACAAATTACACTGCTGGATACCCCTGGCCATGTTGATTTTTCCGCTGAAATGGAAAGAGCCCTGCGCATTCTGGATTATGCAATATTAGTGATAAGCGGTACAGATGGCGTGCAGGGGCACACCAAAACCCTGTGGCGTCTTTTGAGTACCTATCGAATCCCCGTTTTTATCTTCGTCAATAAAATGGATCAAAATGAACCCGATCCCCAAAAGCTGATGGAGGAAATGAAGGAGCAGCTGGGTGATGGTTGCGTTCATTTCGCACAGGATCATACAGCTGTTTTTTATGATCAGTTGGCCATGTGCGATGAATTACTGATGGAATCCTATCTGGAAACTGGACATGTGACCAATGTACAGATCAAAAAATCGATTCGGGAATGCAAGGCCTTTCCGTGTTATTTTGGTTCTGCGTTAAAGCTTGACGGGGTTGAAGCCTTCCTCAAAGGAATTCTGAACTATGCCGAAACGCCTGCCTGGCCGGAACAGTTTGGTGCCAGGGTATTGAAAATAAGCAGAGATGATCAGGGAAACCGCCTGACTCATATGAAAATTACAGGAGGAAGCCTGAAGGTAAAGGACTCTCTATCAAATGGAGTTTGGGAAGAGAAGGTTCACCAGATCCGAATCTACTCAGGGCATAAATTTGAAGCTGTGAATGAAGCTGAAGCAGGCAGTGTTTGTGCTGTCATAGGCCTAAGCTTGACAAAACCGGGAGAGGGCCTGGGGATGGAGGAAACCTCAGCATCGCCTCTGCTGGAGAGCGTATTCACTTACCGAATTCGGCTTCCGGAGGGCTGTGATCCAAGGGCGATGCTTCCAAAACTGCGCCAGATAGAGGAAGAAGATCCGCAGCTTCATATTGTATGGGATGAGCAGCTTGCAGAAGTTCATGCTCAGATCATGGGTGAAGTACAGGTTGAGATTCTGCAAAGCATGATACAGGAACGGTTTGGTATCGATGTGGCCTTCGATGCAGGTAAAATCGTATATAAGGAGACTATTGCAAAACCCGTGGAGGGGGTGGGCCATTTTGAGCCACTGCGCCATTATGCAGAGGTTCATCTGCTGATGGAGCCCGGGGGACGGGGCAGTGGCCTTCTGTTTGCGGTAGATTGCAGTGATGATATCCTGGCGAAAAACTGGAAGAATCTAATCCTGTCTCATTTGGAAGAAAAGGTTCACCGAGGTGTTCTTACCGGGTCACCGATTACGGATATGAAAATAACGCTGGTGTCTGGCCGGGCGCACAACAAGCATACAGAGGGCGGAGATTTCAGGGAAGCAACCTGGCGTGCCGTGCGTCAGGGTTTAAAGGAAGCCGAGTCCATATTGCTGGAGCCCTGGTATACCTTTCAGCTGGAAGTTCCGGAAAAAATGGTGGGCCGCGCCATGTCCGACATTGAGCAGTTTCATGGGATATGCCATGTATCAAAAATAGAAGGGGAACTGGCTGTTCTTGAAGGGGAAGCCCCTGTTATTACCCTGCGCAATTATCAGAAGGATGTGATGGCCTATACGAAAGGTCAGGGCAGGCTTTTTTGCAGCCTGAAAGGGTACCAGCCCTGCCATAATTCAAAAGAGGTTATCGAAAGGTTTGGATATGATTCCGAAAGGGATTTAAACAATCCAACCAATTCGGTTTTTTGTGCCAATGGCACCAGCTTTTTAGTTGATTGGAACGAAGTAAAGGAATACATGCATCTTCCAGGCTGCTTTCAGCAAAAAACAGATATACAGGTAACGGGAACTGCGAAGGCTTCATATAGCATTCAAAATTGGCTTCCCCCGGAGGAGGTTGACAGAATCCTAAACCAAACCTCCTATGCCAATCAGGGAAGAAAATCTGTGTGGACGAAAAAAAGAACAACAGCTGAAAGCTTTCATAAACCAGTTACGTACAAGGGAGAAATCAGAGCAGCCAGGGATCAATATCTACTCGTAGATGGCTATAATGCCATCTTCGCATGGCCGGAATTGAAGGAACTCGCTGAAGAGAGCCTGGATGTCGCCCGCTCAGAGCTGCTCGATTCACTGATAAAATACCAGGGGGTTCGAAAGTGCCAGGTGATCGTTGTTTTTGATGCCTACCGTGTTCAGGGGCATGCCGAAGAAATTGTCGATTATGGAAGTATTCATGTTGTGTATACAAGAGAGGCACAGACGGCTGATCAATATATTGAAAGATTTGCTCATGACAACCAGAGAAAGTATGATATCACCGTTGCAACATCCGATGGATTACAGCAGATCATTATCAGGGGGGGCGGGCAGTGCGGTAATGTCTGCAAGAGAGCTTAAAGCAGAAATTGAACGTGTGAATGATGGTATCATGCAAGCCTATCAGGAAAAGCAGGCGGCACTCCGGAATTATTTACAGGATGCATTACCAGTTGAAACGAAACAACAGATAGAAGAATTTCTGAAGGAAGAAGAATAAAGCTCTCAGGGCTTGACGCAAGACAGGGGACGAGTCAGCGTCCTATCCCCACTGCGAGGGGAGAAGGCGCAGAAAAAGAATAGTTCTGCAGAAATAAAAGCCCGGTAAGCAATTAATATATATTTAAAAAAATACTATTTTATGTTATATTTGAATATAGGGAATATCTGAACTCTAGGGG
>JAGOJH010000089.1 GCA_017995215.1 Thermoclostridium sp.
AAATTGATGCCCTAATACGGGGAATAAAGCCTGGGAACTCACATATTCAAGTGTCAAAGATCATAATTTTTATGTTTTAGAAGCATGGTGCTTCATAAAAACTGATTTTATCAGGTGAATCTATCTAAGCAATATGAATCAACTGGAACAGGATTACCCCAATGTCCGGTTTGTTTATATGACAGGGCATACCGATGGTACCGGGGTAACAGGAAATCTTCATCTGCGAAATGAGCAAATCCGTCAATATTGCAAAGCAAACAATAAAATATTGTTTGATTTTGCCGATATTGAAAGCTATGATCCCGATGGGAACTATTATTTGGACAAATTAGTGAATGATGAATGCAAATATGATTCAGATGGTAATGGGTCAACAGATAAAAACTGGGCAAAGATATGGCAGAGCAGCCATACTGAAAATGTGGACTGGTACAGTTGTGGTTCGGCTCACAGTGAACCACTGAACGCTAATATGAAAGCATATGCCGCATGGTATTTGTGGGCAAGGCTTGCAGGCTGGGACGGCGGAACTCCGGATAGTACCCCTGTACCGACGGCTACTCCAACCCCCAGACCGACGGCTACTCCAACCCCCAGACCGACGGCTACTCCAACCCCCAGACCGACGGCTACTCCAACTCCCAGACCGACGGCTACTCCAACTCCAGTTATAACGCCGACGGTTGCACCCGGCAATCAGGTTAGCCAGTTAACAGCCAGGCATTATGAAGGGCAAACCCTTTTGACCTGGAATGAAGCTTCTGAGGTAACATCAGCCGTTTCAGATGCAATGACGGTTAAGCAGGTCAAAGATTTGAGGACCTCTCTTAAAAGTATCTCTTATCGCATATACCGATCCATCGCTCCTATTACATCAGTAGTGGGGCGCACACCCATAAAAACCGTTGATGTATTGTCCGGATGGGATGATGAGCATTACGGAAGAGAAACTAGCAGCATCAATAATCAGCCCTGTCCAAGGTTTGTTGTCACAAAAGATACCGATGATATCGCATCCTCACCCGTGTCTGCAAGCACGGCTGTCAGCGCATATAATCCGGCAGATGGCGGAACCGCTTATTATGCCGTAACCGTCGTTCGTAACGGTGTTGAGGAAACACTGGTTAACAGCGGTAATACCGTTACGGTGAATGAAACCGTGGGGCAGGGTATTCCGATCCTGCAAAAGGTTACCACCGAAACGAATTATTTCTATACCACTGGTATTTCTACGCACTATTACTATACACGCTGGGAATCCCCTCCGAACAGCAATGTTCAAGGCAGACCACAGGATTATAAAGTAATTGTACCGCAGGGTTACAATGCGAATACACCTGCGGCTGTAAACATGAGCTTCCACGGATGGGGCGGCAGTATGCATGGCAACTCCGGCTGGTGGTTTAACAACAAAAAGGGGACAATTTCAATAACAATGAATCAATTCCCTTATGACTGGTGGACAGGCTATCACGAAAAGTATGGAATAGGCGAACGTACTCAACAAAACTGGTCCTCCGGTGTTGTTCATCCGTACACACAGAATCGGTTGAATTCCTTTTATGACTGGGCGGCCACCAAATGGAGCTTTGATTCAAGTCGTACCATTTCGGCCGGTGTATCCATGGGTGGTTCAGGCTCCATCATGTATGGCATCCGAAACCCGGATCGTGTGGCATGGGTGCATTCATGGGTAGGTGTTCATGTGCCTGCGGAATCGCCGACCTTTAAAAGCTCCTATCAAAATGTTTATGGCCAGCTGGAATGGCAAATCAAATATGAAGACGGCACCACCCCTGCCTTTAGCTTTTATGATGATGACTGGTACCTGCGCAACCATGTTTCGGATGAAACCCCATTTATCACGTTCTCAAACGGTAAAAACGATAGCGGCATCGGCTGGGGTCAGGCTGTTAAATTCCTGAATGCGCTTCAGGATACCAAAAGGCCCCATATCTTTTACTGGGGCATGGGCGGGCACCTTCAAAGAACCCTGAACCCGCCCGATATCAACGGGAACCGGAGTGAGTCGGAAAACCCCATTGATATCCGCACCAATCAAAGCCTGCCTGCGTTCACCAACTGCAGTCTGGACAATGATCCCGGAAACGGTAACACGGATAGCGGGGATGAATCGGGGCAGATCAATGCCTGGATGTTCTGGAAAACCGAAGACATTGTTGACACACAAATAAAGTGGGAAATGACGGTGGGTGTAGTCAAAACAGCACCGGCTCAAAGCTGTACCGTCAGCTTAACCCCAAGGAGATTACAAGATTTCAACCCCGTACCGGGAGGAAAATATAATTGGACGAACACCTCCCTCAGTAATAATGCTTTACTTCAGTCGGGCACAGTCACTTGTGATTCCGATGGACTTATCACAATTGATAATCTTACGGTCAATCAGATTAACGCTGCTGGCGGAGGAAACCGGATCGTGATTACGACGTATGGAGTTGGGCCTACGGTTACGCCAACCCCAACCATTACGCCAGAGCCCTCGCCCACCGTTACACCTTACCCCACACCGGCGGTTACGCCGACCCCAAAAATAACGCCACTCCTGACACCCACACCAACCCCAATACCGACCGTTACGCCAGGACCTGCCTCCACCCCAGCACCCACGCCAGCTGCTGCACCCACTCCTATTCCATCATCTGGTGCAGTCAGCACCTTTGAAGATGGGAAAACACCCATCCAAATCATCCACGTTGCAACAAATGGAAATGATTCCACGGGGAACGGAAGTGCCGCATTACCTTACCGGTCCATCGGGCGTGCATTGCAGGCGGCAGCGCCCGGTACCGCAGTGAGGGTTCATCCCGGAACTTATTCGGCCAGGGTAAACATCAACGGTTTATCCGGCACTGCCCAGGCGCCAATCTGGATAGGGGGCACTCCGGGTGAGGCTAGACCAGTGATCACAAGCTCTTCCGAGGGAATTCACCTGACAAAGGTACGATATGTGATCCTGCACGATCTTGAAATCGCCAACACCTCGGAAAACGCTATCAACTGTGATGACGGCGGCGAGTATTCCAATATGGATGCCACACGGTATGTGATCTTCCGTAACCTTTACATCCATGACGTCAATACGTCCGGTAATGAAGACGGGTTGAAGCTATCCGGAGTCAATGACTATTATGTTCTGAATTGTGAAATCACAAATTGCGGGAATGATTACGGCAGCGGCATCGATCATGTGGGATGTCACAACGGCGTGATTGCAGGCAATTACCTGCATGATTTCTCAGGCACCGGCATCCAGTGCAAGGGCGGCAGTGAGAATATCGAAATTCGCGGCAACCGGCTGGTGGATTGCGGCGAAAGGGCGGTTAATATCGGAGGAAGCTCTGATCTTGGCGTTTTCAGACCCGCGCTGTCGACCACGCAAACGAATTACGAAGCAAAAAACATAAAGATATACAGTAACCTGATGCGGGGAACCATCGCACCACTGGCTTTTGTCGGGGCAACAAACTGCAGCGCCGTCAACAATACCATTATCACGCCCGAAAACTGGCTGATACGGATCCTGCAGGAGAGAACCACCACCGCTCCATACACCTTTGGTCCCTGCGCCAACAATACAGTTGCCAACAATATTTTCTATTATGATGGTTCGGATCTCTCGCAGTACGGGGCGATCAATGTCGGTAATAATACCTCTCCGGCAACCTTTACCTTCTCGAATAACCTGTGGTATAACTATACCGCTCCTCAGAGTTCCACGCCGAACCTCCCGGTGACCGAAGCAAACGGAATTTATGGGCAGAACCCCATGTTTGCCAATCTGGCCAATGACGATGTCAGCTTGGTCACAGGCAGCCCGGCATTGGGCAAGGGCATTCACAACACATCTGCTCTGTTTGATTACAATGGCGTTGCCTTTGGCAACCCCCGGAATATCGGCGCAGTGTCTGGCAGTTCTTCCGCTGTTCAGAATCAGCCGCCGGTGCTTGCGGGCATAGGTGCAAAAACAGCCTTCTCCGGCTCTGCGTTAAGCTTTACGGCAAGCGCAGCCGATCCGGATACCGGGGATTCCCTGGCTTATTCCATCAGCCCGGTTACACCGGCAACACTGCCAAACGGGATCAGCTTCAACACCACCAGTGGCGCTTTCAGCTGGACACCCGCACAGAATCAGGTTGGAACCTTTACCGCCCGCATTGCAGTCACTGACGGAAAATTAAGCGATTCAGAAGATGTTGTGATCAGTGTGGTGGATGGAACGACCGATCTATATAATCTTCGAATGAAATATGTGCCGGTCATCGACGCTTCGATGAAAGCAAACCTGCGGACCATCAAGCTGCGTGGTGACGCAAAGGGGCGTGTCGCAGGCGTACTGGGGCAATGGGGCGACAGCATCACCCATTCTCAGGCTTACCTTGGCAGCATGGCAAGTTGGGGCATGATCGATAAGCTTCCTTCAAACGGACATGATTACGAGCTCATTTTAATGTGGATGGGCGCATCCCCCAATTCAAGCAACAATCCACTGAACCGGTTCAAGGGCGGGAGCTATGGCAATGATTCAGGCTGGAGAATCGGCAACGGTCTGGCTGCCATCGATAATGCCATTGCGGCGGCAAACCCGTCCTGGTCACTGACCATGTTCGGTACAAATGACATTAGCAACTGGAATGCGGATTCTTTCGAAACCAATCTGGAGAGGTTCATCCAGATCAATATCGATGAAGGAATTGTGCCGGTACTCAGCACAATTCCTCCCCGCACAGGCTATGATGAAAAGGTTGCGCAAGCTAATACCGTCATCCGCCGTGTGGCACAGAAGATGAACGTCCCGCTGGCTGATCTGCACGGATTGTTTATGGAACTGCACCCCAATGACTGGAGCAGTGTTTTGCTTGGAGATGGTGTCCACCCCTCCCACAGCTATGGTTCGGGAGATCTGTCCGACGAGGCGCTGCGAAATGATGGTTATAACATCCGAAGCGTTCTGACACTGGATATCGCTGAAAAGCTGAAACGAATTGTATTTGAAAACGGCCAGCCAGATGGAGTACAAACTCCCATCCTGGTGGTATCTTCTGCAACGCATCCTTATAAAACCATGAGTATCGGTTTGAATGCTGCATTCCAAATCAGTCATGACAGCGGTCCTGCCCCGCAAAGCTACAGCTGGGTACTGGATCAAAGCCCCTATACCACTCCCGACACTGTACCCGAGGGAAGCTCCGCTTCTATCAATGTGAATGTGCCCGGGGACGGAACCTGGTATTTCCATGTACGAGCAAGCAATTCAGGAACCTGGGGACCGGCGGTGCACTATTGCATCATAGCCAGTGAATTTCCGAAGGTTGTTATTCGGCGAACCACTGAAAACCCGAATGTGGTTAAAGATACATTCATTTCTCAGATGTGGGGCGGAGATGATAACTTTGGCGCAAGCTCGGGGATGAATATCTATAATGACGATGTCATCCGAAAATCAAGAGGTTTGTTCTGGTTTGATTTGGATAGCGTCAACAAAGCCGGTATTACATCAGCGAAATTAAGGCTTTATACGGGATCACCCGTTACATCAGACTTTGATTATGAGGTTTTCGCAATCAACAATACCTGGACAGAAGGCACAGGAACATGGAATAATGGCAATCACTCCGGGATTGTCTGGAACGATAACCTCACCTTCAGCAATGCGCCCATTGCTACCGGAATCCTCGCATCTGGTCAGGACTACATTGAAGTGGATGTGACGGCCAAGGTGCTGGCATGGTTGAATGGAGCACAAAACCATGGCTTCATGCTTCAACATCTGGAACAATGGAAGGCGATAGAGCTTATATCTTCTGAAAACGGAATGCAGGATATGCGTCCGTCGCTGACGATCGAATACAACACTCCTGCACAGCAGTGGAATAATGCACCGGTACTGGGTTCCATCGGAGCAAAAACCGTAAACGAAGGGACAAGCCTTTCCTTTACCATCAGTGCAACCGAGCAGGATTCCGGAGATACCCTCACCTATTCCATCAGCCCGGTTTCACCTGCAACGCTGCCCTCAGGAATCAGCTTCAACCCCGAAACCCGTGTTTTCAGCTGGACACCGGGGGATGAACAAAGCGGAACCTATACCGTCCGGTTCACCGTCAGTGATGGAAAGCAAACCGATACGGAGGATGTTGTTATTACCGTCAGGAACATGACCATCACTCCTCCTGCGGACCGAATTGTGAAGGTAACAACGGTTGCCGAGCTGCGAAGCGCCATTGTGAATGCGCAGGACGGAGATACGATTCTGATCGCCGATGGCACCTATCAAAACGGGAATCCGTTGATTTTAAACAATGTGGACAATATCGCCATACGAAGCGAATCCGGTAACCCGGCAAAGGTGATCCTGCGCGGAAGAACCGCCTTCACCGGAACAGGAGCTTATGACGAGCTGGATGACATCCTGCGAATCGGGGAGTGCAACAATGTGCATATAACGGGCTTAACATTCACCCAGGCGCATGGATATGGCATCAAGCTGGAGTTGGACAGCGATTCAAACCCCAACGCCATCACCATTGAAAATTGTCGCTTCATCAATATCGGTACGCGACATATTAAGGGAACGAAAGACAGCAATTCCAACACAAAACGGATTACCGGAGGAGCTATCCGGAACTGTTATTTTGAAAATACGGTAACTCCCCCATCTACCGGCGGCTGGCACTTTGACGGGAACTATACCTCCGCAATCGATCTGATGTCGCTGGACAACTGGGTCATAGAAGATAATGAGTTCCGTAACATTCAAGGGTATAGTGGAGAGGGGCGCTCCGCTATCATGGTCTGGCATTTTTCCGAAAACCTGACCATTCAACGCAACCGCATCATTAACTGCGACAGAGGGATCACACTCGGTCTGCCCGGTTCGCAGCTGGATGGTGGAAGACATGTGACGAATGCCCTCGTCCGGAACAATTTCATCCTTCCGGGCTGCAAGGCCGGCTACACCAGTGATGCCGGCATCGAATGCTCCGATGTGGATAATGTAAAAATCTATCATAACACCATCTGGCGGCTGAACAACGATTACAACGGCAGAGGAATCCGGTTCATCCAGAACATCGCCAATACCGAGATGGTCAACAACCTGGTTTATGGCAGGCTTGTCTTTGACAATAACCTTACCATCAGCCGCAATGAACACAACCTCAGCGGGAATTTGCCTGCGGGAATCGTGGCAAATGCCTCAGCAGGTGATCTTCACCTCACAACAGCCGCAACCGACGCGATAAACAAGGGCGTTAAACTGTCACAGGTAACGGAGGATTTTGATAAAAGCGCTCGTGATGCAAATCCAGATATCGGCGCGGATGAGGTTGCTTCTCAACAAAATCCGACGCCGACACCGACGGCTACGCCTACAGCCAAACCGACGCCTGAACCAACACCTCCTTCAGGCGGCAGCACACCTCCCTCTTCAGGCGGAAATACACCCACTCCTTCTCCATCGCCCAAGCCCACGCCGGGAGGTAATACACCGAAACCAACACCGGGTGTTACTCCTTCACCAAAGCCGGGAGGTAATACACCCAAACCAACACCGGGTGTTACTCCTTCACCAAAGCCGGGTAAGAACCCCACACCAGCAGGCAATCTTATAACATCGGATTGCCCCGAGCTGGTCAGGCTGCTGGAGCTTTTATTTAAAGGCGTCGATATCAGCAATGACTCGCTGAACCCCACCTATGGCGCCATGATGAAAAGAAAACAGGTGTTTACTCTTACCAACAGTTATCAAAACCAGCTTAAGGAATTGGCAAAGCTCACCTTCACGGATATTCGGGGAGATGAGTGGTATGCTTCACATATTCCATTGTCAGTATACCGCATGATGATTAAGGGTTTCCCGGACAAGACCTTCAGAGGAGCAAATCTGGTCACTCGTGCGGAGGTTTTAACCATGCTGGCCCGATTTAACAATTCCGAGGACTCAATCAGGCAGCAGGCGCAGCAAGATACTGAAAGCTGGATCAGGATGGCAGAGCAAATCGGTAACGACTGGTACACCCAATATGTGGTGGTTGCCAAAGACGGCTTGGTTCATCCTGATCAGTACACCAGGGAAACCATTCTGAAACCCATGACCCGCGGCGAAGTATTTTATGCATTGGCTGCTTTCCTGTGGAATGAAGATATTCAAGAGGGCGGGAAGTATTACAATATAGCTTTACTCAATGAAAAACCTGCTTTCAGCGATACTCTGAAAAACATTCAGTTGCCCTATTCTGATGCAGGTGCCAACTCCAAGTATTCCTGGTACAGGCAATTAGCCAGTTCAGATCCTGCCAACGGTGTCCCGATGGATTTCTATCCATCCATTATGTGCCTGAAGGACAAAGGAATTCTTCTTGGCAACAATGGAGAGAGCAAGTGGCATGATCCCATCTCCAGGGCTGAGGTGCTTGCTTTGTTTGAAAGATTGGCAAAAGTATGGGGCACAGAAAGTGAATAGCTGAATTCCTTCTTTCTCTATGCAGCCTGCCCATTGGGCAGGCTGTTTTTTTACTGTTTTGCTCTTATCCTGGCTTTCGCAGATCAATTGTTCATTGAATTTTCAGATTATTTTTCACAAAATACGCATTTATGGATCTATATGAGTCTGTCAAACCACCAAATGTCCTTTCTTTTCTGCCACGGAAATGGTTGCTTCTATTCCGCAGGTAAACTTCAGGTAGTCGTTTTCAATGCCATCACTGAATATCACGCCATTCTCAGGCATTTGAGACAGTATTGTCAACGGCGTCCCCGTGGTTACCTTCCCAAATACGAGCTCCGCTCCGGTGTTTTTACTTGGAAAAGGCTCACGGACAGAAAAATATAGATAATCAATATTCCATGGCAGGCTTTTCTCCGGTTGTGTCTTCCTTTTCTTGTCGGAAACCCCGCTGACAATACTGGCCGCACCCGCCAGTATACTCTTCAGCCAGCCTGTGGAGCCCAATCCCGTTGATACGATAATACCGCTGGAGGATTGATTCTCGCACCGCTCCCCCCACTGGATCCCATATCTTGCAGATACATGTGTCCGTTGCCCGATAAACAGATCGTTTACCGCGTAAATTGTCTGGCCGTCATTCAAGGCAGCCTTGGCCATCGAAACCTCTTGAACGTTCCTTCTTCGCTTGAAGACATCCTGAACTACCAGCTTCAAATCGCCGACAGTAAACGGAAGCAGCACGCCATCCCACCTGGCCGGGTCAGGATTTACTCCGATCAGCAGTTGGTTTGACAGATACTTTAAAGTATTTGCCACCAACCCATCCTGACCGACAACAACGACAAGATCATTTTCCCCGAAGATAAAATTCGGCACGAATTCCCTGTCAACAACCTGAACCCTGGCCAGTGCTTCCAGCTGGCTTTGAGCCTGTGATACAGCCTTCTTATACTGTTCATCTTCATGAATATAATCTGAAAAGTCACTGCCCAGGTGTTCAATGTAAAATTGGGCCTGAGTGATGGTGTTATACCTGGCGATCAAATCATCCAGCCTTGTCTTTCTTTTTACCAGAATAATTTTATTGTCAGTTAATCTCTGAATCATTTTGAATCCCTCATCAATTGCTGCAGCAAATCAGGGGTTATATTCAGCTGGCCTATTTGCCCTGCTTTTTCAGCCAACTCCTGGAATGCTATTGCAATCAGTTTATTCGGCTGCATGCCAATGCTGGCAAGTGATTGAATGACATTGGGTTCTATTCCTTCGAGAGCTTTCATCACTGCAGACAGCTCATAGGCTTTGGCGTCTGCCTCTGCTTTTGAATTCTGGACAGTAAGCTCAATCAGGTCTGTTCTCTTCTCCTCGAGCGTGGTTTCAAAGTTCATTTGCTCTTCTTTCAGTTGGTTTTTCTTCTGTTGAACTGCCCGTTCTGCTTCCAGTTGGGTTTCTTTGACCTGCTTTTTCTTGTTTTCAATGGCAATTTCGGTGTTGAACTCGTTCTCCTTCACACGCCTTTCCTGGTCAATCGACGCATTGCGTCTTTCGTAGATCGCTTCATCGGCTTTTTTGAGGATCTGCTCTCTTGCCTGGGCTTCCAAAGCTCTGGCGGTTTCTTTGTTTGGAAGGATAGCAAGAATTGAAAGGCCCAATATCTCGATACCAAGAAGGTTCATCTCTTCTTTTTCCCTGATTTCGTTTAAGATGCTCTTCGCAAGTACTTCACTGGACTTAACAGCATCCTTCAGCTGCAGACCCTCCAGGTTTTTCTTCGTCAGCACCTTCACGGTGTTAATAACCCGCTGCGGCAGCTTTTGCGGGTCCTCTGAAGCATACCCCCTGCCCTTCATATCCAGCGTGTAATTGAGAATACCAGCAATCTTCTTTTGATCAATGATCCGAAATGTTATCTGTCCCTGCACAGTCACAGTTTGAAAATCCGAGGTGACTTCCTCAAAAATGAAAGGCTCATCAACGCTCCCTACAGGAACAACAACAATAGACGTATTCGGAGCAAAGTAGTAAAACGATATGCCTGCGCCTTCTTTAACAATTTTACCATTTTTGTACCTAAGAACGTATTCACTGGGTTGAAACTTGATAAACCTGATTCCAAACATAATATGACCCTCCTTCTTCTGCTGATATATCTGATATTTGCCATCATCAAAGTAAACCAATATCACCTTATCGATGACTGGACACGTTTCAGGGAAGTCTCTTAACTGATTTATTGCTATTCTTGCAGTCCTTTCTACCGGAAAACTGTAAGCTGCTGTAGCGATGAAAGGAAAAGCTATGGTTTTATGTTATCCTATTTCACAGAATACCCCTGCAGCAGTCTTTCTCTTGTCTGCCACAATGGTAACGATAAATCCACATAGTATTGGTGAGGGCTTTCAAGCCTTTTCACTTCGTCCCACAGGGTATCGGTCTGTTCTTTGCAGTAGCTTCTTATCTCGCTTAGCTTTGGACTTTCATAGACACAAGTTCCCTTATCAAAAATCCTGACTAATAGTTTTTTCGCTGTGAAGTTGGTTACAATCTTTCTCTTCCAGGTATATTCCGGGTCAAAAAGTTCATACGGCAGGTTTTCATCGATGAGCTCATCGTGGTTGGTAAGCACATCCGCAATAGCTTTGCCGCTTTCATTGTCGAATAGCCTCCAGGCTTGTTTAAAGCCCGGGTTGGTTATCTTACCTACGTTTTCACTAATTTTGATCTTCGGAAGCAGTTCACCGTTGTCTTCTGCTGCAACCAGCTTGTAAACCCCGCCGAATACGGGCTCTGATCTGGAGGTGATCAGGCGTTCCCCAACACCAAACAAATCTATCTGGGCACCCTGCACTAGAAGCTCCCGTATAATAAATTCATCCAGCGAATTGGATGCAACAATTTTGCAGTCATCGAACCCTGCATTATCCAGCATTTTTCTGGCTTCCTTCGACAGATAGGTAATATCGCCGCTATCAATCCTTATTCCCACGGGTCTGAAACCCCTTGGAACGATTTCCTCTTGAAATACCTTAATAGCGTTGGGTACGCCGGACTTCAAGACGCTATAGGTATCTACAAGCAACGTGCAATTGGAGGGATAGGTCTGTGCGTATGCACGAAAAGCTTCCAGTTCGGTTGGAAATATCTGAACCCAGCTATGTGCCATAGTACCTAAAGCCGGTATGCCGAACTCCTTCTCTGCGATTGTACAGGCAGTGCCAACACACCCACCGATATATGCCGCCCGTGCACCATAAATAGCACCGTCATAGCCTTGAGCTCTTCTTGACCCGAACTCCATAACGTCCCTATCCCCGGCAGCTGTAACAATACGCTTCGCCTTTGTCGCTATCAGGCTTTGATGGTTGATCGTCAGCAGGATCATTGTTTCAATAAACTGTGCTTCAATAACAGGTCCTTTAACGGTCACTACCGGCTCATTGGGAAAAATGGGAGTTCCCTCGGGAATAGCCCAAACATCACAGCTGAATTTGAAGTTTTTGAGATAATCCAAAAATTCTTCATTAAACAGCTTTTTGTTCTTCAAATATTCAATATCCTCGGCACTGAATTCAAGGTTTTCAAGATACTGAATCAGCTGTTCAACCCCGGCCATGATAGCAAAACCGCCGTTATCCGGGACCCTTCTGAAAAACATATCGAAACAGGCTTGCTTATCTTCCATACCATTCTTAAAATACCCGTTGGCCATGGTTAATTCATAAAAATCAGTCAGCATGGTTAAGTTTATTCTGTCCATCATACCACCTCCGCAACTACTTCCACTCCATTGATGATCATATTGTAAAGCGCCATGACATGCATCAGGTCACCGTCATGCAGCCCCAAATCATAAGTTTCAACTGCGTCTATCGGAACAATGACTCTTACTTTTCTATTTTGCAGGTTGAACCAGGCTTTCAATGTCATTGCAAAATGGCTGATGCAAATATTGGTGCAGCCCCCGGTGACAATGAAGGTATTGACATCTTCGTTTTCTTGCAGCCATTTTCGAAATGCTTCTTCCAGAAAACCATTGGTGGAGTTCTTTGGAAAAAGGGTATAGCCGCCAATCCCTTTCAGTTCATCAACGATTTCACCCTCACTGGTACCAACCATGCAGTGCTGAGGATAAGCATCAAATTCCGGTGAAGCCTTTGTGTGGCAATCGGCAAAAGCAAGCTTTTTGATTTGCAATTTGTCACAGGCTTTTGATAATTTCGCTATTTCAGGAATCAATCCTTTTACTCTTGGGCTGCTTAACGCTCCTTCCTTGGTAAACCCATTCACCATATCAACTATAACAAGGGCGACTTGTTCTCCTGGTAAATCTTTTAAAGGAACATCGGGCAGCTTTGCCAGCATTTCATATATTCCTTCCAGGGTTTGTGTGCTTTTTTTCAAAAATGCATCCTTATTTGTCATTTTCATCTGAACCTCTCCTCTCATTCTGAAGTATCCGTCCAATTTGGGTTAAACCTGAATATTTTAGACGGCCTGTGGCCTGCATCTCTGGTATACTCATTCGTTTCGATCACCATGTCTGCTATTTTCCTTCTGAAATTTGCTTTTAACAGCTCCTTGTCAAGAATAACCTCGTATACCTGCTGAAGCTGTGTGAGCGTAAACTGCTCGGGCATTAAACTAAAAGCGATATCTGTGTACTCAATCTTGTTGCGCAGCCTTTCAAGCCCATATTCAATGATTTTTGCATGGTCGAAAGAAATTCCATCTGATTCAACGACTTCCCTTTGCACTGCTGTTACTTTTCCTTCGACTGTCTTCACAACTTTTACAATAGCCCAGAGGCTATCTTCATCGTTCGATAAACTCAATTTGAACAGCCTTTGCAGGACGTACCCCTTTTCAGTGACTGTTTTCTGTTCCTGGTATAGCTTGCAGGATACTGTAAACCATTTTGCATCATCCGCGTCATCACTGGCTTTGACGTCAAGCGTTGTTCTGTCAACCAAAGACATATAGGAGGTGCTAATCACCCTTGTTCGCGGATCCCTGTTTACATCCCCCCAGGTATACAGCTGCTCCATGTAAATTTTATCAATGTTGGTTTCTTCTTTTAGCTCCCTTAATGCTGCTTCATCCAGGCTTTCATCCATTTGAACAAACCCGCCCGGAAGCGCCCATTGCCCGATGCAGGGATGGTCGGCTCTTCGAATCATCAATAGCCTTAAGACCTTTTCGGGCAACTTTCTGTAGTTTGTTTTTTCTTCTTCGGTCACGGTGAAAATCAGCATATCCACTGTAACGGATGGTCGTTCGTATTTACTTGCGTCATATGTGGCCAGAAATTGCTCTTCAGTAAGACCTTGCTTGTTTTTTACAGTGTTCTCCGGCATTGCATCACCTCTTGTATGTTCATATGTTTTTGTTATTATCTTTTTGTTATTATCATTATAATATTATGTTTGTCGTTTGTCAACACAAAAAAAGCTGAAATGTCTTTCGCCGATAAAAGGCGAGCAACATTTTACCATTCGTGACCAGTGTTCATCATTCAGTTTTGACTGAATTGTCCCGTTTGCGGGCATAATAAGAACCAAAAATGTAAATACAGAAGGAGGATGCCACTGGGGTGAAAAGCCGAACAGTAACAGCTGCGCTTTTTGGTCTTATTCTTGTCCTTTTCATTGCTTATTTTATCCTGCAAAGCCTTACCTTCCCTGCCGGTGAACCACTTGTGTCCCAATTGAATGACATCATTACTTTTGCTCAGCAGGAAAACTGGTCTGATGCGGAAGTGACGTTTGTTCAGCTTCAGGAAGCCTGGGATAGGGCAAAGCATATGCTTGCGCTGAATTATGCAGAAGAGGATTACTCGATGTTTATTGACAATCTTTCCAGATTGCAGGGGGCAATCCGAACCAGGAATGATATGGAAACCGTCAACCAGGCTCAATCATCTTTAGAGCTTTGGAAAAACTTTATCAAAATCATTCCTGCCCCATAAGGAGTGTATATGGAATTGTTCGTTTACATCGCCCGATGCATCGTTGTTCTGCTGTTCTCATGGTTTTGCGTGAGGCTGATAGGAAAGAAGTCCATCTCACAGCTGACGTCTTATGATTT
>JAGOJH010000090.1 GCA_017995215.1 Thermoclostridium sp.
GGTATTATTGGATTTGTCGATATTTCTATTATACCACAGTAGACGGAACTTTTATATAGTTTATAACAATTTTGTATTAATTTATCAAGGTTCAAGCCCGCTTTTTAGGTGGGAAAGTTGAGTTAATTATTAAACTGGCATCGGGATCGGTTCAAGTCTTCTTTCATATCTATTTTACAGAATAGATGCCCCCACTGCAATTGTAAAAAAAAGTTAGTCTCCAAAGTAAGGGCAGTTTACAGGAAATGTAGTGATAATGATTGGCGTAATCACCGATGTGCAAAAAAGCTTGACGGCTTTGGGCTATGGAAATATGATGTATATAGAGCCCATAAGCATATGTAATGGACAGCGGATTACTTATTATCACTAAATATTCTACAATGATAGATATTGGTAAAGGAGAACGCAGATGACTGAGGAATTGAAGAACATATTGATTAAGTTTTCAGAATCCGGTTGGGATTTAATTGACACCCCAGCAAAAGAATATCTGAATGGTACCGGTAATAAAGAAAAACTAATTGCAGCAATAAAGCAGGCTGACGAAGAGTGTGGTCATTGTGGCTGTGAATTTGACGCTCTTTACAAAAAGGCTTTATCAATTTTATAGCAATAGAAGTGACTAAACAATGATCATGTCAAGGGCAGCATTGTACTCATTGTCTAATGATTCCAAGTTATTCCAGGGAGGCGGGAAAAATAAATCTGAAATTTATCAATGACATAACGAATTTTATTTTTTTAAGTGACGCCCCTCAAAAATCTGACATCATCTTTATCCCCGGGGGATCATACCCTGAAATTGCAGAAAAGGCAGCTTTACTTTGGAAAGAAGGTTATTCGAAAACAATTCTTCCCTCCGGTAAATATAGTATCAAGCGCGGTTATTTCCCAGGTGCATCATCAAAAGCTAATTTTTACTCCGGTGATTACAGCACAGAATGGGAGTTCTTAAAGAACGTTCTTGCGAATAATGGTGTAGACGAGAACTCAATACTGCGGGAAGATCAAGCGACAAACACCTATGAGAACGCCATTTATTCAAGAAAAGTTACAGATGCCAACAATTTGAACATTCAAAAAGCCATCATATGCTGCAAAGCTTTCCATGCCAGGCGTTGTCTGATGTATTATCAACTGCTGTATCCTGATACCCAGTTTCTGTTATGCCCTGCGCAAACACATGGATTGAATAAAGAGAACTGGTTTATGTCTGATGAAGGAATACGCAAAGTTCTCGGAGAGTTAGCGAGATGCGGAAACCAGTTTGTGGATATCCTGAAAGACCTTATGGCTGCGGGGAAATAATATCCTGAAGGACAATCAAAAGCTTTTAATCCTATATCATTTAAAGCGCAAGATGTACAAAGACAATCGCCGAAATTTTCTATGAACCGTTAAGAATGTATTCTGTTGACATAACTCCAATCTGATAATGCCGTAAAACCAGAAAGGACAGGTACCTTAGTCAGTTTTGACATAAGTACCTGTCCCCTTTGTTTACCTTTGTTTACCTAAAACGGTTTCTTTTCAGGAAGATAGGTATGTCAAGCCCCCCGTCATCTTCTTTCTCTTCCGGCTGTTTTATGGCCGACTTTACGGGTTCGCTTGCCGGTGCTGCATCAAGCAGCTTGTTGGGTTTCTTTAAAACAGGGCTTTTCTCAAAGCCTGTTGCAATAACTGTAATTAAAATTTCATCCTTCAGGTTTTCATCGATGACCGCACCAAAAATGATATTGGCTTCGGGATCGGCTGAATTCTGAATGAGCTCGGCAGCGATGTTCACCTCTTGCAAGCCGAGATCCGGCCCGCCGGTAATATTCAGCAGCACACCCTTTGCGCCTTCGATGGAGGTTTCAAGCAGTGGGCTTGCAATAGCCTGTTTGGCTGCATCCTCCGCTTTGTTTTCCCCGCTTCCCTTTCCGATACCCATATGAGCCAGGCCGGTTTCAAGCATCACTGCCTTCACATCGGCAAAATCGAGGTTGATCAGGCCCGGAACAGCGATCAGATCGGAAATACCCTGAACGCCCTGGCGGAGAACATCGTCTGCAATTCTGAATGCTTCGAGCATGGAGGTTTTCTTGTCGGCAATATGTAAAAGCCTGTCATTGGGGATGGTGACCAGTGTATCTACAACACCTTTCAGGTTTTCCACCCCTGATTCAGCCTGCTGCATTCTTTTTCTGCCTTCGAAGAGGAAAGGCTTGGTAACCACACCAACTGTAAGTATTCCAAGTTCTTTGGCAATCTGGGCAATAACAGGGGCTGCGCCGGTACCGGTACCACCACCCATTCCTGCGGTGACGAACACCATGTCGGCATCCTTGATGGCCATGGCGATTTCATCGCGGCTTTCATTGGCGGCGCGTTCTCCTATTTCCGGGTTTGCACCTGCTCCAAGACCCTTTGTAAGCTTGTCCCCAATCTGAATTTTTGTATTGGCTTTTGATAAAAACAAAGCTTGCTTATCGGTATTTACAGAAATGAAATCAACCCCACGCAAGCCTGCGTCAATCATGCGGTTAACCGCGTTATTCCCGCCGCCTCCAACACCAACGACCTTAATGCGGGCAAAATTATCCATATCAATATCAAACTCCAGCAAAGCCGTATCCTCCTTTTTATTTTTTCTTATGTAAAGTCGCTATTACTTATGCCATAAGACAAGATGGTCATTACGAATTAAAAAATAACATGTAATATATGACCATATAGTTGCCTGTCTTGATCCTTTATTATAATTATATCTGAATGAACCATAAAATCAAGCACAGGCTATGAATTTTCAGTGTTTTTTTCAAGCAGCTTTCTTCGGATGTAACCAAAATTCAGGAATATCCTGTTGCCGAATGCAAATACCGCCGCCAGGTGCAGCTGTATTCCCAGCCGATCCCCAATATAGGCAAGCAGTGCGGCCAGCAGGGAGTTCCCAAAGAAGCCGGACAAAAAAACCTTGATTTTAAACTTACTGTTCATCGATGCAACAATGCCGCCAAAGACCGAGTCCAGTGCGGCAAGAATGGCAACTGCAGCATAGTTTGAATACTCTTTGGGAATATTGTAAGGAATTAAAATGCCAATCAGTAAGCCTATTATCAGACCAAGCAATGGTACCATACCATTTCCTCCCAGGACCAACCACTTCTCACCGCCAGCCTGGCAAGTCAGCAGTTAGTTGCTTGCCGCCCTCCAGACCAGCCGGACAGGTTATTCCGCAATAAAACGGGCATATTTTTCATCAAAGAAATCGATCATACCCTTTTCCTCGGGCTTAATATAATTGTAATACAATTCTTTTAAATAGGAAAGCTTGTATGTCAGTTCATCATCCAGCTTAATTTTCGCGGTTATCCTTCCGTCTAGTGAAACAAACAGCTCCTTTTCCTGAAGAAAATCCACCCAGTCCAGAACCTCTCCCAAGCGGTGATAGGGATCGTCATCCACCAGTTCAAGGGTTTTCAGCAGTGTAACAAGCCATTCCAGTTTTTCAGGCTTTTCAGTTTCAATCTTTTTTCCCCTGGTGTATTTGCTTAGCTGAACACCCCGAATTTCAGGATAATGATCATCGAGGGCAGAGGATACCTCCAGCACGCAGCCCTGCTCATCGATCAGCAGAAAATCGCCCATATACCGTACCCAGGCAATAGCATTTCTTTCGACGACAGTGATGTGAACCGTACCGGGAAATAGATACCGGATCTCAGCGGATTCTACCCAGGGCAGTTTTTCCACCTGGGTCTCAGCCTTACCCAACCTTAACTGCAACAGCTGTTTAAGGCTTCCGCCAATAAAGCGCAGTACGTTTTCACCCTTCTCAAGACCTGATTCCCGAATGATATCCTCGCAGGCATAATTTGTTGTTGCATTCACCTGGATATCAGACAATAAAAACAGCGGCGAAAACACTATCACCGCTGCCAGTACGCCTGTCAGAACAACAAAAACAAATAAAATTTTAAGCCCTGTCCGCTTTTTCATTTGTTACCCCTGCCTGCATCCGACATCACTAAAGCCCTGATAAGCCTGGGCTTAAGGAGTTCCGCGGGCACAGCATCGCTGTGTTTACTCAAAAGAATTATACCACAATACCAGGGAAACCTGCAACAAAGACACGCTTTCCCGGTAATAGTACTGTTCACGTCCCCCTTAAAAAGTTCATAAGTTGCCACAGAGGTATGGGTTTTGCCCTGAACGTAGCGATGTCTCCTGAGCGCAGCAAAGGATCTGGTCAGGTGTAATACGCGATCCTTCACTTCGTTCAGCTGGCTGCACCTGCGTACCTGTGAACGGCAATTATAGCATAGGTTTATTCTCTGCGGATGTTTGCTCCAACTTTTACAAGGTTTTGTTCCAGAGCTTCATACCCTCTGTCGATATGGAGCACATGGTTGATTATACTGACGCCTTCAGCACTGAGAGCTGCAATGGCCAAGGCCGCACCCCCCCTTAAATCGCAAGCCTCAACCTCCGCTCCGGTAAGCTTTTTGACCCCCTTTATCACAGCAACCCTTTCCCGTACAGTAATATCTGCTCCCATGCGCATCAATTGCTCTACATATCCATACCGGTTCTCAAAAACAGTTTCTATCATCACACTGGTTCCAATAGCTTTTGATAATACAGCAACAAGCTGCGGCTGCATATCTGTGGGAAAGCCCGGATAAGGAGATGTTCGGATGACCTCAATGGCTTTAGGCCTTTGCAGCGCTTTAATCCGTATATCCTTTTTTCCGGGAAGCTCGATGCTTATACCGCAATTGCGCAGACAGTATGCAATGGAGCTGACTGACTCATAGTCAATTCCATTAAGAACCAGTTCGCCGCCTGTTGCGGCCACACAGGCCATATAGGTACCTGCCGCAATTCTGTCCGGGATGACACTGTATGTAACATCCGTCCGTATTTCGTCCTTGCCGGAAATATGAATGACACCTGTTCCGGCCCCGCTGATAGCCACTCCCATATGCTGTAAGAAGTTTTGCAAATCAACAATTTCCGGTTCTTTCGCCGCATTGCGGATGATGGTTTCCCCCTGTGCCAGGCATGCTGCAAGCATCGTATTCTCGGTTGCTCCCACGCTGGGATAATCCAACAGGATTTCCGTGCCCTGAAATCTTGTTACCTTGCAATGCATAATTCCTTTATACAGATCGTCAATTTCCGCCCCCATTTTGCGAAGGGAATTCAAATGCATGTCGATAGGCCTGGGCCCGATGGCACAGCCGCCCGGATAGCTGATATAGATTTCTCCGATACGCCCGAGCACTGCACCCATCAGAACAATGGAGCTGCGCATTTTTCCAGCCAGGGATTCCGGAATGGCATTTGCTGTAAGGGTTTCACCGCACACCACAATATCCTGCCCGTCACATTCCACATGAAGGCCAAGGGAAATCAGAATCTCCTGCATGGTTTTCGTATCTTCAAGGTTGGGACAGTTTTGAATTCTGCTGACACCACGGTTGAGGATCGTGGCTGCAAGAATTGGCAGCACCGCATTTTTTGCGCCGGGTATGCGTATTTCTCCATGCAGCCTGTTACCGCCTTCTATGATAAACCTGTTCAAGAAAAAACACCTCCGCTTTTGTTAACAAGATCCAAAGGAAAAAAATATCAATCACATCTCCCACCCTGAAAAACAGGCCACCAGCGGGAAATAACCGGTATATCTCCGCGGATGGAGGCGGGGAACAGGAGGAGTGCTTGATAAATGATGAATTGCTTCCAGGGAGCGTCGGAAAAACTTAGATTGATAACGATTCAGAATTGTAAAAATGAAGTTTTCGAGCCGACTCCTGGAATAAAACAGATATTTTTTCATAATTCATTCTATGCCACAGGTGAAAATCTGTTACATGGCTATTCCTGCGTGTCCAGTAGGATTTGGACCTCTCAGGCGAGAATGCCTGCTTCCGAAAATGAAACTCAATGTTATGCAAACACCATTTTATGGATTGAAACAGTTGGAATTCACTCGATGTTGTGTTCACTTCTTCTCATTAAACTATCGAAAAACCATTTGACAAAAATGTCTTGCGAAGTTATAATTTGATAAACGCTGCAACCCGTTTGGGTTCGGCATTAAAACAGAACTGCGTTGATGGGAAGAAGTAGGAAAAACAAGTATTCCACAGAGAGCACCCGGTTGGTGAGAGGGGCGGAAAACTTTCTTCTGAATACATCCCGGAGCATCACACCGAAAAGCTTAGGGCTTGAATGCCCGGCCGATTAGGCTGTTGACGGTTCCCTGCACCCGTTACCGTGCTAAAGGATAAAAGCTTTCTGCTTCGTCCTTGACAAAGGTCGGCCACGCCGATAAATTGAGGTGGTACCACGGGATGATACTCCCGTCCTCTGTATCTTTACAGAGGGCGGGAGTTTTTGCTTTACTGTAAGCGGATTGAAAGGAGAAAAAAGATGATAGCTGTTGAAGAACAAATTCGGATTATCGCCAAGGGGGTTGATGAAATCATCAGCGTGGAAGAACTGAGAGAAAAGCTGAAAAACAGTGTAAAGACCGGAAAACCACTGGTTGTCAAGCTGGGCCTGGATCCATCTGCTCCAGATATTCACCTGGGACACACTGTGGTGCTGCGCAAAATCAAACAACTTCAGGATCTGGGACATCAAGCGGTGATCATCATCGGTGATTATACCGGACGAATCGGAGACCCTACCGGCAAATCCAAAACAAGAAAACCGCTGAATGAGCAGGAGGTTCTTCGGAATGCCCAAACTTATCAGAAGCAGGTCTTTAAGATCCTGGATAAGGAGCGTACTGTTATCCGTTATAACAGTGAATGGCTGGAAAAGCTTAACTTTTCGGACGTGCTGCAATTGGCTGCAAAATATACCGTTGCCAGAATGCTTGAACGGGAAGACTTCAAAAACCGGTTTGAAGCTCATGAGAGCATTGGAATTCATGAGTTCTTCTACCCCCTGATGCAAGGATATGATTCTGTTGCGCTCCACGCCGACATCGAATTGGGTGGAACCGACCAGCGGTTCAATATCCTGATGGGCAGAACCCTGCAGAACGATTATGGGCAGGAACGACAAACCGCCGTAATCATGCCCATTCTGGAGGGCACCGATGGTGTGGAAAAGATGAGCAAAAGCCTGGGAAATTATATCGGAGTAGACGAGGAGCCCATCGTGATGTATGAAAAAACCATGTCGATACCGGATCATCTCATCATCCGCTATTTCGAGCTGGTGACCGATCTTCTTCCAGATGCGATCGACCAAATGAAGCATCAGCTGGAGATGAATCTGTGCAATCCAAGAGATATTAAAATGCAGTTGGCCTTTGAGATCACACGGCAATACCACGGTGAAACCGCAGCCTGTGAAGCGCAGGAGCATTTCGTAACAGTGTTTCAAAAGAAAGAGATTCCAGATACGGCATTACCGATGCCAATTTCTGACAAGTTTATGACAAACGGGTTATTCGACCTGGTGCGCATTATTTCGGCTTCAGGTTTTGCCCCCAGCAACAGTGAGTCGAGAAGATTAATTGTACAGGGGGGCGTGAAGTTTAACGGAATCAGGACAACCGAGTTGCAGGTACCGGATCTGAAGGATGGTGATGTGATACAGGTAGGAAAGAAAAGCTTTATTAAACTGACGAACCAGTGAGCTTTTTCATAAATTGAACAAGTAATGTAAACCTACACTTTTTCTCGCTTCATCCGGTATTGGTTGCCTATCGAACGGGAAATGTTCAGCAATATTCCAATACCTACCAATAGGAACGCAAGAGAGCTTCCCCCGGAAGTAAAAAAGGGCAGCGGCATCCCTGTAACCGGCAGTGTAGATGTAACTACGGCGATATTGACGATAACCTGAACGGCAATTAACGACGTTATTCCAATGGCCAGCAGGCTTCCCAGGTTGTCAGGGGCATTCATAGCAATGCGTATTCCACGCCAGATCAGCACCAGGAACAGCAGCAATACTGTCACTGCACCCACAAAGCCCAGTTCCTCTGCAAGTATCGAAAAGATAAAGTCGGTATGCGGTTCAGGAATGTACAAGTTCTTCTGCACGCTTTGGCCAATGCCCTTTCCAAACAGACCTCCCGAGCCTATTGCATACAGAGAATTAATAATCTGGTACCCTGCATCGGTGGGATCGGAAAAGGGGTCGAGGAAGGTGAGGACTCTCTCCATTCTGTATGGTTCCATATAAATCAGGTACGCCGCGGCAGGGATGACCGGTATGGCCAGCAGCAGGAAATGCCAGATTTTCGCCCCGGCACAGAAGAGAATAATGACCGCAACTGCAGTAACCAGAATGGTGCCACTATAGTGTGGTTCCTTGATCAAGAGTAAATCTACTGCTCCGATGATCAAAAGGTAGGGCAGCAGCCCCTTAAAGAACTTCTGTAATTTGTCCGGTTTTTTTGAAAGTGTATAGCCAAAGAACAGAATGATCGACAGCTTCGCCATTTCAGAGGGTTGAAACGAAGCAAAGCCAAAACTGAACCAACGCCACGAGCCATTGATCTCAGACCCTATTCCGGGTATTAGTACCATTATCAGCAGAATTCCACTGGCAAGCAGCAGGAAGGGTGAGAATTGTGCAAGCCTTCTGTAATCCAGCCTGGATACAAACAGCATGGCTATGATTCCAATGGTTGCCCAGATCAGCTGGCGCACAAGAAAATATTCCTTGTTGCCAAATTCCCGGCTGGCATAATAGGAGCTGGCACTGTAAACCATGCACACGCCCAAAGCCAGAAGCAGGATCGTCGTTATAAAAATCCAGAAATCAAAATCTCTGCGCCTCATGTTCACCTCAATGCAAAGAACGCGATAACACAAAATATAACCGTAACCAGAACAAACACCGTTACAACCTTCGTTTCCTTCCACCCCAGCAATTCAAAATGATGATGGATGGGCGCCATTTTAAAAATTCTTTTACCTGTTTTCTTAAAATAGCCCACCTGAAGAATCACGGAAATGTTTTCGAGAAAGTATACCATTCCTGCGATGACCAGAATAAACGGCATCTGCAGCAGAATGGACACAGCCGCAACGGCCCCACCCAACGACAGGGCACCCAAATCCCCCATGATCACCTTGGCCGGGTGCAGGTTGTACGCCAGAAAACCAAGGCAGCTTCCTGCCAGAATAGCGCAGAACAGTTTAATCGTGTTCCACTCACCGTTGAGCATTGCCACCACGGTGAAAAACACCAGAACAATCATGGTAATGCTTCCAGCCAGCCCGTCCACCCCATCAGTCAGGTTCACGGCGTTTGTGTAGGCCAGCAAAATAAAAATGCAAAATGGAATAAATACAAAAATCGGCAATGTGATGGGATTATCCAGACCCACAAAGGGAATAACCGTTTTATCACCGGCATCGGTCATCAGGATGACATATGCCGTAAAACAGGCAGAAACTGCCAACAATCCAAGCATCTTTTGCTTTGGCTTCAACCCGTCCTTGTTTTTACGAACCACCTTGATGTAATCATCGATGAAGCCTACAGCGCCAAAGCCCATGGTTGTGAGGATCAGTGCTGCCATGTTGGCATCGCTTATCGCAAAATAACCACCCACAATCACCATCGGAACCAGAAAGATAACCCCGCCCATAGTGGGGATCCCCTGCTTTGCCAGATGGGTCTGAGGCCCGTCATCGCGAACGGTCTGCCCAAATTTCAACCGCCGGAGCAGGGGAAGAAAAATGGCACCTGAGATTAATGCCAGGACAAAGGCTATTCCAAAAACTATGATCTGCAGCGGTATTTTCATCGCTTTTTCCCCTTCCCGTATGAACGGCTTTTTCTTTGATACTTCAGCCGGTATCAGTATGCATCACTGAACCCTGTGCTGATGAGTCTGTTTAAAACAGTGCTTCGATGACCTTGTCCAGGCTCATTCCCCTGGAACCCTTAAAAAGAATTACATCGTCTGGCTGGAGGTAATTTTTCAAGTATTCCACCGACGTGTCACCTGTGGAAAAATGTCTGGTGTTCTCCGCCTTCATACCGGCATTCACTGCACCCTCAATATAGCCCAAAGCTAATTCACCGATTGCTACCAGTCGGTGGATGCCATATTGTGACACCAACTCTCCAACCTGCCGATGCGCGTCCCTTGCATAAGCACCCAGCTCCAACATGTCTCCAAGAACGGCAATGCTCCTATGATGGCCGGACAGCTCGCGAAGCACCGACAAAGCAGCAGCTATTGATGCCGGTGCTGCATTATAGGCATCATCGATCACCTTTATGCCATTCAATTGCCGGATATTCATTCTCATTTTTTCCTGAGAGTATCCGGCAAGGCCCTTACGAATATTTTCATTGCTGATGCCCAGTTCCAGCGCGCAGGCTATGGCTGCCAGGGCATTGGAAACATTATGGATGCCCGGAACCCCGATCTGAACTTCAATATCTTCATCGCGCAGCTTCACGGTAAATCTGACGCCCGCTTCACCCAGAGAATCGATTCCAAATGCGTGCAGACTAATGTTTTCATTGATCCCATAAAAGATCACAGGCATGGGCAGCAAGCCTTCCAACCCTGACAACAGCTCGTCATCCCCGTTCAGAACAAGCTTCCCGTCCTGATTCATCCCTTTGGTCATTTCAAGCTTTGCCCGCAAAATGTTTTGTCTGGAACCCAGCTTTTCGATATGGGAAATGCCGATATTGGTAATCACGCCAATTTCGGGACGGATAATCCGGGAAAGGTATTCTATTTCTCCCATTCCGCTCATGCCCATTTCAAAAACTGTGGCGGTATGCTCGCGGGTCAATTGCAATACTGATAATGGCAGGCCGATATGATTGTTGAAATTGCCCATGGTTTTATGCACACGGTACTGGGTGGACAGAATTTGGGCGATCATATCTTTCGTGGTGGTTTTTCCGACGCTGCCGGTAACGCCGACAACAGGAATATGGAAAGTATTCAGGTAGTTGCGGGCCATATCTCCCAGCGCTTTCACCGTGTCGGTAACAACGATGACCGCACAATCCGGAGGTGCCTGAAAGGGTATTTCAGAGACCACAATGGATGCGCCCTTTTCAAACGCCGCATGAATAAACTGATGCCCATCAAACTTGTCGCCCCTGATGGCAAAAAACAGGCTTCCCTTATCCAGGGTTCTTGAATCGGTAACTGCTTTATCCGCAAAAGCCTTTACATTCCCATACAGCTTTCCGTTCATCCATGCGGATATTTGTTCCGCGTGCAGCTTCTCCATGCTTTTCACTCCAACTCATCCAGTATTTCCTTTACAATTTCCCGTTCATCATAATGTATCGTCTTATCTTTGAACATCTGATAGGTTTCATGCCCTTTTCCCGCCAAAACAATGACATCCCCGCTGCGGGCATTTTTCATCGCATGCCGGATGGCTTCGGTCCTGTCCTCTATAATGATATACTCCCCTTTTGTCAGCTTGATGCCCTCTTCGATATCGTTGATGATGGCACCTGGTTCTTCTGTTCTGGGGTTATCGGAAGTAATAATGGTAAAATCTGCAATTTTACCGGATATCTGTCCCATCTGCGGGCGTTTCGACCGGTCACGGTCCCCGCCACAGCCAAAAACGCTGACAAGGCGCCCCGGAGCAAAGCTTTTCACCGTATCTAAAATGTTTTCAAGGCTATCCGGAGTATGGGCATAATCGATCATCACCGTCCAGGGTCTTCCCGGGGTGGGAACAACCTCCGCCCTGCCGGGGATATGAATGTTTTTCAAACCTGCGGCAACGTGCTCCTGCGAAATTCCCATCATCCCTGCAAGCCCGATGGCCGCCAGTGCATTGTATACGCTGAATAATCCCGGAACCGAAACCTCTACCGGTAATGAGAACCATGGAGTATCAACATGGAATTCCACGCTGTCTGCGTGGGTCACCACTTTTGAAGCCCTGATATCTGCCGGGTTATGGATGCCATAGGTCATAATAGGGCATTTGCTGCATTCCTGCACCCTTTTGGCATAAGGCGAGTCGGCATTGACCAGTCCCCTTTTTGCCATTGAAAACAGAAGCATTTTAGAATGAAAATAGTCTTCCATATCGGGGTGTTCGCTGCCGCCGATGTGATCTTGCGAGAAGTTTGTAAACACTGCGATGGAAAAGTCACAGGCTGCCACTCTGTTCAGCTTCAAGCCCTGTGAAGACACTTCCATGACAACGGTATCAGCCGATTTATCTTTCATTCGGTCGAACATTTCCTGCAGTTCCAGAGACTCCGGGGTGGTCCTTTGAGCAGGTATTTTTTCGCTTCCAATGCTGTTGGCCACAGTCCCGATGATGCCCACAGTTTGCCCGGTCTTCTCTAGAATGGATTTGATCATATACGTCGTCGTGGTTTTTCCTTTGGTTCCGGTAATCCCCAGCAGGGTGAACGCCCCCGATGGATGCCCGAAGAAAGCATCAGCCGTATGTGCCAGCGCGTAGCGGGTATCCGGAACACGGATGACAGTAACCCCTTCAAGCCTGGGGATGTCCTTTTGAACAATCAGTGCCATTGCACCGTTATCCAGCGCCGACTGAATGAATTTGTGACCATCGGTCTTAAAACCGTCAATACACACAAATAGCGAACCCGGCACTGCTCTTCTTGAATCATATACCACCCGCGTAATGTTAAGCTTCAAATCTCCCTGTATGCTCAATATCGGTAATCCATCCACCAGTCTTTCCAGTTCCATTCCTTAACCTCCATTTCTGCGGCTATAAAGCTTCACTTCAGGCCTTTGCCTGAAATACCGTCCCGACTAATCCGTATCGGTATGCTCAAACCAGATAGTCACCACCTGACCCTTGCTCAGTTCCTGACCCGGTTCAAATTCCTGCCGATGAGCCTGACCAATGCCTTCCACCTTGATGTTCAGGCCGGCGTTTCGAAGTGCTTGTGCAGCTTCGTCTATATTTTTGTTCAGCACGTTGGGCATGGTCACCGCTAATTCCTTTTCAGGTGCATAGGTATACAGGATAACGGTAGAACCACTGGGCACCGTGCTGTTCGGTTTGGGCGTCTGCTCCATGATAATGGCGTCATCACCCTTTTGTTCGCCCTCTATGATATAGTTCAGCTCATAAGCCTTTAATTTATTGATGGCATCCTTCAATGTCATGTTCCGCACTTCGGGGACATACATTTCTCTGAGCATCAGCCTCTTGTCCATTTCAGTGTATTCCCGTTCCACCCTCATGTAGTCTAAAATTTCTTCCGCAAGCTTTCCAGCCACCGGAGCAGCTAACATTCCGCCAGAGTGAGGGTACACCTGGGGGTGATCCAGAATCAACAGCAGAGCGATCACCGGGTCATCTGCAGGGGCAAAAAGTGAGAAGGATGCTATATACCGGCCTTCCGATTCTGTTTCTTTGGTTTCGGAGGTACCTGTTTTCCCGGCAATACGATAACCGCTCACGTAAGCGTTCTTGCCCGTTCCTTCAGCAACGACCCCTTCCAGGATACCCCGCAGCGTGTCGGAGGTTTGTTTTGAAATGACCTTCCGTACCACCTGCGGCTCTGTTTTTTGAATGATGTTGCCTTCACTGTCGCTGATCTGCTTGACCAATACCGGCTTCATCAGGTTTCCGCCGTTGGCAATGGCACTGTATGCGGTAACCAACTGCAGTGGGGAGATAGTGAAGCGTTGACCGAAGGATGCAACTGCCAGATCGATTTCGGTAGGCTTTTCCCACCATTGGTACTGGTCAGCACTGGGTTCACCGTTTAGCGGAACGCCGGTTTTCTCCATGAAACCGAAATTACGGACATATTTGAAAAATTGATTAATGCCTACTAAAAGTCCTGTTTTTACAAAGACCGGATTACAGGACTGATAAACACCCTGTCGGAAGGTTTCTGCGCCATGGCCTCCGGCCTTCCAGCAGTTGATATCGTGCCCTGCCATGGGAATGGCCGTGCACACGAATTGACTCTCAGGAGTTACCACGCCTTCTTCCAGGGCAGCTGATGCTGTTACCGCTTTAAAGGTGGATCCCGGTTCATAGGTATCCATCAGGGCTTTATTTCGAAACACGGTCTGAAACAGCAGATCGACATTTTCCTGGCTGGCTTTGCCCTTCCACTCGACTTCTTCTGTCAAAAAATCGGGTTTTGCAAAAGGATCGTTGGGATCATAATCGGGTTTGGATGCCATTGCGAGAATTTCCCCGGTTTTGGGATCCATCACGATTGCAGCCGCACCCCTTTTCAGCTTATAGTCCAGCACGGCTTTTTCAAGGGTCTTTTCAGTAAAGTACTGAATGGTTTCATCGATCGTCAGATAAAGATCATATCCATTCACCGGCTCAACATAGGTTTCCGGGCTGTATTTCACCTGTCGGCCGCCAGCATCGAACTCACTCATGAC
>JAGOJH010000004.1 GCA_017995215.1 Thermoclostridium sp.
CAATGATTGTTTTTCAGTATTTTTATGAGCAGCTTTACTGCGTATAGCCCAGCGTGTGGTCATCTCCATGGATTTTTTTGCGTAATCGTAATCACAGGGATACGGCGCACACTCATCGAAGGCCATCATAATATCCGAACCCAATGCGTTTTGTATTTCCATGGACTTTTCAGGTGAAATAAAATGTTTGGAGCCGTCGAGATGAGAACGGAAGGTGACACCTTCTTCTTTAATATCTCTTAAATCCGCCAGGCTGAATACCTGAAAACCGCCGCTGTCGGTTAAAATTGGGAGATCCCAGTTCATAAAGCTGTGAAGACCTCCGGCCCTTCGGATCAGCTCATGGCCGGGTCTTAAATACAGATGGTATGTGTTGCCCAGAATAATACCGGCTTTTACTTCTTTCAGCTCGTCCGGCGACATCCCCTTCACAGAGGCCTGTGTACCCACCGGCATGAACGCCGGTGTATCAAAGCTGCCATGAGGAGTATGAACCCTGCCAAGCCGCGCTCCGGTTTGTCTGCAAACATGAATTAACTCATAGGTCACTGCTGCCATAATCAACTTCCTTTATTCTCTGTCGCTTGCACTTTTTTCGTGCAGCTGGTATTACGAGGGGCGGAATATCACAGGGAATACGTTAATCCTCGACGGATATATCTTAACCCAGTTTTATTTCACGGTCAAGAAAAAGCAAAAGGACAGGGATGATTCCCTGCCCTGCTTTTCAGCTGATTTGACTAAAAGTTGTTGTTGTTATTGTCATTGTAATAGTTTTGCTGGTTGTTCTGGTTTTGGTATGCGTTCGGATCCTGATAATCATAATCAACATTCTGACGTCTTTTATCCTTCGTCAATACAACCACACCAAGGAAGATCAGCATTGCGGGGATGATGTATCTGGCTGTGACCCCAAGCGTGTTGAAGGACATGGAGAAGAAGATCAGCGATAAGCCTGTTAAAATCCCAACCGGAATGAGCAGCCCCTTGGATTGTTTTCCAAAGAGATACAGTTCAAACAGCCCTACTGCCGGTGCAAGAATGAAGCCCGGCCACATAAAGTCCCAGATGTCCCAAAGCATTGCGCTTTGACAGACAACGCCCACCGTCAGTAAAATACCTCCGGGTACCAACAACCCTACATTCTTTCTGTTTGAATAATAACCCACATGGAACATCAGTGCCCCGAATATAATGATCATCGGCCAGAAGATACCAATCAGCCTTCCGAACCTTGGAACGATTCCGAGGTTACCAAGTATCAACATTGTACCGATAACAATCAGTACGGCACCCCACCCAATTTTTCCTGATGGTTTATTGCTTTGATATTGATTCATATTAATCATCCTCCTAAAGAGCTAACTTACAATTGTCATTATAATGGTTAACTATGATAAACCCCTTAGCCCTTCATTAGAATTTCATTAAAACAAAAAGTTTTTTGCATAATGAAGATAGCTCGTACATGATAGCAATATGTGACTAAATAATCAACATCGCATCCCCAAAGCTGAAAAAGCGGTATTTCTGTGCGATGGCTTCATGATATGCGGACAAGACGTTCTCCCTGCCGGCAAAAGCACTGACCAGCATTAACAGCGTGGATTCCGGAAGATGAAAATTGGTGACCAGGCCGTTCAGAATTTTAAATTGATATCCGGGATAAATGAAAATACTCGTATCACCTTCACCGGGGTGAACAAGCCCATCTTCCGTGCCAACCGTTTCCAGAACACGACAACTGGTTGTTCCAACGGCAATAACTCTTTTTTGTGCGCGTTTTGCACGGTTAATGGTATCACAGGCATGTTTGTCAATGGTATAGTGCTCGGAATGCATGTGATGTTCCAGTATATTTTCTGTCTTAACCGGTCTGAATGTGCCAATCCCAACATGTAGCGTCAGCTCGGCAAATTCAATGCCAAAGCATTTCAGTTCATCCATCAGTTCCTTCGTGAAATGAAGCCCTGCTGTGGGTGCTGCGGCTGAACCCTCCCATTTGGAATAGACAGTCTGATATCTTTCCCGGTCTTCCAGCTTTGCTGTAATATAGGGCGGAAGCGGCATAATTCCAACCTGATCCAGAATTTGTTCAAAAACCCCCTGGTATAAGAACTTCACAAGACGGTTACCATCTTCCAGGATTTCCACTATCTCAGCTTTTAAAAGGCCATCACCAAAAACAAAGCGGGCACCGGGTTTTGCTCTTCTTCCCGGTTTCAGCAAAACCTCCCAGAGGTCCTGCCCCAGCTTTTTCAACAGAACAAACTCAATCCTGCCTCCGGTTTCTTCCCGCTCTCCCAAAAGACGTGCGGGGATGACCCTTGTATTGTTGATCACAAGGCAATCGCCGGGAACCAGATAGTCTTTCAGGTCATGAAAATGACGATGTGTGGTGTGCCCCGTTTCACGACTCAGTACCAAAAGCCTGGACATATCTCTTTTTTGTGTGGGGCTTTGAGCGATCAACCCCTGGGGCAGCTCATAATAAAAGTCCTTTAAAAGCATATTTAACCTGCCTGTTTTTTATAGAAACAAAAGCAATTGCATCAATTCTATAAAGGAAAATAGTTAAAACTATCATACAGAAACTGACGAAGATATACAAGGGGTTTGATTAGACAACCTTACCTACAGATCAGTGGCAGCAATTCAATTCATATTAGATACTGATTAATAATCTGCTGCTCCAGCTGAAAGAAAACTTCGTTTTGAACTGAACGCTCCTCAAAGGGCATCGGATTATGGATTTCTTTGAGGATGGCTGTAGGCTTGTCGGAAAGAATATAGATTTTATCCGATAAAAGCAGAGCTTCCTGCACATCATGTGTGACCATCAGTACCGCGGGACGATGCTTCAGCCAAAGGTCCTTGAACAGGCGGAACACCTTCTCCCGTCTTTTGATGTCCAGGGACTGAAAGGGTTCGTCCATAAAAAGAATGTCTGACCGGATAATAAAAGCCCGCGCTATGGACAGGCGCTGGCTCATGCCGCCGCTAAGCTGGGAAGGGTAATGTTTTTCATAACCAGCCAGCCCTACTGCCGCAAGCATTTCTTTACAAAGCACGTTCTTTTCGCTCATGTCCATTGTCTCAGGCAGGACAAAATCCAGGTTTTGCATAGCATTCATCCAGGGCAGAAGCCTTGGTTCCTGGAATAAAAAGCCCGGAACCCTGTTTTCCATGCCGGATACTTCTCCTGCATCCGCTGGTATCAGCCCTGCAACAATCTTCAGCAGCGTGGTTTTGCCACAGCCAGATGGACCAAGAATGGCCGTAATGGCTTGATCCTCAAAGGTCATCTGCAGGTCGCTGAGAATTATATTTTTATTATATTTCTTTTGGATGCCTGTCAGCTTGATCATCGACATCTCTCCTCTAATCTTTTCGTTTCCCTTCAAACAGCTTCTTCAGAGCAAAGTCAAACAACAGAGAAAGAACTATGACGATTATCGTCCATGCGATAATTCCTGCCAGATCAATTTGTATTTTATGTAAATACATCTGCGCACCAATAGTGTTATGTGTAACAAAATTGAAAACCTCAGCCGTTACCATGATCTTAAAGCTAAGCCCAAGCGCAGAACGACATCCGGCCGCAATAAACGGCTTCAGCGAGGGAATATAGATGCTTCGGATCACCCTTTCCCTGCTGATGCGATATATCTGAGCCATCTCAAGCAGCTGCGGATCTGTACTGATAAGGCCTTCGGAGATGTTTGTATAAAGAACCGGAAAAACCACAAAAAAACAGATCACGATTGGTGTTATTGAAACAGGGAGCAACAGAAGTGCCATTAAAATAATAGCAACAGTAGGTACGGAACGGATGATTCCTGAAATACTCTCCATGGTTTTGTTTAAAAGGGGTACGAACTTACTGGCGGTCCCCAGCGCCAGAGCCGGGAGAAAGGCTGCGGCAAAGCTGATTAAAACTGCTTTTACCGTGTTCAACACAGATGGAATGAACTGTCGCCCGGTGATAATCGCTGCCAGAGCTTGAACAACCTCAAGCGGAGAAGGAAAAATGAGTGTTTTCCTTCCCAACGAAAGAAGCTGCCACAACAGGATGAAGGCAATAAAAAGGATGACCTGGGATAACCATTGCAGATTTTTTTTCGCAGGTTGCTGCTGGAAGTTTTCATTTTTTTGATTATCCTCCCGGGGTAGCCTTCCGTTGATTAGGCTATCCTTCATGGGGGGAGTGTTCCGGTGGATACGATCCTCAGATACATTCCCATGGTACACTCCCGGATCGCTGGATTTTCCAGAGGAAAATCCTTTGTTATCGGGTCGCTCATCGCTGGATTTTATAGAATAAAATCCTTTGTTCATCGTTTTTCCTTTCACAAGCCAAGGGCAATAACATATATGAGTTTTCAAAAGATATTACAAGGAACTTCAACCTTCGTAAAGCTTCTCGGTTACTTCCAGGTGATCATTTGCTACCTATAAGAGAGCGCTACGTTCAGGCCAGCTTTTATCTTGAATTAATCGCCTGACTTCAAGCCATAATACAAGCCATCGTCCGGCAGGGCTCCACCCACAGTTGCAGGGTTGAAATCATATAGAATCTGAAAGAAATTCTCCAATTCTTTTTGCACATTTGCCGCAGACTGATATCGTATGTTGTTTCCAGGCATTGATTTTTCAACCACCGCCGCAGGCAGCCCCATTTCAAGCTCTTCTGCGTAAAGCCCTGCTTCCGACGGGTTCTCATTCAACCAAAGCATCCCCTCTTCAAGCACCTTCAAATAATTTTTTACCAGCTGCGGTGATCTTTGAATCAGTTCATCCCTTACAAAAATACCAGCCTGCGGATAGCCCTTTTCCGTTTCAAAAACCTTGTTCCATTCCTGCTGCAAGTCCAGTATGACATGGGTTTCATGCTTTTTGATCCTTACGGTGGTCAAAACTGGCTCGGGAAGCATTGAAACCTGTGCTTTTCCAGCTAAGAAATTTGGGGCCAGTTCTGTTGCGCCTGACAGATAAACAAGGGTAACATCCTTATCCGGATCCAGTCCGTTTTCCTTTAAAAGGGTTCTGAACACAATATCGGGTACCAGGCCCTTTCCCATCAGATATATTTCCTTACCTTTCAATGCTCCCCAGCCATCCAGCTGTTCCTGGGATGCAATAAACAGGTTTCCCCAGGTGACAGCGGCTGCAAGCTTATAGGGCAGCTTCTTTTGATAAAGCTGTGCGGCCAGGTTTACGGGAATAACCGCGAAATCGGCTTCTTTTGCTGTCATTCTGGCTACGATGAGATCAGTTGTAGGAACAACTTCATATTGAACGGCAACACCCTCCACTTCGGCTGTATCCTTCATGGGTTTGGCGATACTGATGGCTGTAGCGCCAGCCGGGGCTACCACCTTCAACTGCTCTGGTTTTATTTCCGTCGTACAGCTGGAAACCAGGGTGAGCATTAACAATCCGATGAGAACAAATAGCATTTTTCTTTTCATAAAAACCTCCACTAAAAAAGCCCAACCGGAACGGATGGGCAAAATATATCTACCATCCCCTCCACACGAATTACTCCATGCTCTCAGGTATGTAAAAACGAAGGTTATCCTCGCAAAAACCACGCGGGCCTTTGTTCAGATGCACTATCTATTGATTACCACAAAAAGCTATTTTCAAACAGCTTCTTTGTGATAATTTTAACAGATTCCCATAAGAAAATCAATCCCAATGCTCAGCTCTCTTCTTTTACTTGAGCATTTCTGAACACAAAAACCTTGCTGGCAATATAGTTCGCAATTAAAACCAGCGTTAAAGAGATGATTTTGAACACAGAGATGCGAACGACAATTAAATTCAGCTGCAGGTCAATGTGCAGCAGATTAAACAAAATATAGGTTGCGCCATATTCAAACAATAGCGAGACCAGAATTCTTGCTGAAAAAAATTTGTACATCTCCACCCAGAAGTTGCCGTCGGAATCAAAAACAAAGCTGCGGTTGGTTAAATACGCAAACAGGATGGCTAGAAAAATGGCAGGCAAGTTCGAAAGATACCAGCTATCCTGACCCAGAATGTTTTCAAGTAGGGTAAAAACGGCAACATTCACCAATGTTGTTAACACACCAAAGATCAGATAGGTTAAGGGTTCGTAAAACTTGTAAATGAAACCTGCCAGTTTGTTTTCTTTGTGTTTGGACAACCAAAGCAGAATTTTCTGTTTGTTTCTCATTTTCTCTCTTCTTTCATTGATTTATTTGTGGCGTTTGTGCTGCCAATGTACAATATATTCAGGAACTGTAGCGATTTGCTAAAAATGCTGTGAAATCATCAATATCATAATACAGAATGTGATACCAATTCTCAAGCACTTTTTCCAGTCTGTATTCTCTTTAAATAATAGATTCTTCACTTCTTCCAGCATGTGTTCATGCTTACTCCCTATTTACATTGTGTGCCGGTACAATGAACCTATACATAAGTTTTTCAATGGAATATATCTCCTCATTGGTTCCTGTCCCTTCTGTAAATACGCTGGTATAAAAGCTTGTAAATTGCAGACGATAAGCTATGAACGATATTAAGCAATGTTGAAAAATATGACAGGAGGTATTTTGGTTGAATAACACGATGCAAAACCAAAACCAGAATGCAGGCATGCTTACAGCAAAAAACCTGACCATTCTTGAAGACCAGATGAGCAAGGAAGCGTTGAACTGCAAGAAAATGAACCTATATGCGGAGTATTGCAATGATCAGCAATTAAAAGGTGTCTGTCAGAAAGCTTCGCAGATGCATCAAAAGCATTTTGACACATTGTACAATTATTTGAATTCACACAACAAACCCATGCAAATGCAATAATCGGCCAGATCAGAAAGGAGGAACCCCATGCATACTACACCGAATTTAACAGAACAGGAAATCATGACCGACGCCCTGAATACCGAAAAGCTTTCCATTACATCCTATGGCACTTATCTGGCTGAAGCTACCTGTCAGCAGCTTAGACAGGAACTGAACCAGATCATCAATGAAAACCAACAGGTACAATTTGAAATATTCGATAATATGCAAAAACGAGGCTGGTATCAGTCTAAAAATGCACAGCTGAATGAAATCCAGCAAAGCGTGCAAAAGCATGAACAAATGAAACAGAGCCTTGGAAGCTGAAAATCATGAAAATGAACTGTAAAAAAGACCTGGTTTCCCAGGTCTTTTCATTCGCTATTTACTCACTTCTACTTATTTTTTATGGTTTTCAAACATCAGCCTGCATTTGTCAGCCCGATACTTTGATATTACCAACTCGACGGCCTGTCCGCTCTTTGAATAGAGCACATTACTGACCTCGATGAGTGCCTGCCCAGGTTGAACCTGGAGCAAGCCCGCATCTGTCTGATCGGTGTAAATCACCTCTAATGTGCTTTTCGAACTGCAGGGAACCAAAGGGTACTTGCCGCGTAAAATTTCGAAAGAAGGCTTTTTACTGGTGATATCCCCCGCGATGTCAGGAAAAAGGTTAACCGGAATATAGGAGGTATTCACAGAAAAAACTTCGTCATTGCGTTTACTGACATAGATGATCTGTGTGAATTCACAACGTTCAGACTTGATATTAAACACATCACGCAGCTTTGAAAAATCATCGGAACTGATAGATGTAACTGAAATAACATCCTTTTTTTCAGGATCCATGCTGTCTAGAATGGAATCGGTGAAACCGCTGTAATCCTTAACGTTAACACTGGATTTGTTTTTGGAGACAAAGGTGCCTTTTCCCTTCATCTTGTATAGCTGCCCGTTATTTGTCAATTCATTGATTGCCTGCCTTACTGTGGGCCTGCTGATGAAATATTCCTCGCACAAATCTTGTTCAGATGGGATTTTTGAGTCTTCTTTGTATTCGTTGGTTTCTATTTTTTCAAGAATGATATTTTTTAACTGACAATACAATGGTACCGTACTGTACTTGTTAATGCCTGCCACAACCATTACCCCCAGTTTTTCTGTAATTGCTCTCTGTCATTTTCTTCATTCGTATAGCCAACACATTCCCAAGTTAGTACTGTATAGCTCTCATTTGTATGATATACATGAAGCGTAGTTGTTATGTTGTTAGTATGTTCTTACATCTTATCAGGTTAACGAAGAATAATCAAGTGTTTATGTGATTTTCTATGACTGAATATTATGTGTCTGTTACTGTTGACAGGCAACAGTATATAGCTATCCGCGAGACCTGAAATCAGCTATAAGACTATTATGTATTCCGGTAGGTAAGCTGTATAAATGCCTTGTTGTAAAAATGAAAACCAGATTACTGTCTATTGCTATGGCAACCAGTATCTGTATCTTATGTAAAGACAACATATTGTTCTTACATCATGTTCTTTTTCTTCACCTACTATATTATAACTTGATTTCTTTGAAAAATCCAGCTAAAAAAAACGTTTTTTTTCTGCCTTAAAGAAACATGCAAATTTCAACAAAGGCAAAGACAATTGATGACAAGACGCTGCAAAAATTGATTATGGCAGCTAAAAAAGCATTATCTGTTTTTACAGACAATGCCTTTTTTCTTGGTGACTCCGTATTGCAAGAAACTATTAGGAAATGTTATATTTCCCGTTTATGCAGGTTTAAAGAACCTTCTCCAATGCCACCAGTTCAATGCAGGTACAAACAATTTCAATGGCCTGGGTTAATTCATTCAATGGTGGAAAGGATGGAGCCAGGCGGATATTCCTGTCCTGCGGATCAATACCATAGGGATAAGTTGCACCGGCACCCGTCAGTGTAACACCGGCTTGCTTTGCTTTTGCCACAACTTTCTTTGCACAGCCATCAGGAACATCCAGACTGATGAAATAACCGCCCCTGGGTGATGTCCATTCCGCCACGCCCAGACCCTCCAGGTTCTTCTGAAGAATCGCGATGACCGCTTCGAATTTTGGCCTGAGGATCTCTGCATGCTTCTTCATATGAGCCTTGATGCCGTCGTAGTCTTTGAAGAACCGTGCATGCAGCAAATGATTCACCTTGTTGGGGTTAATGGTCTGTATGGAAATCTGGGAAAGAGTGTACCGGATGTTTTCCCGGCTGGAGGCCATGGCAGCCACCCCTGCCCCGGCAAAGGATATCTTGGCCGTCGAAGCGAAGATGAAAGCTCTGTTCGGGTTTCCAGCCTTCTCGCACTCGTCCAGAATGTTCAGCAGCGGGTTCTCTTCATAAAAATGATGTACCGAGTAGGCATTATCCCAAATAATGAGAAAATCTTCTGCCTTCGTTTTCATTTGAGCCAGTCTTTTCACCACAGCATCTGAGTATATTGCACCGGTGGGGTTGCTGTACTTTGGAACACACCAGATCCCTTTCACCGCATCATCATCACGAACCAGTGCCTCTACCAGATCCATATCCGGGCCGTCGTCCTTCATCGGAACTGTAATCAATTCCATACCGAAAAGCTGGCTGATGGCAAAATGACGATCATAACCAGGGCTTGGACAAAGGAACTTAACCTTTTCAAGCCTGCACCAGGGCTTTGCATTCAGAAGGCCGTGGTTGTAAGCCCGTGCAACGGTATCATACATCATATTCAGGCTGGAGCTGTCCCCGATGATGATTTGATCTGATGCCACACCCAGCATCTGTGCGAAGATTCCTTTCATTTCTGGAAGGCCGTCAGGAATTCCATAGTTTCTGCAATCGATGCCATCTTCAGACTTGAAATCGGTAACCTGCGCATACAGGCCATTGGAAAGATCCAGCTGTTCTTTTGAGGGCTTACCCCGAGACATGTCAAGCTTCAGATTTTGTGACTTATACTGCGCGAAACGGTTTTCTAAAACCTGCTTGCGTTCGATCAACTGTTCTGTGGTGAAACCTTCATACATCTTCATCATTATTCCCCCGATGGTTTATGTTTTACATTATCATAAACCATCTTAATAGGTTTTGCAAGTTGGACTTTTAAAAAATTCATATTTTTCTTTATTTTTTTTTTTATTAAGGCTAAAATGCAGTGATTTAATCTTTGGGTTTCAATGTGACGGCATAATCAAGATCATAAAATGCAAAAAAACGAGATTTATACTGAAAAGTTATATCGAGGCAATGATGTGCACCACATATATAGAAATTTCTGTTGCAAAGTGCAAATGAGGTCTTAAAGATTTGCAGGTTTGAGATTATTCATATTTAACCATTTTAAACCAAACAATAAAAACATCCAGAATGTACTGAAGCATATTTTTTTGCCGGATGGCTTTTCCTGCGCGAATAACAGATTCACACAGGATCTTGTCACCAAGGTAAACTGACATCGTGCCCACAATCTCTTTTTGTTTAATTGGCGCGTAAAGTGTTCCCGGAAGAGATATTTTTGTATGCAAATCAGCCTTTTCACTTTCTGTAATGGGCATGGTGATGGTTTTCTCCACGTAAACCGGTACTTTCTTCTCAAACCCTTTGTTAACCGGTACATAACCGATATACTCGCTGTGGATTAGTGTTTGGAGAAAGTAAGCGTCGAAGGTATAATCAAGAATTTTCTTGCTGCTTAAAGCACGCAGGTTTCTGTTGTCGCAGAAAAGAACTACCGATATAAAGCGCCTGCCATCTCTGGTGGCAGAAGTGATCAAGCACCTCCCCGCTTTCCCTGTATAGCCTGTTTTAACGCCATCTGCACCAGCATAACTTGTCAGCATCTCATTTGTATTATACATCAGCCTCTTCCCCACTTGAATGGACTGAGTTTTTACTATCTCGTTGAAGGTTGGATTTTTCATCGCATAGCGGGTGATCAGGGCCATATCATAGGCGGTTGAATAATGACCTGTTTCATCAAGCCCATGGGGTGTGGTGAACTGGGTGTTATATGCGCCGATTTCTCTGGCTTTGTCATTCATCATTTGAATAAAGCCTTCAACGCTTCCCCCGATATGCTCTGCGATAGCAATGGAGGCATCATTGCCCGAACGCATCATCAGGCCGTACATCAATTCCTTCATGCTAAGTATTTCACCGGTTGACAGGTTGATGGTTGAGCCCTGTACCATGGCTGCCCTTCTGCTGACGGTTACAATTTCGTCCAGATCACAGTTTTCAAGAGCTATAATGGCGGTCATTACTTTGGTCGTACTGGCCATAGGCCTTTTAATGAAGGCATTTTTTTCAAACAGAACACGTCCTGAATCGAAATCCATGACAATAGCCGAACGCGCATTAATTTGCAGTTGCTCATCATTAAACGCTTCCAGCGAATAATCCTCAAAAACGGAGGAGGCAGGTGCTTCTTCAATCACATCATCCGCATTTGATATGGATAAAAACAAGACGAAAAAGATAAAAGAAAGGATGAACAGCTTTCTCAAAACAAATTCCCTCCGGTAAAGTATCAGTATTTTTCGCGTATTCCTGCACAGAAGACCAGTACTATAAATCATTGCCGACAAGGAATACACATACACGTAACTTAACCCTCTCCATATATATTGGGCATTTAAAAAGAATAGTACAACCATGAAAAATTCCTGACACAGGGAAAAGAAATTGAAAAAACCTCATATAGTATAATGAGGTGCTTGGTGATGCTGAATTCAAAGATAACCCAATACCGGAACACTCCCAATAACGAACAGTCAAAAAATAATCTCATGTACAGGATGCTTTTTGACTGGATTTCTCTGTTTTTTCTGCTGACCGTTCTGCTGCTGATCAAAAACCTGGTGGTTCGCGTGCATTTCAATATGGAGGAAATGGTTTTTGAAGCAAACACCTATGTTGCAGCAAATAGTCCTTACCGCATCCATATTAATTTGGATGAGCAGATAATGTATGTATTCAAGAATGATGAATTAGAAAAAACATACCCTGTTTCCGGAGGGAAAAACGCATCGCCCTCCCCCCTCGGAGAATGGGTGATCATCCAGAAAGCGAAATGGGGCGACGGTTATGGCGGAGCGTGGATGGGCTTGAACGTACCATGGGGTAAATATGGTATTCATGGAACCCGGACACCCTGGGTAGTTGGGAAAGAAAACGTTTCCGGTGGGTGCATCCGAATGAAAAATGAAGACGCACAGGAATTATATGGGTATATCCCTTACGGAACAAGGGTGACTATCGTATTTGAGAATCAGCCGTTCCGTACCCTGAAGGACGGTGATTTCGGCTCAGATGTGTACCAGGTTCAAAAAGCATTGAGACAGTTGGGATACTTCAACAACTGGTGTAACGGCAAATATGGTGCCAGTACAAAAAAAGCGGTGATAGCTTACCAGCAGGAAACGGGCCTTTCCGTTTCCGGTAAGGTAAATATCAGCACGTGGAACAAGCTGATGCAGCAATATGAGGAAAGCTTGCTTGAGTAAAAAGGGTTACTTCTTTATGTACTGAGTCATGCCGGCACCATGCTTTTCATTGGGCCTTTCCTCAAAGCCAAAGAACTTGTAAAAGGGCTCCTTATCCTTTGCGGACATCAGGTTCACAAAAACGGTCTCCCCTTCGCACAGGTTGTCCGAGATATATTTCATCGCCATACCCACCATGGTTTTTCCTATGCCCCTTCGTTGAAATTCCGGTATCACGATCACATCTGCAATATAAGCAATATAGCCGCCGTCACTGACCACCCGGGTGATGCCGATGGGCCTGTCTCCAAGCTTTGCGGCTACAAAAAAAGCGGAGTTTTTCAGGCTTGCAGCAATTTGTCTGGCAGATAGTTCAGGCCAGCCAACCGACCTTCTCAAAAAATTGTATTCGTGCTCTTCGATTGTGTTTGTGAAGCTAAGCTCTGAAGCATTCATTTCCTTCACGCTCCTTTTCTCATTTGTATAATTATACATCGTTCTGCATAATTATGCAACGTATTTTTGAAATTCTTCGGCTTTTTTACCGGTTATCGAACTGACGGTTCTTCCATTCCCGGATCACCTGATTTACCGCATCTTCCAGTGTGTTCGTCTCCCGAACATGGATATCGCAGGCCTTGATATACAGCGGATATCTTTCATTGAATAAATCCATCAGTTTGTTTTTTCCATCCTTCAGCAAAGGCCTGTGATCGGTGTCTATATCTGCCAGGATGTCCTCAACCGGTCGATCCAAAAAAAATAGAATTCCCCGTTCCTTTAGGGCAGCGATGTTCTCTGATCTTTTAATAACCCCTCCGCCGGTTGCAATTACTGCACCGTCCACCTTGCTGACTTCTTTCAGGGCTTTGGTTTCAATGTCCCGGAAATATTCCTCTCCTTTTTCAAACAAGGCCGGAATGCTGCTCCATTTGCTTTCAATATAATGATCCAAATCGATAAATCGTAGCTTTAATCGTTCCGCTACGATTTTTCCCACTGTAGTTTTTCCGCACCCCATCATGCCAATCAGTACAATGTTTCTCACTTTCATCTCAAACCTTCATCCATTCTTCTCAGGATTGCATCAACCATATCCAAACCATAACCTTCCTCATTCCAGATCTCTTGAGCCTTAACCGCCTGAGCAACCAGCATGTAAAGGCCGTTAACACTCGGAATCCCCATTCTATCGGCCGTTTTCATCAGTTCGGTTTGGCCGGGGTTATAAATCAAATCAAACAAAAAGCCCGTCCCCTTCAATTGATCGGATGTGATCGGCGAAACACCGGGCTTGGGAGCCATGCCGACCGGTGTTGTGTTAATGACCAAATGAAACGGGTGATAGTTTTCAATCTCATCATAAGAGATTGCTTGTGCGGAGGGGAATTTTTCCTGTGTTGCAGCAGGGTTTCTGCATGCGATGAATAGACTTATGATGCCCGAATCTAAAAGGTATGCTGCGACTGCTTTTGCTGCGCCTCCGCTTCCGAGGATCAGTGCTTTGATGTTGCTGAGCTGAATCCTGTTTTTCCGAAGGGTGTAATCAATGCCGAAGTAATCGGTATTAAAGCCTTTTAGCGAGCCTTTCAGCAGGATTGTGTTCACGGCTCCGATTTTTGCGGCTTCAGGAGAAATCTGTTTCATGAACGGAATAACCTCCGACTTGTACGGTATGGTCACATTCAAGCCCCTAAAGCCTTGCTGCAGTGAACAGTTCAGGAATGCCTGCAGTTCATGCTTTTGCAGCTCAAAAAGCTTGTATTCACCCGTTATCCCGGTAATTTCAAAGAAGGCCCTGTGGATTTGCGGCGAGTAGCTGTGGGATAGCTTTTCTCCAATCAAACCGTATTGCATCGTTTCCTCCGAAATAGCTTTATCAGCGTGAAAGTTTCTTTTTCGTATCGAATGACCATAAGATCTTGTTCCCGAAGCACCGGCTGTCAGCATGAATGTCAATTTTTCATCCTAATCGTAACCGGTTATCCATTGAAAAAGCTTATCGAGTACAAACCTTTCTTCACTTTACGAAGAACAGCAATGAACCTAACAACCGGATGGCTCGAAAGCCCTGTAGTTACCCAAAACCCGGAAATCATGGGCCGTAGCCTTCAAGCATTCCAACAGTTCCCTGATCCTTGGCTCCATGAGGTTTCCTTCAAAATCAAAGAAAAACAAATACTCCCAGGGTTTGCCGATGACAGGCCTGGACTCTATTTTCATCAGGTTCAGGCTGCGTTCATTGAACAGCCTGAGGATGGTGTACAATGCCCCCGGTTTATGGGCGATGTCCATCACGATACTGATCTTGTTACAGCTTTCATGCACAACGGGCTCCCTTTCAATGCTGATAAAACGGGTGTAATTGTTTTGATTGTAGTGGATATCTGGAACCAGAATCTCCAGCCCATAAAGACGCGCGCTGCTTTCAGAGGCTACGGCTGCTTTTGTTTTGTCGCCCAGCCTGCTGACAAGCTCGGCACTGTTGGCTGTACTGTTATAGGCTACTTGTTCCCAGGGATACTTTTTCAGAAAATGGCTGCTCTGCTCCAGCCCCTGCTGATGAGAATACACGGTATTAATATCTTCCAGCTTCGTTCCCGGTACTACCAGTAAATGGTGGCAGATTCTGGAGATGTGTTCACCAGTGATATATACCTGATTATCTCGTATCAGGTCCATGACTGCGGTAATAATTCCAGTGGATGAATTCTCAACAGGCAGCATGCCTATATCAATTTTATGGTTTAACAGATCATACACGACTTCTTCAAAGGTGTTGCAGGATTTTTTAACAATATCGCTGCCAAAATGCAAAACTGCAGCTTCTTCGCTATAAGAACCCGAGGAACCATAATGGCCGATAACCGTGCCGGGCTGAAGTGTTCTTTCAGCCTGCGTGCTAACGTGTTTATGGTCTTTTGTCAGCTGAGCAAGCTGGTACTGTCTCGAGAGTGTCATCAAATCATCCATGAAGAATCGTAAATAGGTTTCAAGCTCTGGATTGTGCAAATGCGATACAGCCCTGGCGATGACATCCTTTTCGCGGTTGGAATCCAGTACTTCCATGTTGTGCTGCTTTTTATATGCCGCAACCTCTGATACGGTTTCCATTCTCTCCTCAAACAGCTTTACCAGCTTTTCATCGATTGCATTGATTTTGATTCTGATTTCATTCAGGTTTAATTCCATTCAACCGTTCTCCTTATCCTGAATTGGACTTTTTTTTATTAACTCATGACACTTTATTTTCTCACGAGGTGTAGATGGGCTTCCACCCGACATAAGCTCAGGTATCCAACTATAGCTGAACGCGTTCACTTAGTTTCTTTGATTCACTGTGTTACCTGTACTTCTTATCTTCCAGCAGCAAATCCATTACAACCAGGGCTGCTGCCGCATCCATAACAGGGACAGCCCTTACAGCCACGCAAGGATCATGCCTTCCATGAATACTGTATTCTCTGGCCTGCATGGTTTTCATGTCTAACGCCTGCTGTGGTTTAGAGATGGAGGGTGTAGGCCTGAAGGCAGTACGAAAAACCACTGGCATCCCGTTTGTAATACCACCATTAATTCCGCCTGTGTTGTTGGTCTTTGTTGGGTAGAAACATAACTCGGGACAAGAGGTTTGGGGCTTCATTTGCTTACTGTTTGGTTTGATTTCATCAGAACCTGGCCTGTGAGTATAACACTCTGCCTGTGGCTTGTCGGAATTTTGCGCAGGAACCTGATGTAAATCACTGAAATTGTCGTTGGCTTCGCTGCCGCGCACGGAGCCAAAGCCGAACCCTGCGCCAAACTCGATTCCCTTCGTTGCCGGAATGGAAAATACAAAGGCGGCAAGTCTGGACTCCACCGATTGAAATATGGGTGAGCCCAACCCCGCAGGAAGATTTACAATGGCTGTTTCCAGAACCCCTCCCACCGAATCCTGATCCATTCTGGCATCATCTATTTCTTTCATCATTTTTTGAACTGCATCCGGGTTGATTGTAGGGAACCGCATTCCACGAAAAGCTTTCAGCTGCTGTGCTTGAATATTTACCGGATCCATCCTGGTATCTTCGATGCTGCCAATGCGCAGCAAATGGGTCCCAATTGTAACCCCCAGCGGTTCCAGATATTGCGATGCAATTGCACCTGCGAACACGATTGGCGCAGTCAGTCTTCCTGAAAAATGGCCGCCGCCGCGGTGGTCATTAAACCCGTTATATCGAATCCTTCCGGTATAATCCGCGTGTCCGGGACGCATGATGTCCTTCAGTTCATCATAATCCTTTGAATGCTTATCGTTGTTGCGGATTATTCCGCATAACGGTGTGCCTGTAGTATAGCCGTTCAGAAAGCCGCTGACAATTTCGACCGCATCCCCTTCATTTCGTGGTGTGGAATAGTTGTCCTGCCCTGGCCTTCTACGCTCCATTTCCACATGGATTTTTTCAGTGTCCAGCAGAATGCCCGCAGGCAGGCCGTCGATCACAACCCCAATGGCTGCCCCATGTGACTGACCAAAGATCGAAATTCGGATATTTTCTCCCCACATGCTACTCACAGGCTTTCCCTCCCAACCGATGATAATGCTCCCAAAACGAGGGATATGATTTGTTGACGGCCTGGGAGCCTTCAATCGTAGTGTTCTTTTCACAAGTAGCTGCTGCAATGGCTGATGCCATGACAATGCGGTGATCGTTCCAGCCGTATACCCTTCCGCCCATCAGCTTTTGTTTTCCATCAATTGAAAGGCTGTCTTCATACTCGGTTATTTTTGCACCCATGGCCTTCAATTCTGTGGTGATTGCCTTCAAACGGTCGCATTCTTTGATTCGCAGCCTTGCTGCATTCATGATTTCCGTATTCCCATCAGCGACGCTTCCCAGAATTGCCAGCACTGGAACCAGATCCGGACATTGGGAAACATCCATTTGAATCCCGTTTAGCCGGCTTTCCTGTGCAACCAGCAAGTTTTCCTTCCATGACAGGTTGGCCCCCATTTGCTGTAAAAAGGCTTCTATTATCTTATCGCCCTGAAGGGAGTCCGGGTTTAGCCCATCAATTGATACCGGGCCGGAGAATACCCCGGCTGCCAACCAAAAGGCTGCCTGGGACCAGTCCCCCTCCACCTGATAATGCTGAGGTTTATATTTTTGCCAGCCAGGAATGAGAAATTTGTTCTCCGCCCGTTCAAATTCAATGCGAATGCCAAACATTTTTTGCATTTGGATCGTCATCTCGATATAACCGATGGATTCAAGGGGCGTTGTGAGCATGATCACCGAGTCACCCGGCAACAGCGGCAAGGCAAGCAGCAAACCCGAAATAAACTGGGAGCTCACATCGCCTCTGATGCTGAAGCATCCTGGTTTTATCGCCCCATTCAAGGTTAAAGGCAGCATTCCGGACTGTGTTTGATATTGAATTTTCTGTGTATCGAATATTTCATAAAAAACACCAAAGGGTCTTTCGGACAGCTTTCCTTCTCCGGTTATCACAACCTCGTCTGCGGTCAGCCGTGTAATCGGTATGATAAAACGGGCAGTGGTTCCGGACTCACCGCAATTAATCAGCTTCCTTTTGATTTTAACTGTTCCCTTGCCGCGAATGACCAATATCTTTCGGCCTGGAATTGTACTTTCAAGGATATCCATATCTCCACCAAGGGCTTCGACAGCACGACAGGTAGCGATGATATCATCGGAAAGCTCCACATTGTCGATCCGGCTCTCTCCTTCAGACAGGAATGCACAGCTTATTGCCCGGTGTGCCATACTTTTGGAAGGTGGAATATGAATGGTTCCCGATAACCGTGATGGTCTAATGGTTAAGTTTTTCATCGATCCACTCCTCAATCCTCTGTTTTGGAAACTTTTCCAGAACAGCATCACCAATATCCCTGATCAGCACCAGGTACAGGTCATTGGTCTGTGCTTTTTTATCCAGTAAGACCGTATTCTTAATTTTTTCGGGTTCAACCTGCGGCCAATCTGCTGGTAAGTGATATCTTGTTACCAATGCGCGGATTTTTTGTACAACGTCTTCATGACAATACCCAAGCATACTGGAAAGCTCGGCTACAAACACCATGCCCATGGCAACAGCCTCGCCATGGGTATATTTTTCATAATGAAAATACTTTTCAAGGGCATGACCAAAGGTGTGCCCAAAATTCAGGAGCATCCGTAAACCGACTTCCCGTTCATCCTGCTGTACAACCTGCCTTTTTATGTCGCAGTTTCGGCAGATGAGCTCTTCTGCATGCTCCATGAAGCCTTTTCGGTCTCCCAGTTGTTCCAGCAAGCTAAACATCTCCTTGTCGCGAATACAGCCATGCTTGATCACTTCGGCCATTCCATCTGCAAAACGCCTGTCGGGCAAAGTGTTCAGCAGCAAGGGATCTATCAATACCATCTCGGGATGATAGAAGGCTCCGACAAGGTTCTTGCCAACAGGCAGATTCACTGCAACCTTGCCGCCAATACTGGAATCCACCATGGCCAGCAGAGAGGTTGGTATTTGCACAAACCCTGTGCCGCGAAGCCAGGTGGATGCCGCAAACCCAGTCATATCGCCGGTTACTCCGCCCCCCAGGGCTACCACAACATCTTTTCGGGTGATTTCTGCCTGGCTGAAGGCCTCGTACATCTTTAAAAGCTGTTCATGGCTTTTACTTGCTTCTCCTGCCGGATAGGCATGCAGTCCTGCCTGGATGTTCAGTTTCTTAAGCTGTTTAGCAAGAACCGACCCATAAACAGAGGCGAGGTTGCTGTCGGTAACAATAAAAACCTTCCTTCCGGGAAAGAAGCTCTGAATAACCTCACCTGCCATTTGAAACAGGTTGTTTTCAATGAGTATGGGGTATGTTTTATGTTCCAGTTTCACGGATAATTCTCTCATGTTCACGCTCCATTTCCGAAGCTGGCTTACCAGCTGCGGCTGATTCAAGCTTTTCGCAAATTCCCTGTGCTAAAACCCGATGTGATTATCCTTCAAGCTTTTTCCCCTCAATTTCTATCAGCTTTCTCAGCTTGACCATTAAATGCTGAAACTGATCCGGGGTGATGGATTGCTGTCCATCACACAAAGCACGGGATGGGTCGTTGTGCACTTCAATAATCACTCCGTCGGCCCCGGCAACCACCGCTGCCTTTGACATGGTTTCCACCATCCAGGCCTTCCCTGTGGCATGGCTTGGATCGACGATCACCGGTAAGTGGCTGAGCTTTTTGATGGCTGGAATTGCGCTGATATCCAGGGTGTTTCGGGTGAAGGTCTCAAAGGTGCGGATGCCTCTTTCACACAGGATGACCTGTTCATTTCCTTCACTGAGAATATATTCGGCACTCATCAGCCATTCCTCAATGGTTGCGGCAAGGCCTCGTTTCAAAAGGATGGGCTTTCTGATTTTCCCCAATTCTTTTAGCAGCACAAAGTTCTGCATGTTTCTTGCACCCACCTGGATGATATCCACATCCTCGGCAAAGCGATCCACCATGTCCACTGACATGATTTCAGAAACAATGGGCAGACCGGTTTTTTCACGGGCATGCTTCAGATATTCCAGCCCTTCCAGACCAAGCCCCTGGAATGCGTAGGGTGAGGACCTGGGTTTGTATGCACCACCACGCAGGAAGGTTGCCCCGTTTTCTTTCACAGCCTTTGCAATGCCTTCTATCTGGTCTTCGCTTTCCACAGAGCAGGGGCCTGTCATGACACAGAAATGGCCTTCACCGATTTTTCTTCCTGCTACCTCAATAATCGTGTCATCGGGCTTGAACATTTTGTTCGCCTTCTTAAACGGCTCTTGTACCCGCAGAATGTTCGCAACAATTTCATTCGAAGCGATGGTGTATTTATTCAGGTTTGTCGTATCTCCGATTAAACCCAGGATGGAGGTTTCAGTTCCTTCCGTGATTTGAACCTTCACACCCATAGACTCGATCTGGCGGATCAGTTCATTTCTTTTTTCAATGGATACATTTGGTTTCAGTACAACTACCATATTGGGTCCACTCCTTTCAAAATAAATAAATTTATAAACGTTGTAATAATGTATTAGTACTTTTTCAATTCACCAACATGCACACTTTTTTGTGCTTTAAAGCCGGTTCACAGAAAAAAATTGGATTTCCGGGTAAAAATAAAGAGGCTCACAATCGAGCCTCTGTTCATTCCTGTGTTGCTATTACCCCATTGATATCTGCTTTTTTCCACATATGAAATTACCCGGTCTAAAGTACGTAAAGTAAAAAGCCAGGGTAAAAAAGTAAAAAAAAGCGAAGGCAAAAATGCTGCCGAGGATATCCATCAATTAGGTTCCTCCAATGGTTTTTTTATATTATATGCCCATTTGCAGCATACTGTCAATGATTTGATTCGAGGAGCATGGAAAAATTCGGGCAATAAACCTTCGGTCAAATACAGGAGAAGTGCAGTGATGGAATCAGACATTCATTTTTCCAGGAAACAAAAAGAACTCAGGTAAGGTTTCTATAGCCTGTCCCTGAGCTCCAATTTTACTGGAACCTGTCCCCGATGTAAATTCGGTGTAGATCAGTTGAAGAATTCGTTATACAGGTTAACAATGGCGTTATCCAGGTCGGCTTCGTCCACTCCAAACATGATACTGACCTCGGAGGAACCCTGGTTGATCATCTGGATGTTTACACCGCCCTTGGCCAGTGCCGTTGTCGCACGGCTGGCAACACCTACCGAACGCAGCATCCCCTCACCCACCACCATCACGAGGGCGAGATTGTAACCGATGGTGATGCTGTCCACCTGCAGATCGTGGGCGATTCGCTCCATGATTCTGGACAGAATATCTTCATCGATATACCTTTGCCGCAGGATCACTGAGATGTCGTCAATGCCCGAGGGGATGTGCTCGAACGGAAGTGACTCTTCCTCGAGAATACGCAAAACCTTGCGGCCAAATCCGATTTCACGGTTCATCATATATTTATGAATGTTGATCGACAAAAATCCTCCTGCTCCAGCAATTCCTGCAACAGGCCCATTTTTGATCTCACGGTTTGTTACAATCATAGTCCCTGGCGCATTGGGGTTATTGGTGTTTCGGATATTTATCGGAATGCCCTTCTTGATCACCGGCGCAAGGGTCTCTTCGTGCAGTATGGAAAAACCGGCATACGCCAGCTCGCGCATTTCACGGTAAGTCAGCTCTGAGATGGCCTTTGGGTTTTTTATCAGCTTTGGGTTTGCCGCAAAAACCGAATCCACGTCTGTAAAGTTCTCATACACCTTTGCTTCAACCGATGCTGCCAGAATAGAGCCAGTGATGTCTGAACCACCACGCGGGAATGTCACAACCTCTCCGGTTAGCGAATAGCCAAAGAACCCGGGGAAGATCAACAGACCATCCATCTTTTTCAGTTTGGATAGGTTTTTAAAGGATTGCGGCAATACTCTCGCGTTTCCATATTCGTCGCTGAGGAAAAGTCCTGCGTCTTTGGGGTTGATGTATTTAGCATCATAGCCTATTGTTTGCAGATACTTCGCTACCAATCTGGCACTGTTGTCTTCCCCGGCCGCCTTCATGCGATCCACAAACTTTTCCTTGTTATCAAAGCCGAGAGATATTCTGGTTCTAAGATTGTTTTCAATATCTCTTACAATTTCATCACCAATTCTCAAACCCTTTGCAATTCTGTCATAACGGCCAACAACCGCCATCAGTTCCTTTTCGCATTCTCCCGTTTTCAGAAAGGTTTCGGCCAGTGTGATCAGCATATCGGTAACCTTCGTATCCTGATCATATTCTTTGCCAGGTGCTGAAACAACAACCAAACGACGCAGCGGGTCAGAGGTTACGATATCACACACTTTTTTTACCTGCTCTGCAGATGCCAGCGAGGTTCCGCCAAATTTACAAACCTTCATGAAATGTCCCTCCAATAGCTCCTGCGGGATTGATCCCGTAGTTCTCATGTATTATTCTATTCATTACCGTAATCGGCTTGCATATTGTCCCTATACATCGTTCATGCTTTGAACGAAATTGGGTACTCAAATAATCGTATAAATTAAGGTGAAGCGTTTATCAGCTTCACCTTAACAAATGTATCATGCCATTTCATTTCTTGTCAATTCCAAGTTTTCAGGGTTATTCAATGACCCGGGGGGTCATAACAGGAAGACTAGTTTTCTGCTTTTTACTTCTTAATAAGCTTAACGGTTTCTCTGGCAATGGCAAGCTCTTCATTGGTTGGGATGACAAAGGTTCTTACTTTTGCATTGGGTGTGCTGATATCCATTTCCTGGCCTCTGAGGTTGTTCTTCTCGTCGTCAACCTCTACGCCCAGGAATTCAAGACCCGCTAAAACCCTTTTGCGGATGCCGCTGTTGTTTTCACCGATTCCGGCAGTGAAAACCAATGCGTCGATGCCGCCCATGGCAGCCGCGTATGATCCAATATACTTCTTCACGCTGTATGCAAATACTTCCAAAGCCAACTCGGCTCGTTCATTGCCGTTGTTTGCAGCTTCATCCAGATCTCTGAAATCACTGCTTATGCCTGAAATACCAAGCATCCCGGACTTTTTATTCAGCAATTCGTTCAGCATTGCAGCATCATAGTTGTCATGTTCGATAAGCCCTGTTACAATCGCCGGATCGATGACGCCGCAGCGTGTACCCATCGGAACACCTTCCAAAGGGGTATAACCCATGCTGGTATCGACGGCAATACCGTTGCGGATGGCACAGATGCTTGAGCCGTTGCCAAGGTGACAGGTAACGATCTTCAGGCTGTCATAGGGCTTGTTCATGAGAATGGCAACTCTTTCAGACACGTATTTGTGGGATGTGCCGTGGAATCCATACCGGCGGATGCCTTTTTCCTGGTACATGCTATAAGGCAGCGGATAGATATAGGCTTTTTTAGGCATTGTCTGATGGAATGCCGTATCAAATACAGCCACCATGGGTACACCAGGCATCATTTTCCTGCAGGCCTGAATGCCTACCATGTTTGGGCCATTATGCAACGGTGCAAGAACGATGCATTCTTCTATCGTATTCATTACCTCTTCATTGATGATGGCAGATTTGTAGAACTTTTCCCCGCCATGAACCACACGGTGCCCCACTGAAGAAATTTCGTCCATGCTTTGAATAACGCCATATTCCTTATCTATCAACGACTGGATCACCTGCTTGATGGCATCCTGATGATCGTTTAGCTCCATTTCCTTTTGAAACTTTCTGCCATCTTCATTTGCTTGTCTGATAAAAGAGCCTTCCAGCCCGATTCTGTCACACAGCCCTCTGGCCAGAACAGTTTCATTTGTCATATCGATCAGCTGATATTTCAGCGACGAGCTTCCGGTATTAATAACAAGAACTTTCATGAATGTAAACCCCCATCTAGTCTTAATTATGATTAATCTTGTGCCTGTACGCAGGTAATGGCGACAACCCCGACAATATCTTCGGCGGAGCAGCCGCGGGACAAATCGTTTACAGGCTTTGCGATGCCCTGGGTAACAGGCCCGTAAGCCTCGGCTTTTGCAAGGCGCTGTGTCAGCTTGTACGCTATATTACCGCAGTTCAAATCAGGAAAGACCAGTGTATTGGCCATTCCCTGAAGCGGGCTTCCGGGTGCTTTTGATTTTGCTACACCGGGAATAATAGCCGCGTCAACCTGCAGTTCACCGTCTAAAAGAATCTCAGGTGCTTTCTCCTTTGCAAGACGGGTTGCTTCGATCACTTTTTCAGTCAGTTCGCTTTTCGCGCTGCCATAGCTTGAATAGGAAAGCATTGCAACCTTTGGTTCAGCTTCTACCAGCTTTTTAAAGGTTTTTGCAGATGAGATGGCGATTTCAGACAATTGGTCAGCATCCGGGTTTTCCACCAAACCGCTGTCGGCATAAAGGAATACCCCATTTTCACCATATTCGCAGTTGGGAACAACCATGATAAAGAAAGCAGATACAAGCTTTGTTCCCGGTGCTGTTTTCAGGATTTGAAGTGCAGGCCTTAAGGTGTCTGATGTTGAGTTGGCTGCCCCTGCAACCATACCGTCGGCCTCACCCTTTTTCACCATCATAACGCCCCAATACAACGGGTTTTTCATGGTTTCCCGGGCCTTTTCCAGTGTCATCCCCTTATTTTTTCTCATTTCATAAAAAGAATTTACATAGTCTTCAAAATTTTCAGAGGTATCAGGGTTTACAATAGTCACTCCCGACAGATCCAGGTCCCCTGCCAGTTCCTTAATTTTTCCTCTGTCGCCTACAAGAATAACATTGGCGATTCCTCTTTGCATTACCATGGTCGCAGCCTGAACTACGCGAATATCTGTGCTTTCAGGTAAAACAATTGTTTTCTTATCGGATTTTGCGCGTTCCGAGATGCGATCCAAATACTTACTCATATTCTATGCCCTTCCTTTTCATTTTCTGTTGTTATTATCGGTCGAAACAATATTTAAAATTCGTTATTACCTGGTAATAAAACCTTGTAATAAGCTATTTTCAAGCCTTTTCAGGCCACTACAATTATAACCCAGATGTTTTTTGTATACAAGATAGAAAATCAAAAAAAATCATTGAAGTTCTTTTTTAAGAACACTTCAATGATTTTTTGAACAGCTGGTTTACACCTCTGGAGCTAACCAATTAGCTCATCAATGGATTAGATTAGCAGTAACGCCCCACTGACATCCCCTACGGTGATTACCGACAAATTTTCCTTTTGAATTTTGTCGATATTGGCACCAATTCGGTTGGATTGTTCCATAACGGTCTTTTCGAATAAATTCCTGACATACCGGCCGTTGCCAAAATGCTCATCCTTAAGCTGCATTATGGCAGTGAAATGCTCAAGCAGCGCAGTTTTTGCGTCATCCTGCAAATCATATTGCTGTTTGGAAGCAAATGATAGAAATATGTCGAGCAACTCATCGGCGGAATAGTCCTCGAACTCGAAGGTCCAGTTGAAACGATCCTTCAGCCCGGGGTTTGAACGCACAAAGGTATTCATTTTATTGGTATATCCCGCTGCGATGACGATCAACCTGTCCCTGTCGTCATCCATTCTTTTGAGAATCGTGTCGATGGCGTTCCGGCCGAAATCATTCATCCCGCCTGCCAGCGCATAGGCTTCATCGATAAACAGGATGCCATCCATGGCCTGGTCTATGACTTTACGGGTTTTTTCCTCGGTTTGGCCAACATAACCTGCAACAAGACCGCTGCGATCTACTTCCACCACATGTCCCTTTTTCAGAACACCGAGAGCCTGATAAATCCTTCCCAAAATCCTGGCAATGGTAGTTTTACCGGTACCCGGAGAACCGCAGAAGATGGCATGGTAGGATAACTGCCTGACAGGAAGACCTGCCTCTTCCCTCTTCTGGTTTGTTCGGATCAGGTTCACAAGACTGCGGATATGATCTTTTATATTTCCTAAGCCAATATAATCATCCAGCTCGTTCATCACCTGCTCCAGTTTGTCGGAGGTGACCAGAATATCCTTTAGTGGAACAGCTTTTTCGATATCTGCAAGGGTGATTGTTTTCAGCATGTCTACTGTAACGGTATCTTCTCCAGCCAACCGGTCGGACTGACACTTGATCAGATACTCCAGCGTGTTACGGACAATCCTTCCATTCCCGAACTGGTTATCCCGGATATCATACAAATAAGTGAAATATTGCTCCAGCTTTTTCGCATCGTCCTGTGCCATGTCATACTGGCTTTTTTCCATCTGCATGTTGAAAATCTGCATCAGCTCGGGCCCGGTATAATCCTTGAAATAAAACTTGCGGGTAACCCTGGAGGCAAGACCGGGGTTGAACTGGAGGAACTTTTTCATGTTCTCGTCATAGCCGGCCATGAACACAGCCAGACGATGGCGCTCCTTATCCATTCTTTCCACAAGAACATTGATGGCCTCCCTGCCATAATCGTTTTCGCCGCCTTCTGCCAATGCATAGGCCTCGTCGATAAACAAAATGCCATCCAAAGCACTGTCAATCACCTGATTGGTTTTCCCAGCTGTTGAGCCAACAAACTGCCCCACCAGATCAGATTTTGAAACCTCTACCAGGTGCCCCTTTTTCAGTACGCCCAAAGACCGGAAGTATTCCCCCATCAGCCTTGCGACGGTTGTTTTTCCGGTGCCTGGGTTCCCGATAAAGGCGGTATGCAGCGAAAGACTGCTTCCGTTGAGGCCATGCTCCTTGCGTAGTTTTTGGATTTTTACGAAGTCCATCATGGCCTCGATATCTTCCTTAATGTTGGAAAGCCCTATCAGCTTTTCAATGCGAACGCGTATTTCCTCGGGCTTGAACGGTGGAGTATCATTGTCTTCCGGTACAGATAACCCCTCATTTTTATAGAAATCATCCACCAGCGTGTTCAATTCCTTTTCCAGTTTCCTGGGTGAGCCCGATATGTTCATGAATGGCTTCAGACGGGGTGTAGCTGGTTTAGAACCGGCAGCAGGCGAATTGGGGCCTGACATGGTTGGTGCCTTTGGTTCTGTACCCGAAGCAGGCGGAAGATTGTCATCATCAACCGGCTCATTGCCTGTGTTTACATCTGAAACCGGCTTTTTTTCATATAAATCATGATAAACACCGCTTAAAAATCGGCTTTTGTTATCCATTGTCATTCTCCTTGCATGGTTTAATTTTGAAACACTAATATTCTATCACGATTGTTTGTCATATTCCATGATTAACTATAAAACTACTGGTTAAAATAAGCAGGAGATTATATCAGGTTAGAGTCCAACAGTAAATCAAATCATCGAGGCCACCTGTAGCTTTTCCAAGTGGTCCGGCCTGTAACAGAATTACCGCAGCAGGAGGAATCATGACAAAAGGACTACTTCTCTATAATCCCAAATCCGGTGATCAGAGCATTCCGGCCAGGCTGGATTATATTATAGAAAGGTTCCAGGCCCATGACATACGCATGACGCCCTATCGGATGTTCCAGAATGATAGTGCCGCGGAAGACATTCTGGAACTGATTCGTTCGCAGCAGTATGATTTTATCCTTCTTTTCGGCGGTGATGGCAGCTTAAACTTTATGGTAAACCTGATACTAAAAAATGGCATCAACCTGCCTCTTGGTGTTTTCCCGGGTGGAACCTGCAACGATTTTGCACGCAATATTGGAATGCCCTATGACCTTGAACCCTGGATAGACATGGTGCTCGCCGGGAACACAAGGCACGTGGATGCAGGCTGTATCAACGATCATCATTATTTCATGGGAAACCTTGGAGGCGGTGTATTCGCAAACGTTTCCTTCAATACGAATGCTGACCTGAAAAAAAACCTGGGGCCTGCAGCCTATTACCTGAAAGCGCTGGACCAGCTGCAGAAGATCGAGGAGTTTAATCTTACCGTAGATATTGAAAACAACCACCTGGAGGAGAAAGTCATCCTGTTTCTGGTTCTGAATGGGAAGAATGTGGCGGGTTTTTCAAATTTTTTTAAGGAAGCAGATGTTGAAGACGGTCTGATCGATATCCTCCTGTTCAGGAATGCAAGACCCATGGAGCTGGCCGGTGTTTTCATGAAGATTATGGCCAACGAGCTGGCAGGCGACAAGCATATCATCCACCTGAGGGGGAAAGAGGCGCGCATCCAATCGGATATACAGCTTCAAATCAGCGTCGACGGTGAAAAAGGAACCGTACTTCCCATCAAGGTACAATGCATCCATCCGGGTATAAAGATGTTTATTCCTTCTTAGCTTCAGCCTGTTATCAAAGAAAGCTCAGTGGCCGGGGTGTATCAATGGAGCGTACACATCCGGTTTCTACACCTGAATCATGCAAAGCCGGATACTAATCATTCTATCAGCATCCGGCTTAATTTTTCTGATAATCCCAGGCCTTAATCCTTCCGGTAGATGTATTTGGCAAATTCTGAATCCGGGCTGATAATGATGGTCGTATCACTGTCAATCACGTCCTTGTAAGTTTGCAGGGTTTGCCAGAAAGCATAGAATTCCGGGTCACGATTATACGCCTCGGCATAGATCTTCAAGGCTTCGGCATCCCCTTCACCGCGCAGCTTCTGAGCCTGCTCGTATGCTTTTGCCTCGATGATCGTAGCTTCCTTTTCAGCCTCGGAACGAATACTCTGCGCTTCCTTCATCCCTGCAGACCGGTATTCGGTGGCAACCGCCTGGCGCTCGGATCTCATCTGCTCGAAAATATTCTGATAGGTATCTTCGGGATATTCTGTTCGTTTTATGCGGACATCGGCAATCCTGATTCCCGAGGATTGAAGCATACTATTTACATAATCCTTCACCCGGATCAGCATTACCTCTACATACTCCTTGTCGGTTACAAGCTTTGCTGCTTCTATCCGGCCAATTTCCTCACGGAGCTTTGAATAGATGTTTTCATCAATACGCTGGTGGGCAGTAGGTGTGTTGCCCATGTTTTGCATGAACAGCACCGGGTTGACAATCTCCCATTGCGCAAAATTATCTAAAACAATGGTTTTCTTATCCAGCGTGAAAACCTCTTCCGGAGGCGTATCATAAGTGAGCAGCTGGTTGGAAAAGGCTTTTGTCTTCTGAATGAAGGGCAGTTTGAAGAATAAACCCTTGCCTTCCTGAATTTTAATGTTTTCATAATTCTTATCATGTCTTAAGGCTTCATAGGATGGATCAGACGAGTCATCCGCGATCACACGGATAATCTTGTCAAACTGCGTGATGATCACCTGTTCACGCTCATCCACGCGAAAGGTAAAAAGGTTGAATATGATCAGCAATGCAACAAAGCCGCCAATGATAAATGCGATGGTTTTGAAAAAACCCTTCATTTTTTCCTTGTCCAGCTCGGTGGCTTTTTTATTGTTCATGCCGCTGTATTGGCTGTTCTGTTCCATAAAATCAAACCTCCTAATCTATCGTTGAGCCGTTAATCGGCAGGAACTTCAAGGTGTTGTCGCCGCTGTCCATAATAAAAATTTTGGCGTTTGGAAGCACATCCTGCATGGTTTCCAGATACATTCTGGTGCGGGTTACCTCCTTGCCCAGTTCGTAATTATTTAATACCTGCTTGAAGTTTTCCACATCACCCCGGGCTTCGGCAATGCGCTTTTCCTTATAGGCATTGGCCTGGTTCAACATTTCTGCTGCATTTCCCTCGGCAGCAGGAACAATTTCATTTTTACCTTTATTGGCCTCGTTAATAAACCTGTTTTTATCTTCCCTGGCCTTGATGACATCATTGAAGGCTTCCTCAACAGCGGTGGGAGCATAAACCGCCTGCAGGTAAACCTGTGTGATGTCCACCCCAATCTGATACTGGTTGCAGACCTCCTCCAGATCCTGCATGATTTTAGTTTGGATCAGATCCTTTTGATCGGTCAGAACATCATCCATTGTGTGGTTGGCTACAACCCTGCGAATGGATGATTCAGCAGCGATGCGAAGTGTGTTCTCGGGATCGTCCACATTAAAAAGGTAATCCTTTACATTCACAATCCTGTATTGTACGACGGTCTCGGCATTGACAAGGTTTTCATCCCCTGAAATCATCAATGCTTCGTATGGATTCACCGTAAACTCAGATTGTGTTCCGCCTCCCCCCACCGAAGTCGTTTGATAACCAAACTCCATGCTTCGCAGCACATCGCATTTCACAACTTCGGCCCTTTCTATGGGTGCGGGCAAATGCCATTTCAACCCCGCCTCGGTTTCAATTCTGACAAACCTGCCGAACCTGGTAATTACAGCCTGCTCGCCGCCATCGGATTTTAGCGTGTAAAAGCCCGTGGCAAGCCATAGCCCGGCTGCAACCAGTATCAGCAGCATAAATAAAGACTTTGACAATTTCTTCATTCTAACCCCTCCATCAATCAACTAAATGAAAATACGTTTTATTCTCCTATTTGTCTTTAAGAGATTCGACAATTTCCAACGATTTATTTGCTGTCCGCAGATACTTCTCTCGCTTGTTTTGATGCGCTGCAGCCCTGCTGCGTTTTCCTTTTTCCTGATCACAGACACCTGAATCCAAAGTCATGATCCCATAGTTAATGTTCATTGGCTCAAAATGACCCATTGAAGATGTGGATACGTAATATGCCAATGCACCTACGGCCGTGCTGTTCGGAAACACAAGCTCACCTGAACCCATAGCAGCCCTGTAGGCATTGATTCCGGCAACCAGGCCTGATGCAGTTGATTCCACATATCCCTCCACCCCGGTAATCTGTCCGGCAAAGAACAGGTTATTCCGTTTTCTGTAGCGATATACGGGTGTAAGCAGCTTCGGTGAGTTGATAAAGGTATTGCGGTGCATGACGCCATATCGCGCAAATTCTGCCTCCTCCAGACCGGGAATCATCGAGAAAACCCTTTTCTGTTCTCCCCATTTCAGATGTGTCTGGAAGCCTACCAGGTTGTAAAGCGTGCCTTCCCGGTTGTCCTGCCTTAATTGCACCACAGAATAGGGTTCGATACCGGTATGCGGATTGGTAAGCCCCACGGGCTTCATCGGACCGTAACGCAGCGTGTCCATACCGCGCCTGGCCATGATCTCGATGGGCATGCATCCTTCAAAAATAAGCTTTTCTTCAAAATCATTCACAGGTGCCGACTCTGCCGTAACAAGGGCTTGAAAGAACTTCAGATACTCCTCCTTCGACAGCGGACAATTGATATAATCGTCAGCGCCTTTGTCATAACGCGATGCTGAAAAAGCTTTATTCATATTAATGGTTTCAGCCTTCACAATGGGCGCTGCCGCGTCAAAAAAGCCAAGAGCCTCCTGACCGATTATGCCGGCAATTTCTTCAGACAAAGCATCTGATGTCAGCGGGCCTGTAGCGATAATCGTGAACTGCTCGGGGTCTATTGCGGTTACTTCCCGTTCAATTACTTCGATATTCGGGTGGCTTCTGATTTTCGCTGTTACAGATTCTGAGAACTTTTCTCTGTCAACTGCCAGAGCACCGCCCGCTGGAACGGCGTTTTCATCGGCACATCGCATAACAAGCGATCTCATACGCCGTAATTCTTCTTTCAGAAGCCCCACAGCGTTTTCCAGCTGATTTGAACGCAGAGAATTGGAGCACACTAGCTCGGCGTATGTGTCAAGATGGTGTGCAGGCGATTTTTTCATGGGCTTCATTTCATATAACGAAACCAATCCTCCGCGCTGCGCGATCTGCCAGGCGGCCTCACAGCCGGCAAGCCCGGCACCGATAACATTAATTCTTTCCAAGAGATTTACCTCCTGATTATGATACATATTGCAACCAAATCAGACCTCTTTTCTGGTTGCACTTTCTTCTGTAAAAGACGTCTTTGCTGCTTCATTACAGCCTTTATGTTAAGAACGCTTGAACCGACTTTTCAAAGCCGATCCACATTGTATTCCTTATATCCATTGTAACGTTTTATAGCGATGAACAAAAGATAATTTTATATTTGTCACTGTTCTATCAGTTTATTGTAAGCTATTTTCGTATGTCAGATAGGACATGGAAATAGAAAAAGGAAATATTAAGAAAATTACAGGAATTAAGAAGATCGCTTATGAAGAACGTATAATTTTTAATACTGTTCTAATAATTCTGTGCTATACTAACCAGAAATCCTGATATTAATGGAGGCATTATGCTGTTAAAGTTATTCATATTGGCGTTAATCGGGGGCTTTATTGGTTGGGTTACCAACATGATTGCCGTAAAAATGCTGTTCCGCCCGATGAACCCGGTGAAGCTGCCCTTTGGATTTAAGCTTCAGGGGTTGCTGCCGGCGAGGAAAAAGGATTTGGCTGAATCCATCGGCAAGGTAATTGAAAGCAAGCTTTTAAAGCCTGAAGAGCTATTGGGAAGCCTGGTTCAGGATAAGGATATCGAACACCTGAAGAACTCAATTGTCTTAAATGTTGTGAAAATCCTCAAAGACAAGTTTCCAGCCTTTCTGCACGGTTTCACCGATAAAACCATTAAAAAACAGCTGGAGTTGTTCATGGCCAAGGATGGGGATCGCTATATTCGTGACATGATTGGCAATATGGTAACCCACGCCACCGAGAACCTGGCCATTTCGGATAAGGTTGCCGAAAAAATTGAATCCCTGGATCTGGTTTCGTTTGAAGGCATTGTCATTGGGGTGGTCAATAATGAATTGCGTTTCATTGAATACCTGGGCGCGATTCTGGGTTTTCTAATCGGAATTTTACAGGGCCTTGTCATGCTGCTGATGTAACACGCTAATATGCCCTGAATAGGAACAGAAAGAAAGCGGCATTCCTTTACTGCTGGGAATGTCGCTTTATATTATTTGCTTGCTACCCGTTATTTTCGGGTTTTATTTTTTTACAGCCTTTTCTGCGAAGGTATTATCTACAAGCTTGTCAAAGGGTGCAAGCTCCTTCAGTTCTCCAGCTGTCTGCATCACCAGCTGCAGCTTCATGAAAGCTTCTTCCTTCATATCAGGCATCTTATTCCACGTATCCTGTGTTTTATAACGGTTCACAATCATCTCCAGCAGCTCCATGTCGTTATCCGGAAATGCTCCCTTCAGGGCCTCTGCCACTTCCTTGTTGCTGTGGTTTTCAACCCATTGCTGGCCTTTGTATACTGCATTTGTAAAGGCCTGGATGATATCCGGATTCTTCTCCATGTAGCTCTTCTTTGCATAATAGGCCGTATAAGGTATTTCTCCGCTTTCAGCTCCGATGGATGCTACGATATGACCCGTGCCTTCCCTTTCAAAGGTCGATGCAACCGGTTCAAACAAGGTTACAAAATCTCCCTGTCCAGACAGGAATGCTCCGCCCATGAGTGCAAATTGCACTGAGGTATCCACTTCCACATCCTTGCCGGGAATGAGATTATTAAGCTTCAGTACATATTCCAGCGTCATTTCAGGCACTCCGCCCTTTCTGCCGCCGATGATGTATTTCTGCCTCACATCCTCCCAATTAAAATCAGGCATAGCTTCCCTGCCAACCAGGAAGGAGCCGTCACGCTTTGTCAGCTGTGCAAACACAACACCATAATCTTCCTTTCCTTCGTTGTACACATAGATGCAAGCTTCCGGTCCTGAAAAGCCGATATCTGCCTGACCCGATAATACCGCAGTCATCACCTTGTCAGCACCTGCACCATTCACCAGTGTAACCTTTAACCCTTCCTCCTCAAAAAAACCCTTACTGATGGCCACATACTGCGGTGCGTAAAAGATGGAATGGGTTACTTCACACAGGGTGATTTCCTTTAGTTCCTTTGTACTGCAACCTGGTAAAAGCATAAACAAAACCAGGGCTAATACGAGTATGATTCGGATCCATTTCATAACTTCATTCCCCCCCAATGGAACTCATTCGTTGTAAAAACAGCTTAATAGTTTTTACTGATCGCTTTTCCAAGAAGCTGAACCCCGAAATACATCAATGCAGCTAAAACAGACAAAATCAGTACGCTGGTCATTACTAAATCCAGCTGGAAAACCTGACCGCCATATACGATTAAATAGCCCAGCCCGGCCCGTGAAACAAGAAACTCACCCACAATAACACCTACCCAGGATAATCCCACATTCACCTTTAATGCATTCATCATCACGGGAAAGGACGAAGGAAGGATGACCTTTGTTAAAACTTGTCGTCGAGTCGCCCCTAAGCTTAGTACAAGCCGGATTTTTTCCGAATCGGCTTCCTGGAAGCCCGTGTATACCTCCAATACGGTAACTATCAGAGATACAGTCAGTGCCACGGAAATGATTGATAACGGACCCGCACCAAGCCAAACGATGAATACAGGGCCCAGTGCAATTTTCGGCAAAGCGTTTGCGACCACCAGATAGGGTTCCAAAACCTTTGAAACAGTCTCTGAAGTCCATAAAACGACGGCAATCACTATCCCCATTATGGTTCCAAGCACAAAGCCGACAATGGTTTCCCACAGTGTGGTTAAAACATGCTCATAAATGCTGCCGTCAGCAGTCAACCGTGCAATGGTATTGATCATTCTGACAGGGCTTGAGAAGATGAAAGGATCCATCCATTTTAACCGGGTTGCTATTTCCCACAGGATAAAAAACACAAACAGCAATAATATGCGCAAACTGAGAATCATTCTTTTTTGCGCCTTCACCTTTCTCAAATATTCAAGCTGTTCTCTGGACGCGTCTTCAGGAGACATGGATATCCAACTCCTTCCACACCTGATTGAAATACCCACGGAATTCCGGAGCCTCTCTTGATTGCAGCGGAGTGCGATCTTTCATGTCAAACTGAATGTCCATAACCAGCTTAATCTCTCCAGGTCTTTTTGATAGAACGTATAGACGTTCTGACATGCTTATGGCTTCTGCAATATCGTGAGTGACCATTACAGCTGTCTTCCCCTCAGATTTTATAATACGGTAGATATCGTCATTCACAGCCAAACGGGTCTGGTAATCCAATGCTGAGAATGCTTCATCCAGCAGCAGGATATCAGGGTTCACGGCAAGTGTACGGATAAGCGCCGCTCTTTGCCGCATACCGCCCGATAGCTGTGATGGCCGGTGATCTCTGAAGGATGACAGACCATATTTCGTTAACAAATGCTCTACATCCTGAATTCTGTCTGGTGTCAGCTGGTTTTGAATCTCAAGCCCCAAAAGGGTGTTTTTGTATATCGTGCGCCATTCAAAAAGGCTGTCTCTTTGAAGCATATAACCGATTTTCGGGTTAACCCCCCGGAGGGGCTCGCCAAATATTTTAATATTTCCATTGGAGGGTGCCAGCAAACCGGCGATAATGGACAACAATGTTGATTTTCCACAGCCACTGGGGCCAACAATTCCGATAAACTCTCCTTCCCGGGCCTCCAGTGATATATCCCTCAGGGCACAGACTTCACCGCCCGGGGTATGATAGCATTTTGAGATGTTTTCTATTTTCACTGCAGGTTCCATGGCTTCCTCCCGTTCAGGATACACTGACAGTATATGCGTCATCCTGTGGTGGGGTTCCCTTGAAGAAAACAGAGGCTGGAAGCTAGAGATTAGAAGTTAGAGGTTAAAAGCAACCATTTATCACTTTAAACAATGTGGAGGTTCTTTTATAATCAGAAGAAAGCTGTGTATAACGGACATAATAGTTGTTCTGTTTTGGAAATTATAGTATAATTCATACCATGCGGACACCATAATCTGCACAAGGAGATCAAACAATGAATATACTTGTTACAAAGCTGATTGAGAATATGGAAAAAATCATTATTGGCAAAAGAACCGTGCTGGAGACTCTTCTTACCGCGCTGCTCTGCGAGGGTCATGTTTTAATTGAAGATGTGCCTGGTGTTGGTAAAACACAGATGGTTGCTGCCCTGGCCCGCTCGGTAAACGGTGTGTTCCATCGAGTACAGTTCACACCCGATGTCATGCCATCAGACATCATGGGCTTTTCCATGTTCAACCCTGCCACAAGAGAGTTTGAATATCGCGAGGGTGCCGCAGTATGTAATTTTCTGCTTGCCGACGAGGTGAACAGAAGCTCGCCCAAAACCCAGTCCAGCCTGCTGGAAATCATGGAGGAATTTCAGGTTACGGTGGATGGAAAAACCTACCCTCTCCCCCGGCCCTTTATGGTCATGGCAACCCAAAACCCCATTGAAAGCTTTGGAACCTATCCTTTACCGGAAGCGCAGCTGGATAGGTTTTTTTTGAAACTGACCATTGGTTACCCCGCTAAAAGCCAGGAGAGCGAAATTCTCGATCGCTATGGCAGCAACAACCCCATTAAAACATTGGAGCCTGTTTTATCGCTCACCGATATCCTAACACTACAGGAGCAGGTGAAAGGCGTTCACGTGGAAGAAGCGCTGAAAGGATATATCGTCGATATCATTGAGCAAACGCGTAAAAGTGAGTTTGTTGCTCTTGGTGCAAGCCCCCGGGGCAGCCTCAACCTTTACCGTGCTGCAAAAGCCCATGCTTTTATCCGCGGCAGAGACTACATCCTTCCCGACGATATACAGGAAATGAGCATTCTGGTCTTACCCCACAGGCTGCTGATAAACTCCGAGGCCCGGATGAAGGGCATGACTGCTGAGGACATAGTTACACAGGCAGTTTCAAGGGTTCAGGTACCTGTTTTTTGAGTTCAGCTTGTTGCGCGAATCAGTTCAATAAGAGGAGCTTTACAATGAAAAGAGTATTCACATTTATCCTCATGTTATTTTTTTCAGTGCTTTATACCTATTTAGTCGGTACGCAAACCAGCATGCTTCTGATTTATATGTTTGTGCTGTGTATTCCTGTGTCTTTTTTTCTGAGCTGGCCTTTAAGAAAATATTTCGAGCTGTCCCTTGAAACACCTTCCTTTGAGGTTGAAAAAGGCGGTATCACTAAAATAAACATTCTCATTCGCAACAATTCATTCCTTCCGGCTCCGTTTGTCAGGATCGCTTTTGGGGATTCAGAAAACCTCATTTTGCAGGATCAGCCCCAAGAGGTTCTATCCTTCTCTCCCCATGAAACAAAAACGATTACTATAAAGTTTTATGCTCAGCACAGAGGAACTGAAGACATAGGCTTAAGAGAGCTTTCCATTCAGGACTATCTTGGACTTTTTTCATTTTCATTGCTGAAAGACCTTGAATTGCATCAATATACAACCAGGATTACTGTTCTGCCCAAAATTTCAGTCATGAAACCCAGCAGTAAAATCATGCATGGCCCAGATGGAAGAGAAAATACGATGAGCGAATCTGAAAGCCCCATCGCCGGCAACAATTTCTTTATTGGTGAACCCGGCCATGAGTTTCGTGAATATGAGCCCGGCGACCCGCTTCACAAGGTTCATTGGAAGCTTTCAGCAAAGATTGACCGGCTGATGGTGCGAAAAAGTGAAAGCGGCGGTTCTTCCAAACTATGCTTCATCCTTGATCCATTTCTCAAAGCTGGATCCATGAAAGCTCTCAAAGGAAAGAAAGCAACGGTCATCAATACTTTGCCGGATAATAACAAAGAGGCAGAAGATAAGCTTCTTGAAACGCTCCTTTCCATATCCAATATGGTCATCCAGCTTGGACGGACTGCAGAGATATGGCTTTTCAGCGAAAACCAGTGGCATCTGAAAAACATATCACAAAAGAAAGAGCTTAACCACCTGCAGCGGTATTTAGCCCAATACAAATTCATGGAAACGATACCTGAAAACAAGATCAACCGCCTTCCGCTGTTTTCCATGCTGCAGCAGCAGAAAATGAACAGAAGCTTTAAAGGCAGCGATGCTATTCTTTTTACTGCAAATTATGATCAATCATTACAGACATTATTGGGCAGCAGTGATATGAAAGGGTTCACACTAAGGGTTATCCAGATAAAACAACCATTTTCATCAGAACCAATGGAAATTGAAAGCATTACATCCTCAGCCAGTGATTTACTTAGAGTATTCAATACAGACGAGAACCTCTCCGACGCAGTCATTTAGACTGTAGAGCTCCGCCTCTGGTAAACATGAAAGGAATTTATGAAAGGTTTATTGAAGGATTATACCAACAGAATACTTGCCCTTCTGTTTTCCATTTCCATTTCAGTATGGATACTGGATTCATTCAATGAAAAGCTGTTACCGCAAACGCTCCTGCTGGTTTTTATCCTTAACAGCCTTGTGTTTATTGGAATGACCCAGGCAGGAAAAAGTCCTCTGAAGCTTTTTCTGTTTGTTTTTGGTTCTGTCCTTTATGCTGCGGCAGTATATGCTATCATATCGTATGCACAGCAGGATTATTCCTCACATTACCTGATATGGCTTGCAACACTTGGCCAGGATAGCAAAAATACCATAGCAGAGTTTATGATGGCCACTATCCTGATGATTTGTTATATGTTCTCGGCAATCGTATTCTATTTCTCCTGTATTCGTGACAGAATTGGCATCCTGTTCATGACAGGTTTTATACCGCTCCTTCTGCAGACTGCAAAAACAAGCAAAGAAATCACGCTTCCCTTTCTGCTGTTTGTAATTTTGTTTTTCTGTCTATATATTGGTAAAAATTTAAGAATGACCATGATGGACTCTGAAAAGCATACTAAACTCTGGTACCTGGCTTCTGTTACCTGTTTTACACTCGTTGTGCTTGGCTTGTCTCTTGTTTTACCCAAGCCATTAGTCCAACCAAAGCTGGCTGAATTGGATTCCGTAGTGGCTCAGGCACTTCGTCCTTTACTTAACGCAGCCCCCAGTGAAGAGCTTGCAGGAAGCGATACCTACACGTTGCAGCTTTATCGTGGGTCTGTGGAGCTGGATAAGGCAAGCCCTCCAACCAGCGACAGAATCCTTTTCCAGGTTGAGGCTTCCGAGCCTCTCTATCTGCGCGTACAAAGCCATGACCGGTATAATTTGAACCGCTGGTTCAGTGCCTCACCTGCGCTGAAACAAGGCTACCCGGTTTCTGATTTATTCGTGCAAAATATGAAACCATATGCTCTTGCAGGAATGTTAGGAGCTCTGGAAGAACAGGAGTTACTGGATTTGGGGTTGTCTAGCCCTGGTGAAATTTTATCATTTTCATCCCAACGTCCTCAGTTTAATCGTGCTTTGATCCAAATGAACAGAGTGAGCGCAGACTTTTTTCTGACAACCCCTGGTGTATTTAGCCTGCAACCTGAAGCATCAGGTATTGAAGCAATCATTAACGATCTCAACTACTGTTACCCTTCATCACTTGAGAAACTGCAATTATTTGAAGAATATCAGCTGGACTATTTTTCACAGGAGATCCCTGTCTTATCAACAGAAATGGCTGTTATTCGGCAAATGCATGCAGATATTTACACCGCCTTCAGGAAAAACAGGCAAACGCTATTTGAAAAATATGAAGAGAACATCAAACAGTTACCTTTTTCTGAAGCTGAAATGATGGCAATCCTTTTCTCTTCAGATCAGGAATTTGAGTTGGCTTATAATAACTTTACCGACCTTCCCCACGATCTGCCTGAAAGAATTTATCAACTGGCTGAATCGATCACCTCCGGTGAAACTAGTAATTACGGAAAAGCCCTTGCGCTGGAGAACTATTTCCAGTCCTCCGGTTTCCGGTATGATCTGTCACCCCCCAGGCTTCCTTATGGGCGGGATGTTAACGATTACTTTCTTTTCGAAAGCAGACGTGGTTTTTGCGTGCATTTTGCCTCTGCCATGGTCATTCTGGCGCGAGCCTCCGGTTTACCGGCAAGATATACCGAAGGGTATATCAGTGATGAATGGAACGAGCAAGAGAAGCTTTATAACGTTAGAGCAAAAGATGCTCATGCGTTTCCGGAAATCTATATCCCGGGGTTTGGCTGGATGATTTTTGAACCTACGGTCAGCGCTGAAAGCGGCAATGATTTTTTTGCATCATTGAAACACATTGCAGGGCAGATTAAAACCTTCATGCAATCTGTGGCTCGTATGCTCAGGGCTTTACCCATAGCTGTCAAGCTGCTTTATATTCCCTTCATGATCCTTGGAGCCTTTTTTCTGTTATGGTTGTTTACCAGCATCCGTTATAGTACATGGCTGAAAAAGACGATGAAGGCCGATGGAAACATGGCTTTGAAAAGAATCTTTGTCCGCTTGGCAGCCCGGTTTAAAATCATCAGGATTGAAATGAAAAAATCAGATACCCCTTCCACATATGCTGCACGGGTCCTGGATGAGAAAGGAATCGATATCCGCGGCCTGGCAGAAGCTTATAATAAAACCAGATATGGCGGCTACCAGATTCCTCAGGAAGAGTTACAGAGCTTTCTGAAGCTATATCACGAGGTTACAGCTGGTTTAAAGGCTCAAATTCGAGGCCCAAAGGGCTGGTTATTACGGTAAAACCTATAAAGAAACTGCCTCGGGAGAATGACTCCAGTCCGGTAACACTTTATTAATATCTACCCTTAAGCAACCCGAAAAAAGTCAGCAGATGAAATGAAGCATCTGCTGACGTAAGGAGTTTTTTGGAGGTATGTGGCTATAATTAACTTTTCAAGTGATGTCTTAATCGGCCTTCCTTTGTAGTGATTCTACTATTTCCACCAGTTCAATGAAGCTTTTTCTGTAGCCCTCAGAGTCTTTCCCAATTGCTTTTGATGCCCTGGCTTTCACGCTTCCGATGGATGTGGTTCCCTGGTATTCCGACTCGCTTAGCAGCATACCAAATTGGGCAACAGCTGATGCAAACTGGAAGTTTTCTGATGCATTCTCCTTGTATTCCTGCTGTGTGATGGGGTGAACAATTTTTTTGCTGATATCCCCATCAGGTTCCTTGTAGCGTACCCGTAATTCCATCCATTCGTTTTCCCATTCCTGACGAATATCCGTAGACTGGTACTTTAATTCAGGTGAATCGATGGTTTCACCGCTTTGATAGGTGACAATCTCATAAAAAGCCACCACATTGTGACCTGCACCGATCTCACCGGCATCCTTGGTGTCATCGTCAAAGTCCTCGTTTGCCAGCATACGGTTCTCATACCCAACCAGGCGATATTCCTTCACCTTCCTCGGGTTGAATTCCACCTGTATCTTCACGTCCTTGGCAATGGTCAGCAGGGTGGCACCCATTTCATTTACCAAAACCTTTTTTGCCTCGAACAAACTGTCAATATAAGCGTAATTTCCATTTCCCTTGTCAGCCAGCGCTTCCATCTTGTTATCTTTGATATTTCCGGTACCAAAGCCCAGAACGCTGAGGGAAATGCCTTCCTGTCTCTTTTTCTCGATAAGCCTTGTCAGTTCTCCCTCGCTGCTGACCCCAACATTGAAGTCCCCATCGGTGGCAAGGATGACACGGTTGTTACCACCGTTAATATAGTACTTCTTCGCGATTTCATATGCTTTTTCAATACCCTCGCCTCCTGCTGTGCTGCCACCAGCTTCCAGCCTGTCCAATGCTTCGAGTATCTTTTCCTTTTCATCACCGCGTGCACCTTCCAGAACGACACCGGAAGAGCCTGCATATACTACGATGGACACCTTGTCATTTTCCCCGAGTTGCTCGGTTAACAGCTGGAAGGATTCCTTCAGCAACGGAAGCTTGTTTGGAGCATCCATGGAACCTGACACATCCAGTAAAAATACAAGGTTTGAAAGGGGCAGGCTCTTGTGATCTACATGCTTTCCCTGCAGTGCGATCATCACCAGGCTGTTGTCGGGATTCCACGGACATTGGGAGATTTCCGTCGTAACGGAAAATGGTACATCCTGTGTGGGCTCGGGCAAATCATAGGAGAAATAGTTGATCAGCTCTTCTGTTCTGACGGCATCTGCCGGAGGCATCACTCCATCGTTCAGGTAACGCCTGACATTGCTGTAGGAGGCAGTATCCACATCGATGGAAAAGGTGGACAGCGGTGACATGGCTGTTCTCATCATGCGGTTTTCAGGGTTTGATTCATACTCTTCTGTATTAAAACCTTCAGGGTAGATTGGTTGTATTGTATAGCCTTCCTGCATTAGCATAAAAGCATCATTGGTAAAACTCATTGCTGTGCTTTTTGACTGTTCTGTGCTCATGCCTGTGTTTCCCGGGGCAGCAGTAGCTGCGGGCATCGGATTTTGAGGTGAAGTTGCTGTATTGTTGGCGTTTTGGTTTGAGCCTTGTGTGCCATTCGATTGCGTTTGTGCGGTTGAACCGTAATCTGTTGGGTTGCCCGGTTGCTCTGCTGTAGTTGAACCAGTACTTGTTGAATTGTTCGGTTGCACTGCAGTAGTTGGGCTGGCACTGGGGCTTGTTGCTGCCGGAAATAACGAGCAGGCAGTTGCCAGTATAAGACACAAAGATAAAAATGCAATTAAAAAGCTTTTAATTCTCTTTTTCATGATCTTTTCCCCCTTTTCCTGTCTTTAATCCATTTGACGGAGGAAACTGTGTAAATGTTCCAAGTCAGCTCAAACTGTTTTTTTAACAACAGAAAAAGACCTCATCCGTTTTCATAGGATCTGAGGCCTTCTGAAACAAAAGCATTTACAGCCAGATACCCGGGCTGTCAGTCGGGTTTTTTATCGTGCCGTGGATACCGCTTTACCAGGACGGCAGCCTTGGTGATGGCTGAAATAACATCCACTTCAAACTGTGTTTTCAGATTGTTGATTTTTGAATAAACCTCACCCTTGACAGTTACAACATACTGAGGCGGTAAATCATTCAACGCTTTTGCTGCGATATCCATCCTGCAGGTTTCGCATTTACACATGTTGATATCCTTTAAAATATCGTCCATGCTGTGGAAAACAATTTCTTCCATGAAATTTTTAATGATCATCCCACTAACCTCCCAATACAGCCATTTTGCCTGTCCTTAACATTATATAACAACATTTTTCAAATGTGAAACAGTTAATTTCGTTTTTATAACAACGGAAGCGATTGCTTGCAATCGCAACACACCGTTATTGCAACGGCAGGTTTTACTTTAGCAAAACCATCACACCGCAACAAGGTTCTGGCCGACAATGCGGCAAGGTTCATATATCGAGGCGGGAGAAGAGGATTTTGCAAGCAAAATCCAGCACTGTGCGACCCGTTATTCAATGCTCGCCGCCTGATTAAGGTAATCGGTACCCGCCAACACGTGTTTTTTTGCCTTTGGCAAAAAATACATGATAGAGGTGGGAGACATTGGAGCCTCGTTATATTGCCTTTTGCTTTACAAACAGCTTTTCAAAGATGCGCTTGAGCCGTATGGTGAAGGGCTCGTTCACATCAAGGGGCTCTACCAGGATGGTGGTTAGGCCCAGTCTGTTCCCACCACGAACATCGGTAAACAACTGATCCCCGATGACGGCGGTTTCCTCGGGAATGAGCTTCAGTTGGGTCATGGCTTTCAAGAAACCCCTGTTGGACGGTTTAAACGCACGATATCGGGCATAAAGCCCAAGCTTCTCATTAAAGACGTCCACCCTTCTTTTGGTCGCGTTGGACACAATTGCAGTTTGGATGCCATTTTTCTTAAAGAACGCGATCAGCTCAACGACTTTTTCATCCGGAATTTTTTGTTTGTGTGTGATCAGCGTATTGTCTATATCAAGAAGAACGCCTTTGATTCCGCGTTCTATCAGCCAATCAATGTCCATCGTGAAAATAGATTTTACGAACAAATCAGGTTGAAGACCCTTCCCCATAATAGTCCTGTCTCCTTTCGGTTATCATACCAAACTTTAAAACTCCATGCAAGAATTTGTTTACAGTGTGGATCCAGTGTGATAAAATACCTTAATAATTCAATGATTTCACTGCAGAAGCTTAATTCAATGAATATAGGATAAATCAAATGCTTCTCGAAGGAATGCAATGAAATCATTTTATAGGTTCTCCTTTTTGCACAAGGATATGAATTGAAATAAAGGAGTGTGACTTGAATGAAAATCACCATTGAAAAAACACAAAACCCAAAGCAAAAGCCTGCAAGCGAACATCTGGTATTTGGAAACACCTTTTCTGATCACATGTTTATTTGCGACTATTCCGCCGAAAAAGGATGGCATGATGCACGGATCATTCCCTACCAGGAGTTAAAAATTGCTCCCTCCAACATGACACTGCATTATGGCCAAAGCATTTTTGAGGGGTTGAAGGCATACAAAACTGCCGACAAGAAGGTTAATCTGTTCCGCCCCATCGAAAACATCCGTCGTTTGAACGCATCCTGTGTCAGAATGTGCATTCCCCCTATCGATGAAGAATTCGGTGTGGAAGCGATTAAAACCCTGGTCGATTTTGACAGGGACTGGATTCCTGAAGGGGAAGGCACATCCCTGTACATTCGCCCGTTCATCTTTGCTACCGACGCGCATCTTGGAGTTCGTCCGTCAAACACTTACAGCTTTGTGATCATCACCGGTCCTGTTGGTGCCTATTACAAGGAAGGCATTAACCCGGTGAAGATATTTGTGGAATCCAATTATGTGCGTGCCGTTATCGGCGGGCTTGGTGAAGCAAAAGCCGCTGCAAACTATGCCGCCAGTCTGAAGGCCCAGGTTGAGGCCAAGGAAAAGGGTTACACACAGGTTCTTTGGCTGGATGGCGTTGAAAAAAAATATATCGAGGAAGTCGGCACGATGAATGTATTCTTCATCATCGGCAATGAAGTGGTCACTCCGAAGCTTACCGGAAGCATTCTTCCCGGCATTACCAGAAAATCTTCGGTGGATTTACTCAAATCCTGGGGCTATGAAACCAATGAGCGCCGCATCACCATCCAGGAAGTATATGAAGCCCACGAAAAGGGCCTGCTGAAGGAAGTCTTCGGCACCGGTACCGCAGCAGTCATTTCCCCGGTGGGTGAATTGAACTGGAACGGAAAAGTCATTCAAATTGGCGATGGCAAAACGGGAGCCGTGTCTCAGAAGTTATATGACACCATGACCGGAATTCAGTATGGAAAGCTTCCCGATACCATGAACTGGGTTGTCCGCGTATAACTGAAACCATATTTATAAGCAGGTTTCGATTTAAATATCCATCCGGTTCAGGACGGTTAAAGAAAGTTTAACCGTTCATCACAGTTCAAAGGAAAGAGGGTTTCGGCCCTCTTTTTTTGTATGCGTTCTTCTATCCTTATGTTCCTTGTTTGACTAGAGATAATGTAATATGGTAAACTAAGTATAAACAATATTGTTCCTGCCAGAATACCAAATAAAGAAGATATGTTTTTGTGTTCACACACCATAAAGCTGAATTCTTCCTTATTTTTTGACCTACATCTATAGCATGGTGCCAGAAAAGAGGGTATTTCTAAATACTAAATTCTACCAGAATTATGGGTTGTGTTCGGTTACAGCATCAATGCAGCATTCTGCCATCAACTGATTTTTCAGAGAAGGAGGTTTAAAAATGAACAAATTTTGTGCAAATTGCGGAGCTTCCCTGAATGAAAACAGTCAATTCTGCCCCTCCTGCGGAGCAAAAACACTCCAGCCGAATCCAGTGAACGAATCCCCTCCCAATCCACCAACAATAAAACCGGAAAATACAACTTCGGGGCTAAGTACAGAAAAGCCTCCCCCAAAAAACAAAAAGAAGGCGGAAGAAATCCATACCGGAAATCCGGTTATGGCCAACAACATATTCGCCTATGCTACTGGTGGAGAAATGAACTTTGTACATAGTTTGAACCCCTCCGGGAATGCTCTGACCATTGTCAGCCCCTTCAAATGTATTTCTGACGGGTTTCTTCGGAGCATCAGCAGCCTGAAAACGGTATTTCAGGATAAGAAACGCCTGATTCCCGCACTGGTTCTCGGTTTTGTCTGGATCGTGCTGATGCTTCTTCCAAAGCTTAATTTCAATCCTCTTCCGGTGAAGATATTGTCCGCACTCACCTTCGCCCAGGGTGGCTTCAGCAATGACATCCTCCGCGCAACTGGCGGCATCCTCGGGAAAGCAATCTTTGCAACCTTTTTCCTTTCATTCTTTTCCGCCGGAAAAGCCCTAAAGGGCTATGGGAAGGGCTTTAAAACGCTTTTTTCGTCGTTGAAAGCAAAAAATCCCAATGAACTTGCGTCTTTGATCGTCAGTATAGGACTGGGGCTTATTTTGTTTAACTTTATCTCCGGTTTTGCTACGATTTGGAACAGCATGGCGGGGATTGCCGCCTTTTTCCTGATGCTTCGTTCCCTTGGGCGGAAATCAGGCTTTTTCAGGAGTCTGGCCGCCTCCCTAACCGCGAAAAAAGCAATTGGTATGAAAGCTGCCGATCCCTCCCTGCTAAATCGTATCACCACCGGTATAGCCATCGGTTTAGTCCTTTCTGTCCCACTTTGTAATATCCCCTTTGTGTACCTGCCTTACTGTGTGGGCGCGGTTGCGATCGTGGCCGGAATCATTCTGAAAATCGTTTCAAATGGCAGTAAAAAGCAGGTTGCCGCCTCTCTCCTGTTATTCGCATATGCGCTGACACTCCTGTTCCCCCTGGCTGCCTCGGCCGGAAAAAGTGATGATGAATGGGCGGGCACATGGACGCTGAAAAAGGTTATCGTAAACGATAAAAGCGACGGGTTAACCGGTTATTACGCTTCAGATCCCACAGACCGTACAGTTGAAAAAGTAACCATCACCGAAACCTCCTATGACCATGAATTTCGGTATACCGGTGAAGAATTCCAGTCTGACGTTGTTCACCTGCAGGATGGTGAATATGTACCCATTCACTATTATGAGGGTGAGTTTTATAAAACCAGAATCACCTTTGAAGCGCCTCCAAAATATTTGCGTGAGAATCAGCGTCTGGAGCTGCCGATAAAGTTTGATGTTTATGACAGTTACATCGAATACTTTGATGATAACGGCTTTAATGTACGCGCCATTATGGAGGTTTATCAAGGGAAGGAAGTCAGCAGTAAAACACGGGTCACCTCAACGTTTCCCCCTGTTAATGTGGACGTTGACGGAAAAACAAACCAAAAGCAGATAAACATTGCGTCTTATGTCCCCTATGGCCTGACAAACGGAGAAATTATGGGTATTCGGTTTATCATCAGCCCGAATGATTCTCATGACAGCATGGTCGGCGGAATTAATATAAGCCATTCGAATGAAGAAGACGAATTAACCAAAGCCGAAATCATATATCTTTATGAATGGAAATACGGTGTAAATAGCCTGGTACTGAATACTGATGCATCAGAAGGGCCCGGTGAAACCGATTTTTCAGTACCTGCGGCTATTGTGATCAGCACTTTGGGACTTATGACGACTCTGGGCGCTGCAGGGGCATCGGCTGCCGGCGGAAGCGATACAGGCAGTGCGGATGAAAAAGGAAACACCTATAAAATGGTGCTATACAAGGATTTCGGAAATGCAATCCGATATAACGCGCCCGCTGTTCCCGTGTATGCACGGATGGTAGAGATTACCCCTGAGGGCAATGAAATCAACCGAACAGACCTGACCGCACGCATTGAGATCTTCCCGGGCACAAGCTTTGTAAAGGTGCGAGATCCGCAGATCTCAGGGGAATATATGGGCGCTTTTGTCGAGGCTGAATCCACCTTGAAAACCGGTAACCCTGAGGAGGGTGTCGTATGTTTCAAATTCACCGGTGAGGGCGGTTCATTCCAGAATAATGTTACCTTCCAGCTGATCGGAGACCCCTATATTGAATACATGGGTAAACATAACAACCAGCTGTATACACTGGCCGGCAGCGGACGGGAGTTTACTCTTCCCTGTATTCCGAAGGATTTCATGGCCACTCCGGTTGTTCAATTGCAGTCTTCGGGCAATGACTTTTTTGACCTCCGACTGGAAGCAGACAAGGAAAACAATTATCAAATCATTGTCACCGACAAGACCACGCAGCCTAAGAACCTTGAAAATCTATTTGAGACCTTCCGCGTAGAGCTTACTGCCCAAAGCGATCAGAATGAGCATGTGCGCTCAGCAATAGAAGTGATTGTTTGCTATGAAGGGCTTGTACCCGAATGGCATGGAAGGGACAAGGAAATCCATGCCCGATACGCCGACCGCGAGAAAAAAGAGATGGTGAAAACCCCCATCGGTTTCTCCGTCGGGGTTTGGAATGATTCCGATCAAATCCTGGATGTGAAGCCTGCAGGAGAAGTTGAGATCCTGGTTGAAGATGAAAAGGAACTGTACAAGACCATCGGAATCTCCTGGGAAATTGATCCGGATTCGGCTTCGGACCGGGTAACAAACTACCTGTTCACCGCTAAAAAGCCCTTCCCCTCGGAGAATTCCGCTGATATTGAACTAACGGCCAAAGCCGGTGAACAAACCTATCAAACAGCGATGAAGCTCATGCCTGACCTGGTGCAGTATTCTCATGATCTGAAGCAGGAGTATGAGAACTGCCTGTATATCATCGAAACCTATATGGAAGGCGAGCTTAGGGAAAAACGACTGAAACAGTGCAAGCAAACCTGGGGCAAATTCGGGATTGAGGATTATCAGGCATACCGCAAACAGGTATGGAAATCTGCCGAAAATCAGATCCTGCAAAAGCGGGACAGCTATCTCTCCAGCGCTGCTTACGCGGATACGGCCATCGTTGCGCTGGAGTTCGCCAAAAACATCGGGGATATTGCCCTGGATATGGCACTCGCACCCATTGGTGGCCCGTTTGCCTCCATTCTGATCGGCCAGGCCAAGGATTCCCTTCTGGAAGTGGTGGATATGTATACCAATGATAAATTGACCGTAGATGGCTTTAAGGGTTTCCTGAACAACCGCATGGAACAGATGATCGGCATGATCGACAACTTCTTTGACCCGCCCGAACCAGAGGACCCGAATTTCAAAAAGAAGGCTGCCATCTGGTTCAGCTGCTACTTTATCTACCGATGCTGGTACCATATCACCTATGACCAGGATGATTCCGGTAACCCTGCCGGTGTTGTCAGCGGGGTCAAGGCGGCTGTGCAGGATATGACGGTCAAGGCCGTGATGGTTGCTTTCATGAATGACGCGCTGGATGAAGCGAAGGCGAATAGCTCTGCTGCCAGGCTGGTGAATAAGACCGGATACTCGAAAGATGTGGACAGCGAACTTGGAAAAACTGCGGTTTCCACTGCGGCGGAGCTTTGGGGGCTTACCGCTACAGCAGTTATCGGGTACATCAACAGCCTGCTCGGCGGTGGTTCACAATAGCTTCATGCACACTCTCATACAGTAACCGCATTTCGAGGTTTTACCAGGTTTTTGCCCTGGCGCACCACCTTGAAATCTGCCAAATGAAAGACCTCCGGCAACGGAGGTCTTTTCTGGCCATATTGAACACAAGCAACATTTCCATGTGTTACCAGGTGATTGAGAACCCCTTGTGTATCTATATATATGTTTAAGAAATAAACTGCGAGCAGTAGTCCCATTAGCAGGACAAGAATTTTATTATTCTTCATTAAAAATCGCAAGTGGTAAAAAAACCTCTTGCGTTGGGTGCAAAATTAGTTTATAATAAATTTCGTTGCATATTGCACATTCCTATCTGCCAGAGAGCAGGAATGAAAAAAATCAGCGTTGCGGACTGGTGTAATGGTAGCACGAATGACTCTGGCTCATTTTGTTAGGGTTCAAATCCTTAGTCCGCAGCCAAACCGGCTTAATCAAGCCGGTTTTTTTTGTTTTAAGTGTTTCAGCATCACGAATATAATCTTCGCACTCACCAATTTGAGAACATATCGATGAGGTTTATCGCCACAGGCCCAAGAAGCACGATAAAAATAACAGGGAAAATGAAAATGACCATGGGTATCAGTATTTTTATTGGAGCCTTCATCGCCTGCTCCTGTATGCGCTGTTTGCGGTTCAGACGTATCTGTTCAGCCTGAATGCGCAAGACCCTGCCAAGGCTTACGCCAAGCTGATCCGCCTGTATAACGGCAGCAATGAAGCTTCTTAGATCCTGCACACTTAACCTGTCGGCCATATCATACAAAGCGTCCTTTTTACTCCTTCCCACCTTGATTTCCTGCAGTACGATCTCAAACTCCTTAGACAGGGTACCCGGCATTTTTTCAACCACTCTGGAAAGCGCAGCGTCGAAATTTAACCCTGCTTCCACGCTGACGGTCAGCAAATCCATCACATCGGGCAGACTTTTCAGAATTTCCTTCTGCCGCACCCGAATCTTAGAGTTCAGCGTCATGTTAGGGTATAAAAAAATGATTGCCGTGATGGAAAGTGTGACCATGATTGTACTTTTCAGAGGCGCATGCATCTGCATCATAAAAAACAACACCCCTCCGGGAAAAAGGAGGATAAAAATAGCCTGAAGTGTGATCCAATCCTTCACTCCCCGGTTTTTGGGCTTTCCAGCCATGATGATCTTGGTTTCCATATTGCGAATCCATTCAGTCGGTGCCAGCTTCAGCAGGTTTTTGCCCACATTTTCAATCACCGGCTTGATAACCCTTTCGCTAAAAGGCTTGTTATAGATGGTTTCCTCTTCTGTCTGGTTTTCCTGCTGAATCCGTACAAGCCTGGATTGGATAGAGTCTTCTTTTCCGGAAAAAGCCCGAATCAGAATATACAGGTTGATGAAAACGATAAAAAAGAAAACGATAAAGTATGTATAATCATTCATATCCAGCCCTCCGAATTAAACCTCTATATTGACTATTTTCCGGATAAAGAAGTAGCCTATAAACTCCATGACAACCGCCATACCGATCATCACAATACCGATTGGCTCTGTAAACAGCATTTTGAATTGATCGGGGCTGATAACTGCCATCATCATCGCCAGGCCAACCGGAAGCAGAGAGATAACAATACCCGACATTCTCCCCTGTGCTGTCAGCGTTTTAATTTCACCTTTCATTTTCACCCTCTGGCGTATGGTATTGGATATATTGTCCAGGATCTCTGCAAGGTTTCCGCCAATCTGCCTTTGTATCAGCACGGCAGTCACCATCAGCTCCACATCGTCGCTTCCAACCCTTTCAACCATGTTTTCAAGGGCTCCTTCAGTGCTGCCGCCAAGATTAATTTCTTTCAGCAGCTTTGCGAATTCCTCGCTGATGGGCCCTTTCATTTCATTAACAACAGAGTCCACCGCCTGAAAAAAGCTGTGGCCTGCCTTAAGTGAATTTGACAGGATTGAAATTGTGTCCCCCAGTTGACCATTGATCGTTTTAATTCTTTTCTTAATCCTTTTTTTTAAAAAGATCCCTGGCAGGTTCATTCCAGCAAATGCAAGCATCACAACGAACAGGATACTTTGCGTCAGCAGAAACCCGAGAGCTCCTCCTGCGACAAAAGATACCAGACCAATGGATACCATCTCTTCAGGCTTTAATAAAAGATTGGCTTTCACAAGCATTTTGCGCATATTTTCCTTATACCGGTAAAATAGTCCAAGCTTTTCAATGCTCCGAGCAAGAAATCCCAGCCCTGATTTGTAGGAACCACTCTTTTTGGGGGCTTCCTCTTTGCCTATCTCATTCCTGTCGGTATATTTTTTCAGCCTGTCGATATCCGCTGTTCTTCCAAATAAACCCGATAAAACAGAGAAAAATAGAACGAATACCGCAATCGGCGGAAAAACCAAAGCAAGCTCCATATACTCCGCCTCCCTTACCTCTCGGTGAAAATATCCGACGGGAGGACAATTCCCGTCTTGGTGATTTTTTCGATGAACTTGGGTTTAATGCCGGTGGGAACAATTTTTCCAATAATCCTGCCCCGGTTGTCCTTGCCTTCCTGTTTGAACGTAAAAATATCCTGCATGGTAATGATGTCACCTTCCATCCCTACCACTTCGGTAATATGGGTGATTCTTCTGGAGCCATCCTTCATCCTGGCCTGCTGTATGATCAGGTCGATAGCTGATGAGATTTGCTCACGAATGGCCCGAACGGGCAAATCCATACCGGCCATCAGAACCATCGTTTCCAAGCGGGAGAGCATATCTCTGGGCGTGTTGGCATGGCCTGTAGTCAACGAGCCGTCATGGCCTGTATTCATTGCCTGAAGCATGTCCAAAGCCTCCCCGCCTCTAACCTCACCGACCACGATACGATCCGGTCGCATACGCAGGGAGTTTCTGACCAGATCACGAATGGTGACGGCACCCTTGCCTTCAACATTGGCAGGCCTTGTTTCCAATCGGACGATGTGCTTCTGGTGAAGCTGCAGCTCGGCGGCATCTTCAATCGTGACAATGCGTTCATCCTCTGGAATGAACGAAGATATAACGTTCAGGGTTGTGGTTTTACCGCTGCCGGTTCCCCCTGAAACCACGATGTTCAGCCTTGCCTCAACACAGGCCTTGATAAACTGGGCTAATTCCGCCGACAGTGTGCCAAAGCGGATCAGATCATTCACACTGAAAGGTTTCTCAGAGAATTTACGAATGGTGATCACCGGGCCGTTCAAGGCCAACGGCGGAATGATGATATTCACACGGGAGCCGTTGGGAAGCCTGGCATCCACCATCGGTGAGCTTTCATCAATCCTTCTTCCCAGCGGGGCGACAATACGTTCAATGATATGCATTACATGGCTGTTGTCGGTAAATTTCACATCGGAAAGCTCTAATAATCCTCTTCTTTCCACATAAACCGAATCATATCCGTTAACCATGATCTCAGAAATATCCGGGTTATGCAAAAAGGGTGTTATGGGCCCAAAACCAAGGGTTTCATGAATAACCTCCCTGATAATCAGTGTTTTCTCATTCCGGTTCAGATGCGACGCCTGCTGTTCGATAACCTCCTGAGCTATAGTTTTAATGTCCTCCTCTGCATCCGCGCTGTCTTCCTGTTGATTTTCCTTCAGGTCCAGATGGATTTCCTCTACAATCCTTGCAAAGATTTTCTTTTTTAGCTCCTGGTTTGGATCGCCCTTGTGCTCCTCTTTCTTTTGCGGAGAACCTGAGACTTTTCCCTTTTTAACTTCTTCTTCTTTTTCCTGCTGTAAGCGTTCCAGTAGGCCCATTCTATTTCTCCTCCATATAAATACATTTAAGAGCCTTATTTCTACTCTTTATCTTAAAAAATCATTAAATCCATTTACGCTTCTGTTTTTCTTTCTGCTCATCAGCTTTTCGTTCGCACAGAGCTTCAGATATACTGTAAATCGCTCTGGCGACTTTGGTTTCACTTCGGGTCATCACAAAGGGCAGCCCTTTATTAGCCGACGTAATAACGGTCTGGCTGTCTTCAGGGATATAAGCCCACACCGGATGTCCAATGGTCTGCTCGAATTCCTTGTACTTCACACCGAACTGCTCGGAAGCCTTGTTCAATACGATGTGAATCTTTTCATGGGAATATTTCAATGAATCCATCAGATCCAGCCCTACTTTAATATTTTTGATGGTGGGAAGATCCAATGTTGAGACACACAGAATTTTTTCAGACATATCCAGTGCCGTCAGAACAGTTTCGTTGAAGGATGCTGCTGCGTCGATGATGATGTAATGATAATTGCCGATTAACAGGTTCAATATTTTCTCGATATGCTTGGCATCGATAAACTCCGAGTATTCCGGTTTGGCTGGAGCCGGCAGAACGCTTACACCCGAGAAATGGGTCACCATATAATCTTCTATGATATCGCTGTCCATATCCTTCAGATCCTTCACCAGATCATAGATGGTGTTTTTTATGGAAAGGTTCAGCATCACTGCAATATCGCCAAACTGTAAATCCATGTCGATCAGGGCTACCCGCTTTTTCGTGGTTCTGGCCATGGCAACGGCAAGGTTGGAGGCAATGGTGGTTTTCCCCACACCGCCTTTGGTGCTGAATACAGTGAATATACGGGTACTAATCTGGTGATCCTGTACCTTGCTCAAGCTTTTTCGTCTGTTCTGCATTTCATAGGTTTTCAGGATTGTTTGGACCAGATCCTCTGAAGAAAAGGGTTTTACGATATATTCTCTGGCTCCTGCAACCATGGCCTTTTTCAGGTATTCCTTTTCTCCCTGTACGCTCATGATGATAACGCCGATTTCCGGAAACTGCATGGTGATGATCTGCGTGGCTGTCAGCCCATCCATTTCGGGCATGTTCACATCCATCAGAACAATATCGGGCTTCAGCTTTTCACAAAGCTTGATGCTTTCCTTTCCGTCAAAGGCTGCACCAATAACCTCTACGGTTGTTTCAAAGCGTAGCAGTGTTCGTATATTCTCCACGGTTTCCCTGGAATCGTCCACTATGATTATTCTGATTTTTCCATCCATCTCTTATTCCCCGCTTCCCTGCCTGGCTTTTGCCGGAACAAAATCGTCCACAATCACACCATCCGAAGATTGAGTATTGTCATCCCCATGCTTGCGCAGATTCAGAGTGTATTGACCGTACATTACAGCGTAAAAGATCTTTTCAGCCTCTTTAGGTGTCACAGCCAGGGTAATCGTTTTTCCCAGTGCCGTTATGTCCGGCTCCTTCGGATTATCCTTGGTTTTCCTCGTCCCGATGGCCAGAACTTCAAGGTTTTGTATGGTTGTGGTCACGAATGGCTTTATGCTTTCATCCACTTCGAAAGTGGCTACAAAGTCCACCCGATCGCCTACCTGCATTAAATCTGAAAAAAGAATGCTTTCATTGACAAACAGGTTGATGGCCCTTTTCCCTTCGGGAATCTGCCAGGAGAGCTGCATTTCTTCGCGGGTAGCAGTCCTTTCCTGTGTAAACACCTCTCCAGCCAGAATCGGAAGCTTCACAATTTTTCCAACAATCTGTTCTTTATCAGTGATTCCTATCACACTAACAGATTCTGGATCCACTGTCTTCTCCAAGATATCCGATGCAAGAATTTCTTCACCGGTCTTAAAGCTGCGCACTGCTGTGTATATGGTTATTTTAGGCGTTTCCTCAGCCGGCTTGTCAATGGATCTTACATATTGCATCAGAAAGACCGCACTGGCCAAGGCCAGTAGAATAGATATAATCAGTGCTTTTTTATTGACCTTCCGCATATCGCAATTCCCCTTTTATTCGTATTCGAGGTTTACTCAACCCTCATGATCACCTGGCCCTGCAAGGTGATGTCTTCTCCGAGCAGGGAACCGATCACCGGTGTAATCAGCCGGTTATTATACCTAAGAGTAATTCTAATTTCAGAGCCATGAAAACGCTGGCTCTGGTCTGGATATATTTCAATGTTCAATCTGCTGGGATCAAGCGTTGATGTATAGTTTTGAATCAATTGGGTGATCTCGGCGTCGGTTCCGCCCAAAGAGCCCTTTCGTGCCGCTTCGCGAGATGCGTTTGATATAACAATATAATTATTGAACAAAAAACCGAAATCGACGATTCCCATCAGCAGCAACAGCACCAACGGCAATACGATTGCGGTTTCCACAAGCGACTGGCCCTTTTTTTGTTTGAGTAAACGCATCTTCACACCTTCTCTCGCAGGTATTCCCTACACTTTTCATCATCCTGTTTCCTGAGACTTGAATAGATTCATTGCCTTTAACACACTTATACGGTACCTGATAAAAAAAGAAGCCCTAACTCCCGTTAGGGCATGCTCTTTACTGTCATTATGGTGTGCCTGCTGCGCCTGGATTCGTCAACGTGGTGGTGATATCTCCGAAGATACCCTCAAGGCCTCCTCTGACAGCTACGATTGCTCCAACCAGCAGGACAGCGATTAAACCAATAATCAAACCATACTCAACCATGCCCTGTCCCTTTTCGCTGCGTAAGAAAATCTCCAACTTCATCAATAATTTCTTCATTACAGAAACCCCCTTCATAAAAATTCAAAATTTATTACTCTCTGCCTTTGCTTTGTCTTTTGCTTTGGTACATCTTCATTATAATTGCTATAAACGCTTGCTGCTATCGGTCTTTGTTCACATTTACCCATTACCATCGTCCTATTCGGTGACTAGGACCTTTGTACTCGTTTGTCACGGCGTACCTGCTCCAAGTGCTGCAGCCGCATCTTCGAAGATAACCTCCAAAGGCATCGGCATCATTCTCAGAACGGCAACAAAAAGAATCGCAACAAATCCGATGATCAGGGCATATTCAACCATTCCCTGGCCTCTTCTGCCCCGCTTTCTGAACTGGATCATTCTTAAAACGATTACCTTCAATGAAAACACCTCCCTTGTCCGATAGGGTTTAGAAATACCTGCCTTGTATTGCTGCAATGCAGAAGCATTTACCGCTGCAGAATGGAATAGTTGAAATCTGATCGAAAATACAGCAATAGTCATACTACAACCTTATTATATTTGATTTATTGAACGGGGAATATCGGTCAAACCCACCATATTCCTGGCCATTATACCTAAATGCAACAGTACTAAGGTCCTATTTTGCTAGTGGTATGAGAAAACCGGTACCATCAGGAGATTAGATACCGGTTGTGTTAACGGAACAAAAAAAATCAAGGGTTAAACCTTAAAACCCTTGATTTTACTGGAGCTGGTGGACGGATTCGAACCCCCGACCTGCTGATTACAAATCAGCTGCTCTACCTGCTGAGCTACACCAGCATATTTAGTTTAAATGGCGACCCGGAAGGGGCTCGAACCCTCGACCTCTAGCGTGACAGGCTAGCGTTCTAACCAACTGAACTACCGGGCCAGTTCATTGAAATGAGAAGTGCGGCACGCACACTTCCCACCTCGGAATGGTGACCCATGAGGGACTCGAACCCTCGTTACCGCCGTGAAAGGGCGATGTCTTAACCACTTGACCAATGGGCCGTAATAAACCAACGAATTATATTTTAACTGCTGGCCTAAGAAAAGTCAAGCATAAAATCTAGTTTACAAAATATCTTTCTGATCGGTTTGTGATAATGTCTCATTGTACCACACATGATTATGTCCCGCCTAAAAATATAGTATAATGAAGCCTTCATTCTGCGGAAACTCATTTGATACAGCAAAATCCTATCATCCTGAGCGCAGCGAAGGATCATGCGAGATCCTGCACTGCGTTCAGGATGGCAGGCTGCGCCTGCAACCGTTATTGAAGTTTCTTATGCGGTATTAAGGGGCGGCTCCAGCTGAAAACCAGCCCCTGCCAGTGATTTAATCATGTTTTCGCTTTGCCTTGTTCCCAGGCTTCCGTTTTGACCATTCAGAAGGCTTCCCTGACTTTTTGCCCTTAGCTTTTACATGCTGCAGGACATGCTTTTCAATGGGTTTTTTGCCCTTCCTGACAGATTTGTCATCATTGTATTCACGATTGCTCTCACGATGCTTTTTCCCTGCATTTTGGGCCTTTTGACTGATATCATAGGGATCATCACCGTTTGCAAGCATAAAATCGATCTGCCTGTTTTCCGGGCTGACGCGGGTGACAATAATCTCCACCGTATCCCCAATACGATAGATGTTGCCGGTTCTTTCCCCAATGAGACAATATTGCTTTTCATCATAGCGATAGTAATCATCATCCATGCTGCTTAAGCGAATAAGGCCTTCAATGGTGTTTTCCAGCTCGATAAACATACCAAAGGATGTAATCCCCGAAACGATACCGGTAAAGGTCTCCATGACATGCTGCTGCATGTACTCGGCCTTTTTCAGGTCATCACAGTCCCTTTCAGCTTCTTCTGCATTTCTTTCTCTCTCGGAGCATTGCCGGGTTATCTCGGGAAGAATGGAGGCATAATGCTCGTTTCGCTGATCGCTGAAATTGCCTCGAATATACTCCTTCATGATCCTATGGATGATGAGGTCGGGATACCGACGGATCGGAGATGTAAAATGAGAATAGTAACCGGCTGCAAGGCCGAAATGCCACACATGCTCATAGCTGTATCTTGCTTTTTGCAGGCTTCTGAGCATCATCGTGCTGATCATTCTTTCCTGAGGCGTTCCTTTCACTTTTTCAAGAACATCCTGAAGGGCGCGTGGATGTACATTGCCGCTGCCCTTAATCCTTTGGCCGAAGTTATACAGAAATGCGTTCAGGCTTTCAATCTTTTCCGGATCGGGATCCTCATGAATGCGATAGACGAAAGGAATATTCGCCCAGTAAAAATGCTCGGAAACCGTTTCGTTGCAAAGCAGCATAAACTCCTCGATAATTTTATTGGCAATGGTCATCGGGTACCTTTTGATGTCAATGGGTCTCCCATTGTCATCCACAATGATTTTCGCTTCTTCAAAATCGAAATCGATTGCACCGCGAAGGCTTCTTTTTTTTCTGAGGATGAGCGACAATTCTTTCATTTGCTCGAACATCGGAACCAATGGCCGATACTGTTCAATCAGTGCTTCATCCTTTTCTTCAAGGATCTGATATACCTTTGTATAGGTCATCCGCTCATTGGTGTGAATGACGCTTTCAAAGATCTCATGGCTGATCACACGTCCCAGGCTGTCGATATCCATCAGCACCGAAAAGGCAAGACGGTCTACCTTCGGGTTCAAGCTGCAAATACCGTTTGACAATTCCCGGGGCAGCATCGGGATAACTCTGTCGGGAAAATAAACACTGGTTCCACGCTTCAATGCTTCCTCATCGAGGGCTGAGCCTTCCCGGACATAGTGCGTCACATCCGCAATGTGGACACCCAGCCGGTAGATACCGTCCTCCTTCATTTCAAGAGAAACAGCATCATCCAAATCCCGGGCATCTTCACCATCGATGGTGACCATGGTAAGCTCTCTCAGGTCTCTTCGTCCCGCAAGGTCGGCAGCAGATAATTCTTGCGAAACCGCCCCAGCTTCGTCGGTTACCTCATCTGGAAATTCCAACGGCAGGTTATAGGTGCGAATAATAGACAACACGTCCACACCAGCCTGTTCCGAGTCCCCCAGGATTTCGATGATCCTTCCCTCAGCATTTCGCTCTTGTTCAGGATACCGCGTGATTTCAACGATAACCTTTTGATGAGGTATGGCACCCATGGATTTATCCAGCGGCACGATAATATCGCCTCGTATTTTGCGGTGATCCGGGGTTACAAAGCCCAATGAACCGCTTCTGTCAAATATGCCGACAATTTTATCGTTGGCGCGGTTCAGAATTTTAATGATCTCTCCCTCAGCTCGCCGGTTGCTTTCGGGGTATTTTGTAATTTTTGCTACAACCCTGTCACCGTGCATAACACCATTAAGGTAATCCATTTGTATGAAAAGATCTTCCTGGTTGGTGTCATCTGAAATAACAAAGCCAAACCCGCGTTCATTCCCCTGAAACCTGCCGGCTACAAGGCCCATTCTATCCGGTGCGCCATATTTTCCTTTTCGGGTTTTGAAGATCTGCCCTGCTGCTTCCATTTCATCCAGTACCTGCTGCAGCGCTTCCCGATCTTCCTGCGGTACATCAAGTACAACCGCCAGTTCCTCATAAGACAAAGGGTGATAGGATTTTTCATGAATAAACCCTTTAATTCGTTCTTTTCTTTCTTCCATCAAATCATCCCAATTCCTTTTAATAGCATAAAAGCAATTGCACAGCAATTGCTTCCTATACATTCATTACATCGTTATTTTTTGCTGTATGCCGCGAAATATACCCGCGAGCTTGAAAAATGGTCTACAGCTTCAGTTCACCAGAAATTTCCTTCAGGGCCGACAGCCCCAATTCAATAAAAGCACCTAACGAAAGGCCCATTTCTTCACAGTCACTGATTTTTTCCCTGTCTACTTCTTCGCTTTTAAAGCTTTGATCATAAAACATGTCGGTTATATATTGTGGATCCAGCTCTTCCAGTTGCTTTTCCGGCACGCTTAGAGCACAGGCTTTCAACAGGTCTGCAAGCGGGATTGCGCAGAACAATGCTTTGTCAACCCGTCTTCTCCTCTGAACGCCCAGCTTTGGATTATGTGCCTTTATAGCATAGATGATGGTAGGATTCACGTTCAAGCCTTCCAGAATTTCCGCACCTACCAGCCCCTTCCGTTGCAAGTCGCCATCTACCTTTTCCTGATCGATATTATGAAGCAGTCCTGTCATCCCCCATAATTCAATATCTTCCTGCAGATAAACTGCAAGTTTTCGCATGATTGCTTCCACGGCAAGACTGTTTTGAATCAGTTCTTTGCTCTCCAGCCTAATCGTTAATTCTTCAAATGCTGTTTGTCTGTTCATAATTATTTACCTCCAGGATTCTTAATAATCAGTATTTTGATAGAGGTTCCATGCTTCCGGATAAGAATGGAGAATTCTGTTTTATATATCGGATACTTGAATGAAAAAATTAACAATTACCGGAATCGATTTCACTATCCTGATAAAATCTTCAGCGAATATCATTATAACTATTGAAACCATAAAGACGTATGCAAATATTATCACCCTGTAAAAGGCCTAAAGAGATACTTAAT
>JAGOJH010000091.1 GCA_017995215.1 Thermoclostridium sp.
TGGCTGTTTAAGACAGATATTTTGATGATTCTACGATAAATTCATACATTTTTTTGCAAAATCCCCTTGATTTTTCGGGGGGGTATGATATGCTAAAGGAAATTTGACGTTTTTAGAGGTGCCCTACAGTAAAATCATGACATCCTATATTCTACAACAAACCAAGACAAGAAACAACAAAAACCGAAAAACTGACATTAAGAATTTGCGTTACTATTCGGAGGTATGTGTTTTATCCTGAGCACAACGAAGGAGCTCTTGTGGAATAATGCGAGATCCTTCATTTCGTTTAGCAGACTTTGCTTACCTGTGAACAGTAACTTGTGTTACAAAAAATGGAGCAATACATTACAAAACTATGGACATCCTCTATTTTTTCTGTTAACATGGCAATGTTGCCGCAATATCCGACAAGAATACTGACAATTATTGCAGTAACGCATTGGCTGTGTTAGTATTGCTTGTGGGCCAGGGAATCGGAAACTTGACTCACTGTAAAACGGAAATGAAACGAACTGATATGTAGCATGGAAGACGGTAGTATTATATGGCTTGCAACAGCCTTTTTGTACGTGCCCTTATTCCGTGCATAAAGGCTTTTTTATTGAATGCATTAAGACCCCTGCCTCTACAGGCGCTCATTGAAAGAATGGAGGATGCTTCATGATCAAACTCATCATGATTATCATTTACATTATAATCATTGGTTACTTATCTTATCTGGGGTACCGCAGAACAAAGACCGCCAATGATTACCTGCTGGGCGGAAGACAGATTCATCCGGCAGTGATGGCCCTTTCCTATGGCGCAACCTTTATCAGCACATCAGCCATTGTCGGTTTCGGGGGTATTGCGGCACAGCATGGCTTCAGCCTGTTATGGCTTACTTTCCTGAACATTTTCCTGGGGGTTTTTGTTGCATTTATCTTCTTTGGGAAAAGAACAAGAAGGATGGGCCAGAACCTGAACGCTCAAACCTTTTCAGAATTTATCGGTGAAAGATACCAATCAAAATTTATCCGAAAATTCTCAGCCATAATCATTTTTCTGTTCATGCCCATATATGCGGCGGCTGTTTTAATTGGTGTGGCAGCGTTTATTCAAAGAAGCTTCAATATTGAATATATTACTGCACTGCTCATTTCAGCAGCTTTTGTGGCCATTTATGTTTTTTTCGGCGGGTTGAAGGGCGTTATGTATGCCGATGCTTTTCAGGGCTCCTTCATGATCGTCGGGATGCTGATATTTATCATCTTCGTCTATCAACAGCTTGGTGGGATAACCTCCGCGCATGAAAGGCTGACTCTGCTGTCCGGGCTTCCGCAGGTGCAGGAGCAGATCAAGAGCATCGGAATTCTTCCGGGTTTCACCGGGTGGACGAGCACGCCTGAAGCCTTTTCACCAAACTGGCTGGTGGTTTTTTCATCCATTGTGTTGGGTGTTGGTGTGGGAGCTCTGGCTCAACCCCAGCTGGTTGTAAAGTACATGACGGTGAAAAGCGGCAAACAGCTGAATCGGGCAGTTCCCGTCGGAGGAATCTTCATATTGATGACCGTTGGCGTTGTGTATGTGGTCGGACCTTTAACCAATTTGTATTTTTATGAAAAATACGGCCAAATTGCTCAGGTTTTCGCAGGTTCGAGTGAAGAGGTCATTCCGGCTTTCATTAATGACATCATGCCTGAATGGTTTGTTGCGGTTTTCATGATTGTGGCTATATCCGCCGGGATGTCAACACTCAGCTCGCAGTTTCACACCATGGGCACGGCTGTCAGCCGAGATTTGTTCGATAGAAGGGATGCCGACGAAAAAAGAACCATGCTGATCACCAGGGTGGGGCTTGTTGTTGGGATCGTTATTACCGTTGTGCTGGCCTATGTGCTGCCGAAAGTCTGGAACGGCGCCATTGTCATCAGCACTGGTTTGTTTTTTGGTATCTGTGCGTCTTCGTTTCTGCCACTATATGTTGCGGCGCTATACTCGAAGAAGATTTCAAGAAAGGCTGCTATTTCAGGCATGCTGGCGGGTTTTACCACCAGTATGCTCTGGATGCTTTTTGTGCATACTAAGGAGTCAGCCATATTGATGCTATGTAAGCTTATATTTGGTGTGGACTCGCTGGCAACGGGTACAAACCTTGTTTATCTGGATCCGTTGATTATTTCACTTTCAGTATCAACCATTGTTACTATCGTTGCAGGGTTGTTCACAAAACAGGATCTGGACAAGAAGCATATCGAACTGTGCTTTGCGCACAAAGAGTAAAGCTACGGTGAAGGAGGTTGGATTATGTTGGGGATACAGGATACAGGAGCCTTACTGGCATATGTTTTCAGTGCTTTAAGCACGCTGCTGTGCATTATTTATGGTGCTATCAACTGGAATAGGGGCTCAGACGATTGAACAGCCTGGACGATATAATGGGGCAGAGGCGTGGAATTGCCTGGCCTCAAAACAGCTTTCCTGCAATAAAAGTCCGGAATCAACTCCGGATTTTTTTGTTTTCAATTTGGCGGTTTTATAGTACAAGTATTCTTCATGTGCTATAATAAACACATCAGACAAAACATGTAAAGGAGGTCGTAAGTTGACGAATTCTTATGATATGACCGACATGGTTGGTGAAATTGAAAGACTAAAACAAGAAAAGAACGCGGTTATCGTTGCACATAATTATGAGGTGGATGAAATTCAGGACTTGGCCGATGTTGTTGGAGATTCCTTTCGACTTAGCCAGTATTGCGCATCTTCCGATTATGCAGTGGTGGTTTTCTGCGGGGTGCATTTTATGGCTGAAAGCGCAAAAATTCTGTCTCCCGAAAAAACCGTACTGCTGCCCGAAATAGATGCAGGCTGCCCAATGGCCGACATGGTTACCGCCAGTGCCCTTCGGGAGGAAAAGGAAAAATACCCCGGTGCCGCCACCGTTTGCTACATCAACTCCTCGGCAGAGGTGAAAGCTGAATGTGATATTTGCTGTACATCCTCAAATGCTTTAAGGGTAATTCGGTCCCTGCCGCAAAAGGAGATCCTGTTTGTTCCCGATCAGAACCTTGGCCATTATATCGCACAGCAGGTACCCGAAAAAACAATTCATTTGTGGAAGGGTTTTTGTGTCACCCATCACCGGTATAAAGAAAGAGATGTGGAAGCCGCACGAAAGCTGCATCCCGATGCACTGATGCTGGCACACCCGGAATGCAGGCCTGAGGTTGTTCAGAAGGCTGATTTTACCGGAAGTACGGCTGAAATCATTGCCTATGCGAAGAACAGCCCTAACCAAAAATACCTAATCGCTACAGAAATGGGTGTTTTATACAAATTGAGAAAAGACAACCCCGAAAAGAATTTCTACATGCTGTCTCAGGGCTTCATTTGCCCGAATATGAAAAAAACCTCGGTAAACAGTGTTTTTCAGGCACTCATGCAAATGCGTTATGAGATCCATGTGGACCCTGTGGTGGCCGAAGGTGCGCGCAAGGCGTTGGAAGCCATGCTGAGGGTTGGTTAGGTTTTTTTACGATTCCCAAAGTATTTCACGGGGAGGGACAAAACGGATAAGTATCCGGAGAGATGAAAAGAAATTTTAGAAATTTATTGTTCATCAGCATACTGATCCTGGCCTTTGTTTTATCAGCATGTGGTAAAAACCCTGTTGCCGGAAAGCCGGAGATAACTCCAACCGGTTCTGCAGCGCAGCCATCCGGCACTCTTCAGCCTTCTGAAGCTGGAGAAGTTACACCAGTGATTGATGCACCGAAAACCATCATCAGGGAAACGGTGGTTCAAAACATGGCGAATCTGGTTTTCGCAGACAGCCTGCCTTCAGAACTTTTGTCATATGTCGGTGAGCATATTGCAGTTGCAACCCCGCAAGAGGCCGACAGCATGCTTCTTATCCTGGAAAGCATCCAAAATGCATGGCTGGAATATTATTTGGAAAGGTTGGATTTCAGCGGGAACGCCGATCCTCAAATCGATCAGGCCTATACTTCTGAACTTGCCTTAAACGGCCTAAAGCTTACCGAAGTGAACAGGTACAAGGTTCCAGTCATCGACTACAGCCTTTACAGGAAGTGGGAAGGAATGCTGTCAGGCTGGTTCAGAGATTATATTGGTATTGCTCAGGCTGAAACAGAATCACCTGCCGTCACAAATGGCAATCTGGCCATTCCAAAAGAAGATTTGGAAAAAAGGCTGCTCATCACTTCGGGATATATTGAGAACTATCCACAGTCCATACGTTTCAATCAGGTACTCAGCCTGTACGATTCCTATCTGTATTGTTACCTTTACGGGTATGGAAAGGATGCAGTCATCAATTTTTCAACCCGCCAGATCTCCATGGACTATTATAACCGGTACCTGGATTTTGTAAAAAATAACCCGGATACCCGCGTTTCTACAATCATTGCAGGCTATGTCTCCATCATCGAAAAAGGGTCATTTCTCTTAACTGAAGAAATAGAAAGATACCTGGAGCAGGTTTTCTCCAACCTGGAGGATCAGCAAATTGTCGTGCGCAATGACATTGGCAGGCAGATCCTGATGGAGCGCATTGGGAAGCTTTTGCCCGGGAGAACCGGATTCACCTGGAACTGTATTGGCACCGGTAAATATAAACACACTGCTGCACTCAGTGAAATTCATACCGAAGATGGTAACCCGGTTTACACGGTTACTGGCCTTGTCACAGACCCATCCGTTGCAGAAAATCCCGATGTGCCCGCCAATATTGAACTGGAATATAGGATTGAAAACAATGTGCTGTCTCAGATAAAATATGCTCCGTTTATGCCAGATTCTGATTTCTCCGGGCTCGAGCTCATCCGTTATCCTTTTGTCAAAGGGCACTACTGGTATCAGTACCCTGAAGATGAGTGGTTCAATAATACGGAAATTTGTACTGAAATTATCTCAGTTTCACAGGAGAATGGGCAGAATTTGTATGAGGTTGAATACAGGGATCCTTCCACCGGACATTATGAAAGAAGGCTTCTACAGGAAGGCAAAGGTACAATTGCCTTTACAAAGCTTTGCACCGATGACATGGGCGAAGAATTTGAAATTGGATATTATATAGACGAAGCGAACACGGGTTATCCACAGCCCATTGTCCCGTAGGAACCGATACATAGGACAGTTCCTGTTCAGCCAGGAAAGCTGGCGGATGATCTGGGTGATTTCAATGGGAAAGCAAAATGCTTATTACTGTTACAGCTAAGCGGGCGCAGTCATATGAACGAAGTAAAGGATCTTGCATTACTCCTGACCAGATCCTTCGCTGCACTCAGGATAAAACATATACCGCAGTAGCTACTTATGAACTTTTTAAGAGAGGTGTGTGCACAGTAATCAGGTGAGGTGCGCGTGTGCGGCTATTTCCAGCAGGATTGCAATCTGCCCGGTGTGGTGCTACTATTAGAAAGGGACAAATTGTCTGGTTCCTGATTGTTTGCACCTGACCAAAATGGCAATCACTCACATGATTTCACTTACACAAATTTATTCCGGTGATTTTCGGGCTCAAACAGTGAAATCACAGATATACAATAAGCATTAGTGCATTCAAATATTATCGATAGCACAAACGAAAAGGTGACAATATGAAAGTGACCCCAATGGTAAAGTTTATCCTGTATGCTGCAGTTCCGGTACTGGCCATCTACTTGTTGTTCCGCATCAATACATATGCCGGTATTATCGGCCTTGCAGCCTGGATTCTGTTGGTGGTGATGTCCAATCGGGTATTGATTTACCGGTTTCGTGGGCAGGCAGAGTATGCAAAGGGCAATGTGGATAACGCAGTAAAGCTGTTTGAAAAGGCTGTTTCTTTTCCGAAGGCAAGCCAGGAAATGAAGGTGAACTATGGGTTTCTGCTGCTGAAAGCGGGCCGGCTGGAGGAATCGGAAAAAATCCTTCAGGAATGCACAGCCCGGGGCAGATCAGCAGATGAGAGAAATATGGCGAAGTCCAACCTTGCTATTGTTCTTTGGAAAAAGGGGCAGTTAGATCAAGCCGTTACCATGCTAAAAGAAGTGATTATAAGCTACAAAACCACAGCCATATATGGCAGCCTGGGCTATATGCTGATAGAGCAGGGGGATCTGGATGAAGCGTTGAAATTCAACCTGGAAGCGTTGGAATACAACCCCGAAAACCCCATCATACTGGACAACCTTGGCCACCTGTACTACCTGCGCAGCGAAATGGAAAGGGCGGGGGAAATGTTTCAAAAGTTGATCGAGAAGAACCCCCATTTTCCAGAAGCCTGGTACAATTATGGGAGGTTTCTTGAAGACAGCGGCCGCAGCCAGGAAGCAGCAGGAATGTATCAAAAGGCGCTGGAAAGTACCTTCAGCTTTAATAGCACCATCACCGTTGAGCAGGTTCAAAAGCGTCTGGACAGTTTGACCGGTGAGAAAGAGGAAAATAACCAATGAAAAAAACCGATATACTCCATGAGATGTTTCGTATTGATCACAAGCTGGCCGAAAAGGCCGCTGCTGCTGAGGAAAGATGCCGTTCGGCTTTTGACAGGATCGATCGCATTGCCACCTGGAACCAGGCGAAGGTTATCCGGGCGATGCAGAAATATCGTGTCAGTGACACTCACTTTAACAGCTCCACTGGCTATGGATATAACGACAGAGGGCGGGAAATTCTGGAGCAGGTTTACGCCGAGGTTTTCAAGGCCGAAGACGCTCTTGTCCGCCACCAGATCACCTGCGGCACACATGCGCTTGCCTTGTGCCTTTATGGCGTATTAAGGCCCGGAGACGAGCTGGTGTCGGTCACTGGAAAACCATACGATACCCTTGAAGAGATTATTGGAATCCGTGGTGAGGCGGGAAATGGTTCCCTGAAAGATTATGGAGTGTCCTACCGTCAAGTGGAGCTGCTTGAAGATGGCACGATTGATTTTGACTCAGTAGCGAAAGCGATAACTGAGAAAACGAAAATGGTATTCCTGCAGCGTTCCCGGGGCTATGCATGGCGCAATCCGGTCACTGTGGAGGATATTAAGAGAACTGCCGATTTTGTAAAACAAATAAAAGCTGATGTTGTGGTGATGGTAGACAACTGCTACGGAGAGTTTACCGCTCAGAGCGAGCCTGTGGAAGCAGGGGCCGATATCATTGCCGGTTCGCTGATAAAAAACCCGGGTGGGGGGCTAGCCCTATCAGGTGGATATGTCGTCGGGAAAAAAGAGCTGGTCGAGCAGGCATCCTACCGCATGACGGTTCCCGGGCTTGGCCGGGAGGTCGGTGCTACGCTTGGCCAGAACAGAGCTTTGTACCAGGGCTTGTTCATTGCGCCCCATACCGTGGCGCAAAGCTTGAAGGGTGCTGTTTTTGCAGCTTCACTGCTTGAAACCCTGGGGTACGAAACCTGCCCGGCGTTTGATCAGGAACGCAGCGATATCATTCAGGCCATTCGCCTGAACAGCCCGGAAGCGGTGATTGCTTTCTGCCGCGGAATTCAAAAGGGATCTCCCGTTGATTCCTATGTGACCCCCGAGCCGTGGGACATGCCTGGTTATGATTGCCCTGTGATCATGGCGGCGGGGGCTTTTGTCCAGGGCTCTTCCATCGAACTGTCGGCAGACGCCCCCATACGTCCGCCATACACAGCCTACCTTCAGGGCGGGCTGGTTTATGATCATGTAAAAATCGGTGTTTTATGCGCCGTTCAGGAATTGTTGAACAATGCTCTGCTGCAGCTGTAAACCCTGAGGGGTTCGAACCGTTTCCGGCTGCCCGATGAAACCGGTATTGCGGAGGGAAAAATGAGTACGAAGGATAAAGGAACACAAAGAAAGCCTCAGATAAAGCTTGTACGGAAAAAACGTCAAAAAGGCGGAGTGGCGCGGGTTCTGCTCGTGCTATTTGCTCTTTTGTATTTACCTGCGCTATGGAACTGGCTGTTTCATGGCAGCGTCGAAACCGACATTCTGGACACCGGGCTTCTGGAGATGAAAATTCCCTCAGTTGGTGTGTTTATCCGGGAAGAAATGATCATCACTGCTCCTAAGGATGGAATTATTGTCCCAAAGGTCAGTTCGTCCGAGCGCGTCCCCAACAAATATGATTGTGCCATGCTTATCGACGAAACCAGCAGCCTGACGCTTCAGAAAATTGAAAATCTGGAGAAGGACATCATTCGTCAGGTCGCAGAAAGCTACCCGCAAAACCTGGAACAGCATCCGGAATTCAGTGAACAGGTTCAAAATGAAGCCAGCAAGCTTTCCATCCTCGCAGCCGAGAAGACTCTGCCCGGGGTCAAAGGGATAAAATCAGCCTTGGAGCGGTTGCTGTACCAGAGAAACAAGGAAGTGTTCCAGGGGCAGGATGATCGGCTTTACCTGCAGAACGAAAAGGAAGAGCTTGAAAAACTGAAGAAAAACCTCAAACAAAATGCATTGATGATTCAATCGGTTTTTTCAGGGCTGGTGGTCTGGGATGACCAAAGCACAGACCCAAAATATATGCTTGAGAATATGGGGAATTTAACTGCTGAGGATCTTGCGCTGAAAACTTCCGACAATCCGAAAACCGTAGAAGAGAATGGAAGCAGCCTCGGCTATATCAGAGCGGAAGAAGCTTTTACCGTGAAAAAGGATCAAACCTTTGCACGGCTTGTCAACAATGAAAAAAGCTGGTACGCCTGTGCAATCCAAAGTAAAGCTGCACAGCGGCTAAAGAATGGCGATGTCCTTTCACTGAAGGTTGACGGTCTGGATGAACTGATTCCATGTATGGTTGAGTCGTTACAGCCCATGGGTGATGACACCGTTGTTACTGTATCTTTTAACCGCATGGTTGAAAAAACCGTTCATTTGCGCCATGTCAGCGCCGATCTCGTTGTTGAAAGCATTGAAGGCCTGAAAATCCCTGTAAGAAGCCTTGCCAACCGGAATATGCGTGACAACACCGCCGATGTCATACTGGTGCGACTGAACAGGGCTGTGATCAAAAGAGTTGCTGTTATTGCTGAACAGGATACCTTTGCCGTGATCGACACACTGGATGGATCCTCTGAAACCGATCCGGTGAGTATTTTTGATATTTATGTTGTCAATCCAAAGAATATAGAGGAAGGGCAGGTCATTGACTAATGCTTGATGCTATAGAGCAACAAAAGCTTGCAGACAATCTGGAGATGGTACGGGAAAGAATCGCTGCAGCTGCGCTGCGCAGCAGCCGCAGACCGGAAGATATTCTGCTGGTGGCGGTATCCAAAACGGTTTCTTCAGATGCCATTGAAGCCGCCCTGCAAAAAAAAGTTTTTCATTTTGGTGAAAACAGGGTTCAGGAACTATTGGAAAAATACGATATATTGGGTGAGAGCTGTAGCTGGCATTTAATTGGCAGGCTTCAGACGAATAAAGTGAAAAGCATCATCGGAAAGGTCACCATGGTGCATTCGCTTGATCGGCTGGAATTGGCTGAAGAGCTTCAAAAGAGGGCCTGCGCTGCAAACCGAACCATAGATTGCCTGGTGCAGGTGAACGTTTCCGGTGAACAATCCAAAGCCGGTGTTGAGCCTGATGCACTGCGTTCCTTTTTACGGAAGGTTTCATCGTTTAACCATATCAGTGTGAAAGGCTTAATGACGATTGCACCCGCTACAGACAACCCGGAAAATATTCGTTGGGTTTTCCGCAGCTTGAAGCAAATTGCTGTTGACATTGGATGGGAAAAAATAGATAATATTAGTATGCAGTATTTGTCCATGGGAATGAGCAATGACTTTGAGACGGCCATCGAGGAAGGGGCCAACATTGTAAGAATAGGCAGCAGTATTTTTGGATCAAGGAACTAGCTCGAAAACTTCATTTATTCATATGAGTAAATCTCTTTTTCGAACGGTCTCCAGGGCAGTATTCCAGGGTATGAAGCTTAACACATAGTTTTTGTTTTTACGTAAGAGGAGTAGGAGGAAGATACAAATGGCAAACATTTTGAACAAAATGCTGGATTTTGTCGGATGGGAAACACAAGAGGTTCAGGAAGATATCATCGAAGAGGATGAAATGGAAGAAGGCGGTCAGAAAAGCGAGAAAACCGCAACCGCTTTTTCGAGAAAGAATCACGGCAAGGTGCTTAACCTGAACAACAGCGCTACTACCAAGGTAGTTGTTGTCACACCGCAAAACATCAACGACGCAAAGGAAATTTGCGATCATCTGCGTGCAAACCGTTCTATCGTCATGAATGTCGAAAACATTGAAACTCAGATCGCGCAAAGAATTGTCGACTTTTTAAGTGGGGCTGTCTATTCACTGGATGGAAACATTCAAAAGGTTTCGTCCGGGATATTCCTTGCTGCCCCGAACAGTGTAGACATTCTTGGCGAAACAAAGGAAGATTTGCATAATAAAGGGGCATTCCCCTGGGCAAAATAACAAATATGTTTTTTATACTTAGGAAGTCGGCTCTTGGAACAGCGGTCATCGTTTTTTTCAGAGTTGTTGGCGGTTTGGTTCTGCTTCGGTTTTTGTTTTCGATTGTGGTTATTCCAAAGGAAAACAGGTTTAAGCAGTTTGTAATCAACACAACGGAACCAATTTTATCGCCGGTAAGGAAAATGATTCACCAATCCGCATATGGAAAAGCCCTCAGGTTTGATGCGTCTCCTTTTATCGCGTGCATTCTGATGGGTTTGATTGAATTCATCCTTCTGAAACTATTTTCAATCCTTGGGCTATAAACCTTGTTGCTGCAAACTATCAAATGAAAACAAAAATTTGATGTTTTGCAGCAATAAGGTTCCGCTATTTGGTTGTGGGCACAGCCCACATAAGTTTGCGTCGGAGGACAGCATTATGAATTACACACCGAACGATCTGTCAAATATTGTTTTTCGCAAATCCATGATGGGCGGTCTGAATGAGGATCAGGTTTATGAAGTGGTTCAAAAAGTCATTGAGGATTATTCGGACTATATTCATGAGATGATGAAGGTGAAGGACCAAACCATGGAATTGAAGGACAGGCTGTCCCACTTTGAAAAAATTGAGGACACGCTGAAAAGCAGCCTCATCCTTGCTCAGCAAACAAGCGGTGAAATCATTGCCAATGCCGAACGAAAAGCTGAAAACATCGTCAATGAAGCAAACAACAGGGCCAGAACCATCATTGAAGAAGCCAACAGGGAAGTGATTCGCATCCAGTTTGAAACGGAGCGGTTAAAAAAGGATTTTGTCGTTTACAGAGGAAAAATGAGCACGAACATTCATGCACAGTTGAAGCTGCTTGAAGAATTTGATTAGTACCTTTCTGGGTCTGTTACTGGGATGTTAGAGTAGCACACTTTTTAGATAGCCATTGAAATAATGCCTTTGCTTTTATAAGCGGAGGCTTTTTTTGTGGCTTGCTAAAGCCTTCATATTTAGTTTTCAGCAGGCAAAACTACTCTGCCACAGCTGGAAGAATGACTGAAAACACAGTACCGACACCGGTTGTGGTGTTCACCTGGATCTCTCCGCCCAGCTCACGGATAATTCCATAGGATATGTACAAACCAAGCCCTGTACCCTTTCCAACTTCTTTTGTCGTATAAAAGGGCTCGAATATTTTATCGAGGACATGCTTGGGGATTCCTCCGGCGTTATCTTCAATATCAACGATCACCCGGTTTACTTTTTGGTAGGATCGGATGATTATTTTTTTCTCCCAATTAGTTACCCAGGCTGGGGGGTTGCTGATCTGCCTGAACTGGTTGACGGTTTTCTCCTGTATGTCCAGAGCGTCCCTGGCATTGCTGATAATATTCAGAAACACCTGCTCTAATCGGTTTGTATCGGCAAAAACATACAAGCCGTTATCAAGATGAAACTCTACAGTGACGCAGTGATGCTCCAGCTGGCGACCGATCAGATCAAACACATCGGTCATGGGCTTGTTAATATTGATTTTATCACCTTCGTCACTGGCATTTCGACCAAAAACCCTCAGATGCTGGATAATTTTATTGATACGATCCACCTGCGAGTGGATGGACTTCAATTTGTCGTCCAGCATTGAGTCACTAAGCTTATCCACTTCCTTCGCCTTTTGAAGCCCCTGCACGATTAGGCTGATAGCACCCAATGGCTGGTTGATCTCATGGGCGATACCGGTTGCCATTTCACCCAGTGTAGCCAGCTTGCCCGATTGTATTAGCTGGAGATCCTTTTCCCGCAGTTCGTCTGTTCTGCGCTTGACCGTTTTTTCCAGGTTATCGGCATACTGCTGCAGTTCTCTTTCTAGCTGCTTGCTTTTCAGGCCGGCCGCAATTTTACTTGCAACCAGGTTCAAAATTGGTGTTTCATCTAGGAAGAATTTTTTTTGCTCTTCAGGAATGAGCACATGTAAAAGTCCAAGAATTTCAACGTCCGAAAGAATGGGGATATGGATCATGCACATATCCTCTGGATAACCCGATTTGAACAGGTTGTCGTGGATCAGATCGTCCTGGGGGATACTCTCACTGAAGGTAGTGCAATGGATATAGGCGTCATGGCACTTATTCGAATAAACCTTTTTACAGGGCTGTTTGGTTTTTGGATAGCAACAGGCCGACAGATGGGTATCCAAACCTACCTGTGAAGACAGCTGAAGGCTTCTTGAAAGGTGATCGTGCAGGCAGATGAAGGCTGACGGAATATCCAGATAATCCTGAAGCAGCTTCAGGATTTTCAGAAGCATTTCATCGAGCGCCTGCTTTTGGTTAATGACATGCGCGATTTCAACGATGATGAGCATGAATCTCTCGAGAATTTTTTCTTTCGAGTATCTCATTCGATTTAATTCTCTCCCTGCTAATTTTCATATGGTTTAACAGACAACGCGAGAATGGTGAGATCATCGTCAGGAGGCTGGTCGGAGGCTCGTATCACTTCACAATTGATCCTTTCAATCATTTTATCCACCGGTTCAGCTTTCACGCCTTCAAGCAGGCTCAGAAAGGATTGCCCCTGACATGAAGCTCTCCTTTCCCAGGTTTCCGGTAAACCATCGGTAAACATCAGAAGCTTGTCGCCGGTTAACAGCTGATGCTGATAAACATCATAATGTGCGTTTTCAAACGAGCCCAGGATTGTCCCGGAGGATGGCAGCGGAACAAGGGTATTTTCCCTTATAAGGTATTGATCAATATGTCCGGCTGAAACATAGTACATGCGGTTTGTTTTCTTCTCGATGCAGCCTGCAAAAACAGTGGCAAAAATGCCAGAGGGCGTGTTATTGCACAACTCCAAGTTCAAGTCCCGGAAATCATTTTTTAAGCTCGACATAATATCCATTTCGCAATGGTAATTTTTCAGCTTGCAGAAATAGGCCTTGATGATGATGGTATTCACGGCGGCAAGGATACCGTGACTGCAGACGTCAAAGATATAAAAAAACAAAAAGTCTTTTGATTCAAAGACATCCAGCATGTCTCCGCCAACCTTTTCGCAGCTTTTGTAAATATAAGCCGCATCACAGGAATCAAATTTCGGAAGGTGTAGCGGGGCATACTGCATCAGGATCATCTGCGCAGAATCATGAAGACCTTGCAGGTAGCGGTTTTTTTGGATCAGATCCTCCTGCAGCCTTTTATTCTCGAGCAGGATATTTTTCTTTTGAATGGCGTTTTGAAGGCTTAGCACCAGATTCTCCATCTGAAAGGGCTTTTGCAGATAATTGAATGCACCTTCCCGCATCGAGGATATGGCATTTTCCATGTCCCCATGGCCTGTCAGCACAATGATACCCATATCGGGCTGAAGGGAATGAATTTTCTTCACAACATCCAAACCGGTAATTCCAGGCATTTTCATATCGGTAATGACCGCATCAATAGCGTCCATATTTTTTTGAAACAACTCAATCCCCTCAATACCATTATTTGCTGTCCAAATGGTAAAACCGTAAAGCTCCAGGTTAAACTGAAGGTTATCGAGGATTGCAGATTCATCGTCAATGATTAATACTGAAGGCAAAGTGATACCTCCTAAGAACATCAAAAGTTGGATACGCTTACAATGCAAACAGGGGAACCTTACAACAGTAAAACATCAGGTTCATGCTCTAATTTGATGTTTTGCAGTAATAAGTTACTCAACTTTCCCACCTAAAAAGCGGGCTTGAACCTTGATAAATTAATACAAAATTGTTATAAACTATATAAAAGTTCCGTCTACTGTGGTATAATAGAAATATCGACAAATCCAATAATACCAA
>JAGOJH010000177.1 GCA_017995215.1 Thermoclostridium sp.
GGGTTTGAAAGGAATTTGCCGTTGCCGTGGCTGCGGAATGTTGTGGATGTTTTCAGCTTACAGAGACTGCTGGGGAAAACCAGTTTGGCGTTTTTGAGGCAGTACCTGGCACAGAAGATGAGGATACCAGAAAGGCACATTTGAAGGGGTCGCCAGTAGACCATGTTCTTTAGAATTCGGGGGCATGCGGACTTGCAGGTGCTGCGCAGGTACCTGGCGCAGACAAATGAGGATTTGCGGGTGGTGCATGAGAGATTCAGTCCGGTGGAGATGATGGGTTGAGCAAGATCTTGAAAGATCTAATTACTAAGCTGTGTTTCTTGACCAGACTTTCGCTCCTATTGAGATAAATTTACTTATTGACAATTGCCTACGGATGTTTCGCGCCCTAGAGCTGCGAGTTGCATCATCTAACGCTTGATTGACATCAACCCATTTTGCTTTGTAGATGCTTCTTGTTTCAAAATCCTCATCCAAGAGAACCAACAACACAAAATCACAATCGTTATTCTTTGAAAGAACACCAATTCTTTGTCCGCCTATGTTTTTTTTTGATACACAGCGACCTTTGATTTGATATTTTACCAATTGGCTATCTTCCATTTTGATAGCATCAAAACCGGAATTACGAGCACGAGCTAGTTCTAAGTCCAGGAGCTGTGCAGCAGCAATTTCGGCAACTTCCCCCGTCACCCCCAACGGCTTGCCAGTCAAGTCTTTGTATCTCTTTGCAAGTGTTTTTACTTGAGACAATACTTCAAGAATTTCATCATTCTTCATCAATTACCCTTTTCTCCTTTTTTGAAGCAGGCAGGTTTATTAGTTGTTTTGAGAGAAAATTAATAACAATTATCACACTGCTTGCTTTGTATATTTTTTCCAAGTGTCAATTATGGCGCAAAGAGCCGTGCGACAGTGATACATTGTTCGAAAAGACTTTCGAGATGAAGATTGATTTTTCAAGACTGAATCCTTGTATTTAATCTCATAATTCTTATACAAGTTCACAAGATTCGAGATTGTAAAATTTGGGTCCCAAGAATATTTAATTGCTTGTTTAAAAATTATTAAGGCTTCCGCGTACCCTTGACTCCACCCTTCAATAAAACCTTGTTTGGCTGAACTTTGCTTTGATAACAACGTGGAAAGAGGATCCTGGTAACTGGACAAATAGAGTACCCCAAACCCTACTCTTGAGCTTTTTAAATACTTAATAACTTCATCATAACTAAGAAGATTTTGAATTGAAACTGCTGCAGTAGCCTGATCAATATCAAAGGTATCAACAACTTCTGTAGCTTGATTAAATCCTTCCACGATTCCTCCAAGCGGTTTAAATATAGATATCCATTTATTGCTTTTAAAGCTTTGATTTCAGATCTGCCAGTCCTTCGTCCATCGAATCTGAATTGATTGCTACGACCCGATATCCCAAAGCTTTCAGGGTAGTTCGTTTACGATTGTCTGCATCCTGAACATAATCCAAATCATGGACAGATCCATCTACAAAAACGATCAGCTTAGGGGTATAGAAGAAATCAGAAATAGCAATTGGTACATTTTCACTGTTGTAGATCGTTTTCTGAGCTTCGTCCGGTAATCTGATATTTTTTTCCCTTAGGCGTTCCAGAAACACTCTCTCACCAGGTGAGGTAGGATCACATTTACTAATCAAATCATCGTAATGGGATTGGTCAAAGGTATTGATTGGTTTGATTTCGAAATCACCGAGTTCTGCAATCCAATTCAGCGCCAAGTGGCGGTTTAGGTAAGCATGATCTCGTTGGTTGTAGAAGGAAAGCAGACACTGGTAACACGCTTCCTCGCAGCCGTTATTACCACTTTCGTTACCATGAAGAATTTCTACCGTTTTCTGAAAGACTATCCTTAAGTACTGTTTTTCAACCATGGCTGAAAGGCAGCCAGACCCACCGGCAGTATTTTCATAAAATATCATACGAAATGGGACGCGATCATTTGTGCTCTTTGCCAGGAAGTAACCAATTTCTCGTTCTTCCAGATTAAATGCAATCAGGATGCCACGATGAAAAGAGGTAACAAGAGTCTTATAAAAAGAAACACTCTCAACGCCATCGGGATATGGAATATCAAGCAAAAGCACATCGCAACGCTGCTCATGCATCAAGGTAAAGTCTCGGATTATATCGGCAACTTGCGCATTTGCTCGGCAATTGCCTCCGCTATGGATAGTACGAGGATGGTCTTCAATTTCCTTTTCTGACATCAACCATGTGTTACAACGTCCACAGAGAGCAAACATTGCTGTGTTTCCATCCTGCCTGCGGGTTCCATGATTCATCATGAAAATATTGGCATTCGTTTCGAGTGTCAGACTACCGACGAACCCAGCATGATTACCCAGCTGATAAGAGATGGCATTCCCGCCACCACGATAGTGCGTCGTGATTTCATATCCCATCCTCCGGCGCTCTTCTTCATCAGAGGAAATAACTGCATTTTTCCGAGCAGCCATATTGGGCATTGGCATTGTTGAAACAGGATGGGTTTGCATTAGGTCCGCACCACAAGAGCAGACAACTTGATTGGTTAATTCATTTCCCATATAAACCTGGTCACACTCAGGACAAATCAAAACCTTTTGGAGGGCTGCCCGAGGATTTATGAGCGTGGAACGAGCGCTTCTCACTTCGTAACTATCGCTATGATAGTAAATAAAGTTTCCAGGAGCATACTCGCTTAGAGCTATACTCGGGTCGCGATCAATCTCGTCCTCAATCTCATAAAATGAAAGGGTAACCGCTTTTTGAGGGAATGCATAAGCAGGTAAGAACCCCTGAGAAGCCAAGTAGCGATACGCATACCAATCCCCTTCTCCATTCCGCATGTCTTCAAGTTTTTTTGCGATCACCAAATTTCTGTCGTTTACTACCCTGTCACCCTGTTGGGTACGGAGATGGATGGAATTCTGTTCATGCTCGGTATTTAGGCGACGATATTCTTCTCGCCAGTAGTTGAAAGCATTATCCAGGTCCATGACAAAACTAGCCACCGTCTTGTGAATAAATTCAGC
>JAGOJH010000178.1 GCA_017995215.1 Thermoclostridium sp.
GGCCATTCAAATGCGCCATAAGAATGTCGCGTAATTCTTCTTCATCATGTTTTGAAAATGGTTCTGGCGTGCGCTCATAAGAACAACCTTCATGCCGAATTATTTTGAGAATATTTTCATAATCTTCGTTCGATATCGTATATTCTGGCGGGTGATTGTTTTGTGAAGGTAACGGTTTAATGATTTTTCGCTGTAGGGGTAATTGGGAAAGCCCTGGAGCTCCTTCTCGTTTCTGAATCGGGATATTTAAGGTTTTTAAAGCGCTTTGGATTGTTCCTAGCCTTTCCCTGCGTTGAGCAACCTGACGCCTAATTTCATTTTTAAGTTGGGGATTATGCGATTCGATATCATGCTTAATCCATCCAAGATAATCATCAATGGATTTTAGATTCCGCTCAACCTCATGATTTATTGCATCACTCGTATATTCCCTTTGAGTAAATTCCATCTTGAACCGCAATGTGCCAGTCTGATCATTACCTCGTTGTGAAGAATAATCACCTCTCGGCGGATTGAATGTAAACGTCGATGGTTGCAACTTCCATAAATCAGATTCACCTGTGTATGGAATCGTCAAGTCTGTTCTAATGACCGGTAACCTAATTAGATCTCCGAAGGGATCACGCCGTTCCGTCCTATTCTCTTGAGGTTCGGTGAGACTCATCTGATCGCGATAAATAACCAAAGGCGCAATCACCATTTTAGAATATACATGCTCAATAATCTGCTCGTCTGAATTGACGAGAAATTGATCTTTGGATAGTCCATCAACCTCTTTTGTAACAGACACAAGCTGCGCTCTCAAAGCATCACTTAAAGTAGCTTGATTGAATAATAAATTGTCGGATACGATCATAATCTCCCTCCTAATCCACTTTCACCCGAATTTCACCTTTAAGCAGCTTCTGCATCAGACCTTTTTTCTGCTGATTAAGCCGCACGATATAACTTTCAAGTAATTCAATGTTTTGTTCAACTTGATCCAATAATGCAGTAATTCGTTCTTGCTCATTAAGAGTGGGCAGAGCTAATTTTGCCTTTCTTACAACATTCCAATCAGATCTGGGCATTTTGGTGCCTGTTGTCTGAATCGAAGCTGATAAAAATGTATCCGTTTGAACCAAATAGAATAAATACCTAGAAGTGCAGTTACTTTTATTCTGCAACACCCAGATTTCAGAAGAACAAACCCCTTCAAATTCACAAAATGCAAATTTATGAAGGTATGGACGAAGCTTCCCAAACAGCACGTTTCCAGGACGAAAATAGTTTTTTGAACTCGTTTGTTGTTTGCTTTCCGTTTCTCCGATGATTTTCCCAGATTCCTGAGATATATGCTCTAGTTCAACGCATCTGAAATTAAAATCATTCGTTGCTGGATCGATTTTTTTATTTGAGCGTGTAGCACATTCATGGAATTCGACGGCTTTCCATCCATCTGGGAGATTGCCAAATTCTTCAATAGGTTCACCAAATTCAGGGAAACGGAGCCTGCCTGTCAGCAGCCCTTGCATCAATCCTTTCTTTTGCCGCTGATGGGCCTCGATCAGCTGTTGTACCCGTTCAATGGCGCGGTCCCATGTAGAGAGGATTTGTGAGATTTCTGCTTGCTCAATTAAAGGTGGAACTGGAATTGTGGCGTTATTGATCACCGATAAGGTCAAACCATAACGTGTAACACCATTTGCTTTTGTAACAAATTGATTGTGAACTTGATCATGCTGCAATGTTTTCGCAAGGAAAAAACTATCCATGCGTTCTTTGTCAGGTCGCAATATTGCCAGATGATAACCGCAGATCAGATTTTGTATTTCATCAGCCACAACTGCCGCACTGGCAATATCATCAGCAGTCTCAGAATCCTTAGTTATTAGAACATCACCGCGTCGAAGTGAGAACTTGTTTATTTCCGCTTCAGACGCTGTACCACGCATGAATTCCAGGCTACTTGTAATATACTCATTCTGATAAACATCCATGTAGTTACAAAGAAATACAGGGGCCTCATTCTCTTCGACCTTTTTATCTACGTTGCTAACAATTATTTGAGCTATGTTGGACAGCTTGGACAAATCCCAATCCTCTGGGATTCTTCCAATTTCTGTTTCAATGAGATCATTTGAATGCTGTCTATGATTCGACATTCGAATTTTCCCCCTCGTTGCCCTTGTTTTTACCCTTCAGTTTTCGTACCACCTGTTCTAAATCTCCATCCGACTGACTGGCTTCTCTTTCCAGGCGGGCGGTGTGGTACTTTTCATATTCCGAAAGCGCCAATGCCTTCGCTACTTCCGCCGACACCTGGCCGGCGTTGCGAATTGGTTCATAATCCCTTCCAATCTGTAAGAATCGCTTACAAGTTGGGGATTGTTGAAGGTTTAGAATGTTTTCTGTTATACTTAAAGTCATCAGAGTGATCCTTCTTTCGATTGCTGTTCTGTAAAGCAGCTTGACAAATTTCTATAAATGCCTATAATAACAAGTGGAGGCTTTCAACGCCCAGCGTTGCATTGCCTTTTTTATTTAATGGTCAATCAAAGCAATACTCCAAATATCAACGGGTTCTCGACGGATACTTGGCACAACTCTCTTGCTGAGTACCCGCATATTACACAATGCAGATACTAAAGGTTGTAACTCAGTGCGAGCTGGTTTCGTCATACCCCTGATCCTGAAACCCCATGAAAGTATATAGGCTGCCAGATCGACAATCTGAACCCCCATGGTCAAGTCACTGTGAACAAAGAATGGCTCGGGAATAATTAAGTTCGATCGCTCCTGGCCTTTTCGGGTATTGATGAAATATTCGGTCATCTGCCCAAGCAATAGATGGCTTTTGACCTTATCCAATTCATCAAAAACAATTATCCCCATCTCATTTGTCCCAGAGTCCTCAAGAGAATAGAAAAAACGTTCAAACAGGTAGCTGTAGTCTTTGCGCAGAAAAGGCAATCCAGACACATCTCCTAACTCTGGCTGTGCAACGACTGCGT